>CALLYM010000074.1 GCA_937858155.1 uncultured Phycisphaerales bacterium | reverse complement strand
GTCCGCCTCCGCCGGGCCGAGCGAGAACCCGCTGGCTCTGGCAAACAGCGGCCGATCAACCGTACCGAACGCAGGCCGCCGAAGACCCGGGATTCCCAGTTCAGCACAGTCGACGCCCTCGTCGGCCAGAACTGCTTCCGCGGCCGACTTGTAGGGAGCGTGCAGGGCCGTTTCGGGCCCGAGTGTCGGGAGTGCCAGTTCAAGCCAGGACGTGTCAATGGTCTTGGCCGGCGGAAACACCATTTCTCCGAAGTCATCTTTTGCGGTGAGCAAGGGGGGGGAGGAAGGTGGTCTTTCGCCCGGTTGGCCCACAGGGGTGGTTCGCGCTGCTTGGCGTATGGCGGCTGTCTCGCCGGCGATGTCGTGGGCCAGTCGCGCGGCGACTTCGTCGAGCATCTTGAGGCCCGCGTGGTCCTTGTCGAGCAAGTTCTTCTGGGCGGCGGCCTGATCGAACTGGTAGCCATCGTCGGTGAGCAGAGCAAAGGACGCGGCCTTGGCGCCGTCGCGCATGGTCTTGGCGCGCTGCTTGACCGCGCGGGAGAGCCAGAGCCAGCGCTGCGGGTCTGTCACCGTTGTGGGCAGCGCGGGTTCGAACTCCTCGCACCAGGCGCGGAACCGCTTCGCAAACTCGTCCTCGCTCATCGCTGCGATGGCGTCGGCGTTGAAGGCGAGCAGTTTGGCGCGGTCGAACTTCGCGTTGGTGCGCCCGATGCGTTCGATGCCGAAGTGCTGGGCGAGGAAGGCGTTGTCAAACTTCTCGAGGTCCTTGCCGTCGGGGAGTTTCATGCCCGGGTTCCAGCCCAAGAGGGCGAGGAAGTTGCAGATGGGTTCGGGCTGGTAGCCTGCCTCGCGGAAGTCGGAAACCTGGACTTCGGGGAGGCCGATCTTGAAGTGGTGGGCGACAGCCGCGGCAACTTCGAGGGAGTCGTTGTCGCCCGAGATGAAGTCGCGTACGAGGGCTGCGTCGAGTTTGAGCAGGGCGGCGGCGCGGTCCTTGAGCGTCGCGTCCTTTGCGATGGCATCCTTGAGGCTCTTCCTCGCGAACTTGGCCTTGTCGCGTTTGCTCATCTTGGTGCCGTCCATGTTGAAGATGAGGGGCATGTGGCCGAAGGCGGGGGGCGCGTAGCCAAAGGCGCGGTAGAGGGCGATCTGGCGCGGGGTGTTGGAGAGGTGTTCCTGGGCGCGCATGACGTGCGTGATGCCCATGGCGTGGTCGTCGACAACGACGGCGAAGTTGTACATGGGGAAGCCGTCGCGCCGGCGGATAATGAAGTCGTCCACCTCGCCGGGCGCGATCTTCACGTCACCCAGGACCTGGTCGGTGAAGGCGATCTCCTCGTGCGGCGAGAAGAAGCGGATGACATGCGGCTCTCCGGACTCGATGAGTTTGATGCGGTCCTTGATATCGGGGATCTTTGCGAGGCTCGCGCGGTTGTAACGGTAGTTGGCCTTGGCGTCGGCGGCCTTCTTTTTCTCCGCGGCGAGTTCTTCCTCCGTGTCAATCGCGGGGTACGCCTTGCCCTGCTCGACGAGGCGCATCATGTGGGCGTTGTAGATGGCTAGACGGCGGGCCTGGAAGAAGGGGCCGACAGAGCGGGGGTCACCTCCGATGGTCTCTGTGCTCGCCTTCAGTTCCGGGCCTTCGTCCCAGTGGATGCCCAGCCACGCGAGGTCTTCCATGATGCCACGAGCGGACTCGTCGCTGCTGCGCGCGGCGTCGGTGTCTTCGATGCGGAGCAGAAAGTGCCCGTGGTGTTTCTTCGCGAAGGCCCAGCAGAAGAGCGCGGTGCGGGCGCCGCCGATGTGGAGGTGCCCGGTGGGGCTGGGCGCGAAGCGCGTGATGACGGGGGGGCGTGGGGGTGTGGGCATGCGCCCGCAGGGTACGGCGTGCCGGCGGTACGTTTGAACTTGTCTGTCACGGTCCGCGGTCAACAGGCTTCAGCACGCACCGCCCGCGAACGCGGCGAGGAAGTCGGCGATGTCCTGGGTGTCGGGGAACAGGCCGTCGTGGTTAAAGTCCACGCTGTCGCAGTCGGCGGGCGGGGGCGTGGGGCAGGAAGCACCGGCAAAGACGCTCAGCAGGTCGGCGATGTCCTGTGTGTCAGGGAAGAGGTCGTCGTTGTTGAAGTCGATGTCGCACGGAGGCAGGATGCGGACTGTGCCGATGATCGACCGTGCGCTGTCGGCGAAGCCGAGATCATTCTCGAAGTTCCCGAGCATGTTCTGAACTTCAAGGCGGTACGGGCCCGGGGGGAGGGAATACGTGTATATGCCGGGCGTCGTGTGCAACTCCACGATGTTCGTCAGGTCAACGATGCGTGTCGTGGTGAATACGAACGGCGGCGGAGGGGCAGAGATGCCATCGATCACGTCATAGCGTGCCTCGATCGTCGCAGGGTTGATCAGATCAAACTCGATGTCCACCTGCACAAACGCTTGAGTGAGCACCCGGGCGCCGGTCCCCCTATGGATCTCCGAAAGAGTGGAGAGCCGGATGTGGGACTCGTCCCACTCCGTACTCAGCACCGCATGGCCCGAGTCAGCATCGGGCGAGCTTCCAGATGAAATCTGCGACGACCACGGGGTGTCCTCGGGCCCAAATTGTTGAAGCGTCCCGTCGCTCCCGGAGGCGATGATCGAGCAAGCCTGCCGCGTGACGACGATGTCGGCGTGCACGACGCTCGAAGCGGCAAGCGTGGTGATGGCGAGGGCTGCACAGCGCACATCTAATCATGCGCCCCGGCTTGGCGAGTGCAAGTTGAAATAGGATGGATTGCTCAAAAACAGTGCCGCCATGCCCATGGTGGGCATGGCGGTTGGGGTTTGTTGGTCGGGCTGCAGTGCGAGCGGACCCGCGCCACAAGAAGGGTGGAACAGTTGGGATCAGTTCTGGGGCGGTGTGATCGGGGTCGCACGCCCGTACACACTGGTGGCACGCGTGGGCGCGGGGGCCGCGCCGGCAGATGAACCGGGCACCATCCGGTCTTGCGAAATCGATTGCGGTGCTGTGGGTGCCGCCACGACAGCGGGGGTGGTGCGCTGCGTCCGCAACTGGTCGATGTTGCGGTCGAGCTTGCCGAGGATCGAGCGGACCTGATTGAACGCTTTTTCAGATGGACCCATAACGCACCTCCGTGAGTCTTCCACGTGGAATCGACGCGTCTTGGGTGCTGCTTGGCGATTGCAGCCGAGAATGTCCGAGGTGGCCGTGGTCGAAACGCGCGTGTGACGGTTGTAACGCCTCGGGAATGGCACGGTGGGCGCGGAGTACCGGATTCGCGTTGTGCCTTGAAGGGGGCAACACTTGTGGCGACGGGAGTCACCATGGCCAAACGCGTTCATAGACCAAGACCAAAGCCGGGTGGAGAGCGGCCCAAGCCGCCGGGCACTCCGTCCCCGAAGGCGGTGTCACGCCGCGTAAGCCATGGTTCTGCGCGTCCGCAGGCGAGCCCTGCCCCATGTTCACCCAAGCCCATCTCGGCCTCCCCCGAGCGGCTTGCGGCGGTTCGTGAGCTCTTCTGGCAGAATGTCATCCGCGAGATACTCGCGTCGCTGGTCGTGCTGTCACTGCGGGTTTCCGCGAAGGCCGGAGTACCCACCGACCCAGGTTCGGGCGAGGACGCGCTCGACGGGCGGATGGGCATCATCACGGTCCAGGGCCAGCGCATCCCCATCGCGCGCGTGTTCCCTGTGTTCAGCGCCAGCGTCGGCAGAACGCCCGCGCAGGTCACGCTCTCGACAATCCTGGAATCGACCGTGTTCCAGGTCCACACGCCGGGCGGTGAGGTCTACACGCTCCCCGTGCAGGACATCCGCGGGTTCCATGCGCTCACGGAAGCGCTGATGACGCAGCTGGAAGACCACCCGCGGACTGGCGAGCAGGGGCAGGAGCCGTTCGGTTTCGCGGCCTTCACCAGCCTCGCCCGCACGAAGCCGCTCGCGGACGATGATGAGTTGGATAAGCCAGGCCTCGCCGGCGCGGACTGACGTGTGGTCACGCAGCGGCGCGGGCGTGCTCCTGGGCAGCCGCCTCAAATTCAAGCGCGAGGATGACGGCGTCCCCCCGCAGAACACGCACGACGCGCGCGCTGGTCCGGTGCTCATCGGTCAGCACCGTCTGTCCCGCATCGCGTGCAAGGTACACCGCGACGCTGTCGCCAGGACGGATGTTCGTGGGCCACATCGCCTCGATCATGACGCCCCCCTGGGACAGGTCCCGCGTCGTCGCCGCGATGAAGCGGCCGCTGCGGGTGTCCCGCACTTTGCAAGGCCGCGCCTCACGCGTGCGCGGAAAACGCCGACGCTCGCGCCCGATCTTCTGCTGCCCGTCCCTGTCGTGCCGGCTCATGTGGGCCTTTCCGGCCGGCACTCGACGCCGGCCTGCTAAGAGCGCTTCTTCGCAGGCGCACGGGCGGCGAGGAACCACTCGCACACTTCGCGGACCGCGCCGAACCCCCCCGCCCGCCGGGTGACGAACATCGCCTCGTCGGCGACGCCCTCCCATGCGTCCGATACTGCTATCGACACACCCGCGATGCGCATGCAGGGCAAGTCGTTGACATCGTTCCCCACGTACGCGGTGTGCTTCGGGAGAATTTTGCGCTCCTCAAGCACCCGAGCGAAGGCGCCCGCCTTGTCCTTGTGCCCTTGGACGCAGGGGATATTGACCTTCTCGCACCGCTTGCTCACGACCGGGTTGACTTCCGCGCTCAGCACCATCATCGCCAGCCCGCTCTCTCGCAGCATGCCGAGCCCCAGCCCGTCCGTACGGTTACACAGCACGCCCTCTGTGCCGTCCTGCAGCACCAGAACCTGGTTTGACGTCCACACGCCGTCAAAGTCAAAGACCAGCAGCTGAACAGAGTTCAGCAGGCGAGCGTGTTTCTTCTTCGGCGCGCGGGCGGAGGAGCGGTGTTCCTTGGGCATATGGGCGGATCGTACGGTCTGGAAGCACTTATGCAGAGAGCTTGACGGTCGGCGCGGCGGCGGCGATCGCGAGCGCCCGTTGGTGGGCGGCGATCTCGTCCTCCAGCACGGTCGCGACACCGTACCGCGTGAGTGTCATACGGCTGGCGGATGCGCCCAGCACATCGCGCCACTCCTTGTCGTTGAGCATGTCGCGCATGGCGTGGGCAAGGGCGTCGGGTTCCGGGCTAATGCGCAGCCCCGTCACGCCGTGGTGCACGACCGACCCCACGCCCTGAGAGTCCGACACGATGAGCGCGGCGCCGCAGGCCATGGCCTCCAGCATCGCCTTGGGGTGCCCCTCCAGGCTGGAAATGTACAGGAACACCGCGCAGGAGCTCATGCGGTGCAGGCGGTCGGCGTAGGTCGTGGGCTTCGCAAACACGACGGGGGCGGCGGTGCGCTCCGCGATCGCGCGCAGGGCGTTCTCCTCGGGCCCCTCTCCCAAGATCGTGAGGGTCGCTCCCGTGTCGGCGAGCTGTGACACGGCTTCGATAAGCGTGTCGATGCGCCGCCTTTTCACGAGCGGACCGGTCGTGAGCAATGAAAGCGGATCCCGCTCGACAGACTTCATCGCCGGGTGGTCCGCGAGCACGTAGTTGGGCACCACCGCGCACCGCGAAGGGTTAAGCCCATGCTTCCACGCCAGATCGTCCAGCATCCGCTGGGTGACCCCGAAGATCGAGTCCGCTGCACGGCAGAGATCGCCCTCCCGCTGAGCCACCTCCCGTGCGCACGCGGAGTGAGGACCGTCAACAAATGACGCGAACTTGGACCACAGGAACCCGCTCCGCGCGATGAACGTTACCTGCCGGCCGTCATTCCGCAACATGTGCGTGATGGGCACCGCGACGTCGCACCCGCACACCTGCGTCGTACGCACCACCACGGTCTTCGCGTCGCCGACAGCGGCGCGGATGGCGGCAGAAGTGGGGTGCGCACCGCGAGTCGCGCCATAGATAAATGACACCGCGCCCCGGTCGACCGTCGCAAGGGCGGCCGCGTCCTCTTCACCTCCCGGCGTGGCGACCACGATCCTCGGATACCAATCGCGCAGACGCCGGAAAATCTCCCATTCACGGGCAAGCACATCCGCGCGGCGCCACTCAGAGAGCGGGAGCGTCTCGGGGAGCACGAGCAAGAGGCAGTCGGCGAGTCGAGTCTGCATGGGGGACCACTCGGGCCGGGGGAGACCTGCCCCTCCTTATCGAACGCGTATCCGCTCGGGTTCAGCGTCAATCTCAATCAGTGCCCTGACAAAGTTCGTACCGCTATTCCTGCGCACAGCTTTTCCACCACAAATGGCCATTGGTCCGATGGGTAGATCATGGTCTCGTACATCATCCGGACGCGCAACCGGCCCCACCGCGTGCAGAGATTGCTCCGGGACATCGCACGGACGCACGCCGATGCGGGCGTGTGTGAAGTGATCATCGTGGACGACGCATCGCAGCAACGGCTTGTCTGCCCGGCGCGTTTGAGGAACGGCTTCCCCGTCCGCTCCGTCTGGACGACGCTGCGTGAAGGCTGGGCAAGCCTGAACGCCGGCGCCGCCACTTGTGACGGCGGTTCCGCGTGGCTCGTGTTCCTGCAGGACCAGGCCTGTCCCGTGAGCGGTGAGTGCGCAGCATGGCTGGACGACTGGGACTCATCGGTCGTCGCCGTCGCGCCTGATGTCTTCATCGATGCGCGGGGGCGGCGGGCGGCGCGCCGGGTGTCCGCGTGCCTGCCGGAAGTTCTGCCGACCTGCGCGTTCGCCGTGCGCCGAGAGGCGTTCATGGCGGCAGGGGGGTTCGCGCGCGACCTGTCCGGCCCTGCCGCGGTGCTCGACTTGTGCGCCCGGCTGCTCGGTGCGCGGACGGGTGCCCCTCGCGCACGAGCGACATCACAGATCCAGAAGACACCGCCCCGAATAGTGTTCGACCCGCGGTGGATGGTGGCGCGGCGCGCGAGCGCCGAAGGTACTGTTTCCCACGCATCTCTGCTGCGTCAGCTACGGGACTACTCCTACGTGCTGGCGTGCAACGCGCCCGAGGGCGCCCGGTCGGAGCTGCTGCACTTCCTGGATGACGTCGCGCCCTGCCGGGGCAACGCCGCACGGCGTGCGTTGGCCAAGGTGCTGCGCGAAGCCCGCACCATGCCCCTGGGTGGCGGCCCCGCGCGGGTGTGGGAACGCCTGACGGGGCTTACCGCAGTCCGTGAATCACTGGGACGCGAGCACGCGCGGTCGCCATTCCGCACGGCCACGCTTGTGGACGCTGGACGGCACGCGTGGGTAGTAGAGCGCGCGCTCGCCGAACTGGGCGTGCGAATCGTGGACTTTACCTCACGCCCTGATGTGCAGGTCGTGGGCACGCTCGCGCCCGCGCCCATGCTCCGGTCCATGTTCCGACGCACGCCGCGCCTGCAAGGCCCACGCGTTCTTGCGCCGTGGACGCCCCCCCTGCCCCCCGTCCCCGCCGCGACTACTCCGCGGCCGGCGGTGGCGGCGTAGCCGCGTCTGCTTTCTCAGGCTTCTTTGCAGGGGGCTCTGGAAACTCCGGAAATATCGCTCTCCGCAGCGATTCGCTCACGGCGTTCCACCCCTCGCGAGTATCGGGCACCGTGCCAAAGACCTGCGCCCGTCGCACTTCGATCCGGATCTTGTGCGGGCGGGGGAACAACGTCTGGGGTTTCCACGCCTCGAACGCACCGATCAGACGGCACGGCACCACCGGCACATCTGAGCCAGCGACCATCATCCCAATGCCTGGCTTGAAGGGCAGCGGCTTCCCATCGCGCGTGCGCGCTCCCTCGGGGAACAGGATGTACCCACACTCCCCCGACCGCAATCGTGCCTTCAGGTCGTCCAACGCGTGCCGGCCCACTTTCTTCCGCCACATGGGCAACGCGTTGATGATCGCCGCCGCGAACGCCGCGATGGCCGGCACCTCAAAGAACACGTCGCCCGCCGCAATCGGGAAGGTCTCGCTGACGACCTCGTCAGGCAGGATCGCCGCGATCACGAGCGCATCGATGTGGCTCGAGTGGTTGCCCACAACGACAAACGGCGTCTGCCGTGGGAGATGCTCCGTCCCGACCAGCTCCATCCGGTTGTAGCACCGAAGCCACCAGCGGAGCAGCCGCAGGGACACCCGGTGTGCGGTCCACGACAGGAAGCCCGGCTCGCGCCGCTCGCTCCGCAGCCGCTTCATGGGCGGCAGCGCATGGTCCGAGGCGGGTTTGTACTGCCAGTTGCTCATGGTGCAGATGGCGAATGCGGCGTCCTCACGGCGAGTGGAACCACGCCCCCGTCAGCACGCGGGCCGGGGTGTCCTTGGCGTAGCCGCCAAAAAACACCGCGTAGTGATAAATCGCCGGCGCGACCAGCAGCAGGCTGTTGCACCGGTCCAGCACGCCCCCGTGCCCGGGCAGGAGCGCCCCCATGTCCTTCACGCCCACGTCGCGCTTCACGCTGCTCATCACAAGGTCGCCCATCTGCGCACCTATGGCCGTGAGCAGCGACATCGCCAGGAGGTGCCCCGGCTGCGCGAGCGTCGTTCCCCGGAACGTCAGCCAGTACATCCCCGCCGCCAGCGGCGCCGTCAGCGCCAGCGCCCCCAGGTGCCCGGCCAGCGTCTTCCCCGGGCTCGTCCGGGGGAAGAGCCGCGTCGGCTCCGTTCCCGCGTTCGCGCGCCGTGCCAGCTTGCCGACGCAGAACCCGAACACGTCGCTCAGCTGCGTGCACAGCAGCACCGAGCACACCAAGGGGCGATAGTCCACGTCGTTCGCCATCGCCCCCAGCCGCATCAGCCCCACGCCAAACAGCAGGAACGCCGCGGCCCCCAGCGCGACGCGCTGGATATACCCCTGCGGCCGGTCCGGCACCACGCTGCACACGCAGAGCGCGCACAGCGTGAAGGCCTGCACCGCGGCCGTCAGCCCGTCCCAGTGGTCCACCGTGCCAAGCGTCACCGCGATCGCGCCCAGCACGACAAGGGCGGACACCACGCGCTCGCGGAACAGCCCCGTGACCCTCGCAAACTCCCGGTAGCACAGCAGGGAAAGCACGCACACCACGAGCATCGTCCACAGCGCCCCCGCCAGCACGGGCGCCAGCACCAGCGGCGCGATCACCATCCAGGTCAGCGTGCGCGTCCTGATCTCCGCCGCCGCGTCCGCGTTCTTCGCGATGTGCGACACCAGCGGCACGCTGACCAGCCCCGCGAGGATGCCAGCACCCGCCGCGCAGAGCGTGATGATCGTCGCGGGGTGAGAGAATGCGCCGGAAGTGTCAAAGAGGCGTTGGAGCCCGGGGGACATGGACAAGCGTACCCGTGCCGAGCACACCGCTGCGCGGGAGATAACCGATCATCACTCGGCCATGGCCATCACCAGCCGCGGGAGTGCCCGCCGTACCCGCCCCAGGAACCCGAGGAGCGGTACTGCGTGCTCGACGACGACCACGAACCCTGCTCGTAATAGAACACCGTGTCCGCGTTGCGCGGCAGCGTGAACCGCCGGTAATAGCCGCGGTGGTACGAGCGCTCCGGCCACATCGCGTCCTTCCACTGGCTGTCGATGGTGCGGATGTTGAGGCTTGCGTCGCGCCAGACATACTCCGGCTCCTCCGCCTCCCCGCGCGCGGCGAGCACCTCCCCGCCCTCAAACACAGCAGCACTGCCAGTGTCCAGCTGCGAGCGCTCGCCCGCGGAGTGCCACGCGACCGGGCGCGAACCGCACGACGCGAGCGACACGCCAAGCCCCGCGAGGAGGCCGGCCTGCAACGCCCGGAAACACAGGGATGAAAAACGATTCTTTGGTTGGAGAGCCATGACAACCCCACGGGTGCAAGGGCAGTGCCGAGCCGGCCGTGGCTGTATGGGCGGTCCTTCACACGCTTATTCGCGGACGTGGCGTGGGGTGTTGCTGCATATGTGGCGGCGGAGCAACAGGGTGTGGTGCTGGGTGTTTGGGTGGGTGGCCCGCAGGGTAAGGATTACTTCACCAACGCCACCCCAGCGAGTGGCCGCACCCGCACGAGCCCCTCCGTCGCGCTCCGGAACGCCTCCAGAAACTTCTTCTGCTGGCCGCTGGCGGGGAACGGGATGCGTTCGTCCACCACCGGCAGCCCCGCAGCGCGCAGGGCCTCAAACGCGACGTCGTGCACAACGGACTTGATAAGCACCACCGCACCGGGTCTATGGGAAGCGCACCGCGTGACCAGCCCCGGCACGCAAGGCTTGAGGTCGCTCGCTGTCGGCCCGCTGATCGGGTCCTCGTGCAGGTCAATGAGGAAGACGCCCGCGTCCCGCAGCGCGGCCAGGTGCTCGGCCTTCCGCGTGCGGTCGGGCTTCTCGCCCGTCAGCCCTTCCCACACATAGCGGAAGAGCCAGTCGTGCATGTCCATGCGCTCAAAGTAGAAGTACCGGTCCGGCGTGCAGGGCGGCGCCTCGGCCACGATCAGCAGCTTGACCTTTGCGGGCTTGTACTTCTCAGCGGCCTTGCGCCGGGCGGTGGTGGGGTGCATCCCCAAGTGTTCGCCAGCAACGCGTCCGGACAGATTCGAACTGTCGACCTGCGGTTTAGGAAACCGCCGCTCTATCCAACTGAGCTACGGACGCAACGGCACCATTGTACGAGCCGCATGCCCGCACGGATGGTTCAAGGGCGGCGGCAGGGGACGGCCACGCCCCGACTACGCTCGCCGCACTACCCGCATGACGCAGAGCCCTGAATACCCAGCCACGAACGCGCGGCCCCGCAAGCGCAGGCTGGCGTGGTGGTGCGTCGTGCTGTATGTCGCGGCCCTGGTGGCCTCGCACGTGTGGCAGGCAAAGGGGCCGCAACCCGTGCCGTCGCACCCGGAGTGGATGGTGGAAGTCGATGCGGGAGTGGACACCCAGACCCAACCGACGCCCGCGGAACATAAGGATGTGGAAGGGTCATCCCTGCCCCTTCAACGCCTCTACGTGCGCCACTGGCCGCCCGCGATGAAACCCATGCCGGAGCACGAGCCCGTCGTGCTTATCCACGGTGCACCTGGCGACGGCGCAGGCTTTGAGAAGTTGGCCCGGCAACTGAGCGAGCGCGAAATCATCGCCCCCGACCTGCCAGGCTTTGGCTTCTCGTCGCCCGCGCCGCTGTCGGCCTCGGTCCGCGCCAACGCCCATGTCCTGAGGCAACTGCTCGACCACGAGCACATCCAGCGCGCCCACATCGTCGGCTGGTCCAACGGCGGCGGCACAGCCCTGCACTTTGCCCAGATATACCCCGACCGCGTCGCGTCACTCACGCTTATGGCGTCCATCGGCGAGCAACGATTTGAAGGGTCGGGCAGCCACGCCATAGAGCACGCCAAGTACGCGACCGGCCTCGTCCTGCTGGGCTGGCTGCCAGAATGCGTGCCGCACTTTGGCCTGCTGGGCTCGCACGCCGAACGCACCGGCTGGCTGCGCAACTTCGCCGAGAGCGACCAGCGCCTGCTGGCTCCGGCCATGGATGATGTAGGCCGCAAGGGCGTGCCCACGCTCGTGCTGCACGGCCAGGGGGACATCCTGGCCTACGTCGAGTCCGCATACGCCGCGCACGAGCGCATCGCGGGCAGCGAACTCATTGTCATGGACGCGAACCACTTCTTGCCCTTCATGCAGGCGGAGGAAACCGCCGGCATTCTCGAACGGTTCTTTGAGGAGCACGATGCGCCGGGCAAGGCTACCGCGGGCACCACCACCGTGCTCGCCCCGCCGCCCGGCGCGATCGAGCGAGCATCTATCGCGATCCGCGGCTGGGGTTGGTGGACGCACGTGCTGCTCATCGTCGCCGTGGCGATCGTGAGCCCCACGAGTGCAGCGATGCTGGCGGGGCTGCTGGTCGGACACGAGGCGGCGGACATGTTTGTGGTTGCGTGTGCACTGCTGCTGGGTGCGGGCGTGCGGACGTGGGTGCTGGGCGTTCGTTCCCGCCGCGCTGCCGCGACGCCAATGGCTCGGGCCTGGGCCGAGTGCGCCGCCCGCAGGCCATTCGTGCACGGGTGGGCTTCGGCGCTGGTCCACGGCCTGGACGCCGAGATGATCGCGGGCATCTCGCAGCAAGAAGTGGGGGCGCCGTCGCGCGCCTTGTTCTACTCCGCTCGCGTCATGGCGCTCCTGTTGCGAACGCTGGTCTCGCTGCCGGCGAGCGTGATTGCAATCGCTGTGCTGGAAGTGTTCGTCGCACCCGCGCTCGGCCCTTGGCCGACGCTCATTCTGGGGGCGCTTGCGTGCGCCGCGCTGCACTGCGCAACCGCGTTGCTAAGCACGACCGGCTGGCGTCACGCGTGGATCAGCCTCCGCCGCGCGTGCCACCACGAGTTCTGGCCAGCGTGGATTTTCTACGCCCCGCTCGTTCCGTATGCGTGGTGGCAGGGCCTGCGCACGCGTGGCCTCCTCACGCCCTCCGCCTGCAACCCCGCGATCGACCACGCCGGAGGCTGGGTGGGCGAGAGCAAGGACGCGATCATGCGGGCGCTTGGCGACTCGCCCTTCGCGCTGCAGACGGTGCTCGTCCCCGATGGGCCCGAGCCTCACCAACGCGCCAGCCGACTGCTCGACGCGCTCCTCGCGAAAGCCATCCCACTCCCCGTTATCCTGAAGCCCAACGCCGGCCAGCGCGGCTTCGGGCTCAAGCTGGCCCGCACCGAGGCGGACATCCGCCGCTACTTCGAGGGCGTGACAACACCCGTTGTTGCCCAGCCCTACCACCCCGGCCCGCACGAATGCGGCATCTTGTGGGTGCGGCGGCTCTCTTACGCTGGTGATGAAACCGGATTCATCTTCTCGATCACACGCAAGGACTTTCCCATCGTGAAGGGTGACGGCGAACGGACGCTGGAAGCACTGATCCTCCGCCACCCACGCTACCGACTCCAATGGCGGGTGTTCTTCGCGCGGCACGCCGGGCGTCTTTCTTGGGTGCCCGCGAAGGGCGAGCACGTGCGCCTCAGCGTGTCCGGGAACCATTGCCAGGGCACGCTGTTCCGGGACGGGGCGGACCTCATCACACCCGAACTGTCCCGCGTGGTGGACGGTCTGTGCTCCCGATTCGGCGAAGCAACCGGCGTGCCCGGAGGCCTGGACTTCTGCAGGCTCGACGTGCGGTACGAGAGCGATGAACTGCTCCGCCAAGGGCGGGGCTTCGCGATCGTGGAACTCAACGGCAGCAGCGCGGAATCCACGAACATTTATGACCCTGCGCGCGGTCCCCTGTGGGCCTGGTCGGTGCTGTGCGCGCAGTGGAAGTGCCTCTTTGACCTCGGCGCGTGGCGGATGTCCCGCGGCGCTGTCAAGATCACATGGCGTGAATGGCGCGCGATGATGCGGGAGCACTACGCCACCCGCACCGGCAGCGAGATAGCTGATTAGACCCCCGTCCAGCCAACGTCATGCGACCGCGACGCTCGCCGCCGTCATGCCCGCCATCGGGTAGTGCGTGCAGAGAGCCTCTCCCAGCGCCACCGGCTCGGCGAGCACGAACTGGCACGAGTAGCCCAGCCGCCAACCCGCGAACCGCAGCGCACGCACCAGCCCGTCCTGCGTGGTGCAGGCGATGAGGCCGTCCCCGCGACGCTCCAGCGGCAGCATCCGGAACTGCCAGGCCTGCCGTCGGCTGATGGACTCGAGCGCCTCGCCCGAAATCTGCATGGCCCGCGGGTCCACCGTCGGCGCGATCGACGCGTACTGCTCGGCCCATGCCTTCTCGACGGCGTCGGGGCTCACGCCGAACATCTCCTCCGCCAACGCGCCGAACGCGCCGCCGCGGTCGCGTTGCGCCGCCAGCACCAGGTCTCGCTGCTGGGCCGTGATGACGCTGTGCCGGACGAGGAGTTCACCGAGGTGCAAGTGCTTCATGGTTCCGCGCTCCAAGTGCGCCCGGTGCGGGCGTGCAGGAACCATCGACGGGCGCATCAGCCGGCTGCACGCCGCGAAGCTCAGATTGACCGATCAGGGCGGGCGCGTACGGGTTGATCGCTGCACGCGACGCGCAACGGACTCTCCGCGTGTCCCGCCCGGACTGACAGAAATTCCCGCCGCCCGGGTTGACAACAGCGCCCGCGTATCGCAGGGCCCGCCGGGTCCCAAAAAACGACCCCGCTCTCGCCTTGTCGCCCCGCCCCTTGTCGCCTTATGCTTCTCCCCCACCAAACGCCCAGGTGGCGAAATTGGCAGACGCACTACCTTGAGGTGGTAGCGCCCGCAAGGGCTTGGAGGTTCAAATCCTCTCCTGGGCATTCTCCGTCAGGCACCCTGAACAGGCGCGCGGAACGAGGGCGTTCCACCGACCCCTGTCCTACGGTGTGCCCCATGAAGCACTCCACGACTGATGTCCCGAACCTGCTCAGAGGTTGCGTGATCGGTTTCACCTCGCTCGCCCTGGTAAGCGGCTGCGCCACCAGCGACAAGCCCGGTGCACGTGGCGCACAAGGGGCCACAGGCGCCACTGGCGCGCAAGGAGCAAGCGGTGCCAAGGGCGTTGCGGGCGCGAAGGGTGCCCAGGGAGCGACCGGTGCGCCCGGCGCGTCGGCAGCAGTCGTTGAGAAGACCACCAACTCCTTCCCCCTCATCCCCCGCGCAGTGCTCTTCGGCAACCCCGAACGCGCGAACCCGCAGATCTCCCACGACGGCACGCACCTCTCATGGCTCGCGCCGGTGGACGGTGTCCTCAACATCTGGGTCGCCCCGGTGGACCACGCCGACCAGGCCAAGCCCATCACCCACGACACCAAGCGCGGCATCCGCAACTACCAGTGGGCGTACGACAACACCCACGTCCTCTACACGCAGGACGAGGGCGGCGACGAGAACTGGAAGGTCTTCAGCGTCGAGGTCGCCACCGGGAAGGCCAAGGACCTCACGCCCTTTGACTCCGTCCCAGGCCCCGACGGCAACCCCATCACGCTCCCCGGCGGCAAGCTGCTGCGGCCCGCCGCGGAAATCCGCGCCGTCTCCAGCAAGTTCCCTGATGAAATCGTCGTGGGCATCAACAACCGCAATGCTCAGTTCCACGACCTCCACCGCGTCAGCATTACCACGGGCCACCTCGTCCCCGTCATCGAGAACGACCAGCTCGCACAGATCGTGCTCGACGATGACTACAAGATGCGCCTCGCCATGACCTTCACGGACGATGGCGGCAACTCCTGGACCCGCTACGACAACGACGCCGAGGAGTTTGTTGAGTGGCAGAACGTCCCCATGGAAGACACGCTGAGCACCGCGCCCGTGGGCTTTGACGCCACCGGCAAGACGCTCTACATGACGGACAGCCGCGGGCGTGACACCGCCGCGGTGTACGAGATCGACACCACGACAGGCGCCAAGAAGGTCATCGCACAGAGCGACAAGGCCGACGCCGGAAGCACGATCGTGCACCCGGCGACCGGAAAGGTGCAGGCCGTGTCCTTCAACCGCCTGCGGAACGAATGGACCGTCATCGACGAGTCCATCCGCGCGGACCTGGACTACCTGAAAACCGTCAGCGACGGCGAAGTAAGCATCGCAAGCCGCTCGCTCGACGACTTGAAGTGGGTCGTTGCTTACATGAAGGACAACGGCCCCGTCACGTCGTACCTCTATGACCGCGCCGGCGGCAAGCGCAAGGCAACATTCCTCTTCGCCAACCGCCCGGCGCTGGAGGGCAAGCCCCTCGCCTCCATGAACGCATTTGAAATGAAGACCCGCGACGGCCTCTCGATGGTCTCCTACCTCACACTCCCGCCCAGCGAAGACGCCAACCACGACAACATCCCCGACCACGGCCCCATCCCCATGGTGCTCCTCGTGCACGGCGGTCCCTGGGCCCGAGATGCCTGGGGCTACAACGGCTACCACCAGTGGCTCGCCAACCGCGGCTACGCAGTGCTCAGCGTGAACTTCCGCGGCAGCACCGGCCTGGGCAAAAGCTTCATCAACGCTGGCAACAAGGAATGGTCCGGCAAGATGCACAACGACCTGCTCGACGCCGTGAACTGGGCCGTCGACCACAAGGTCGCGAAGAAAGACAAGGTCGCCATCATGGGCGGCTCCTACGGGGGCTACGCCACGCTCGCGGGCCTCACGTTCACGCCCGACACGTTCGCCTGCGGCGTGGACATCGTGGGCCCCAGCAACCTCGTGACCCTGCTCTCCACCATCCCGCCATACTGGGCGCCCGCCATGAAGCTGTTCACCGTGCGCATGGGAGACAACAGCACGGAGGAAGGGCGCGCGTTCTTGATGAAGTGCAGCCCGATCACGCGCGTCGACGCCATCCAGCGCCCGCTCCTCATCGGCCAGGGCGCGAATGATCCGCGCGTCAAGCAGAGCGAGAGCGACCAGATCGTCAGCGCGATGCAGGGCAAGAACATCCCGGTCACCTACGTCCTCTTCCCGGACGAAGGCCACGGCTTCCAACGCCCGGAAAACAACACCGCCTTCAACGCGGTGACAGAAGCGTTCCTCGCGCACTACCTGGGCGGCCGCGCCGAGCCGGTCGGGCAGGATGTCGCCAAGTCCACCGCGCAGATCAAGGCCGGAGGAGAATTCCTCAGCGCCGGCGCCAAGTAGCGGGGGGCCAGCCGTTACGCCGGCTCGATCGTCACCGTCAGGCTCTTGCTCTGGAGTTGTTCCTGGTACAACTCCGCGCGCTCGCGGTGCGTCACCAGCACCAGCGCGAGCCCCGAGTCATTGGCTTCCTTCGTGACCACCAGCGCCCGCTGCGGCTCGAGCGGCGTCAACTCCACCAGCGACTGCACCACATGCTCCAGCGTGTTCACGTCGTCGTTGTGCAGGATCACCTTGAAGTGCGGCAGGTTCCGCGGCGGAGGCCGGTCGAGCACCGCCGTGGTCGCCCCCTTGCTTTGTTCTGCCGGCGCAGGTGTCGGAGGCGGGCTTGCGGGCGCATTGTCCGAACTCATGAGTACCTCCCCATACGGAGACCCAAAGCGGAGAAGACCGCGTCCCTCCGCTCAAACCACTTGCCCCCGTTTCCACACGTACCCAGAGCATTCAATCGTTGGACGCCCGCTGAATCAAGTCACGCACACAAGCGCCAATTCTTCGAGCCTCATCGAACGACGTCTGCAGATTCCCGGACGCACCTCATTTTTGTGGAATCACACCTAATCGCATACCCTCACGTGATGGTCTTCCGCGTGTGCAAAGTCTTTGAAATTGCGTCCGGTCACATGCTCCACAAGCACCCGGGCCGATGCCGCTTTCCGCACGGCCACACCAGGCACATCGAAGTGGTGGTGTCCAGCACGAAGCTCGACGGGAACGACATGGTGTGCGACTTCAAGGCACTTAAATGGGCGGTCTGGGACTGCGTGGACCGCCTTGACCACGCCATGGCCATCAATAGTGAGGACCCCGCCCTCGCGGGTCTTCAAGCCGCAAAGGACCGCCTGATCGTCTTTGAACACCAGGACCCTACGACGGAAGTCCTCGCCAAGTACATCTATGAGTCTGTGTCTAGGAGGCTCGGCACGACGGTGAAGGTGGAGGGCGAGTCGTACCACCTGCCCGAGACGCTCGTCGTGGAGCGTGTGCGTGTCAGCGAGACGAGCACGACGTGGGGCGAGTATGCCATCAGCTAACGAGCCGGTGCTCCGACGAACCCTCCGCACGCCAGCGGCGTCTATGACGAACATGAACACGATGAAACTGCATATGTCTCACCGGAGATCATCCATGAGGAAGACGGGTGCATGGTCGGCGATCGCAACGGTGCTGGTGCTGGCGGGCGGCGCATGGGCTGAGCCGCCCGCGAAGCCCGATGTCAAGGGCCAGGACGCGACCAGCGAGGACTTCCAGTTTGCGCGCCGCCTTTCGCGCGTGTTCCGCAGTGTTGCCAACTCCTGCGAGCCCGCCGTGGTGCACATCACGCAAATGCGCCAGGTCCAGAACACCACGTGGTGGGGCCAGCCCGTCGGGCCCACGCGCATCGTGCCCTCCGGCGTCGGCAGCGGTGTCGTCGTGGATGCCGACGGCTACGTCCTCACCAACAACCACGTCATCGAGGGCGCGAAGCAGCTCACGGTCAAGATGTCCGACGGCCGGGAGTTCCCGGGCACCCTTGTCGGTGCCGACCCTCAGAACGACCTCGCGGTGGTGCGCATCGATACCAAGGGTGAGAAGGTGCGATTCGCCGCGCTCCCTTTCGCGGATTCCGACTCGTTGGACGTCGGCGAATGGGTCGTGGCTATCGGCAGCCCCTTCGGCCTCGACAACTCCGTGACGCAGGGCATCGTGAGCGCCAAGGGCCGCACCGTCACGCCCGGCATGGGAGGCATCAGCTATGAGGACTACATCCAGACCGACGCCGCCATCAACCCGGGCAACTCGGGCGGTCCTCTCCTGAACCTCGAAGGACAGGTTGTCGGCATCAACTCCGCCATCGCTTCCCGCAGCGGCGGGTACGACGGCCTGGGCTTCGCTATCCCCGCGAACGTCGCCAAAGGGATTTACGACAACATCCGCGCCAACGGCCGCCTCGTGCGCGGCTGGCTGGGCGTGCAGTGGGACAAGGACCGCAACGACGACGAAATTGTCGTGCAGTCCATCATCGAGGGAAGCCCCGCTGCCGACGCAGGATTCAAGGAGGGTGATGTCATCACCAAGGTGCAGGGGCAACCCGCCACCCAGGTCCGTTTCGCCCGCGCTCTTTCTGTGGCGGGCCCCGGCAGCAAGGTCGAGTTTGAAGTCAAGCGCGACGGCAAGCCCCGCGCCATCACGGCCACCCTGGCAGATATGAAGGACTACAAGTCCCAGATCGCCAAGAGCCTGGGCATGATCCCCGTCGAACAGCTCGGCGTGCTAGTCAAGCCGCTCGACAGCGCGAGCGCACGCCGCCTGGGATACAGCCCGCGTCAGAAGGGGCTTTGGGTCACCCGCGTGGAGGAAGACGGACGCGCCGTGGGCCGCCTGGAAGAGAACGACATCATCGTCGCGGTGGATGATCAGACCGTCAACACACCCGAGGCCCTGGAAGAGGCCCTCAAGGACGCGGACTTCCACAACGAGGTGCGTGTCAACGTCATCCGCAACGGCATGCGGGGCTACGTGCCTCTCAAGGACGAATAGCCGCCGCGCAGGGCGGTCAGGGCGTCAGGCCCAGCTTCCATGCTCCCCACACCACCAGCGGCACGAGCAGCGCTGTAATCACATCCAGCCGGAAGCCCGCGACCATCATCTGCCGCATAGTCATCCGCCCCGTGCCGAAGACCAGCGCGTTGGGCGCCGTCCCAGCGGGCATCATGAACCCCAGGCTCGCGGCCAGTGACAGCACCATGCACGCCGGGATCGCGGGGATATGGATCGCTTTGGCTAACGCCGCGACCACCGGCAGCCCCGCCGCCACAAGGGCCGTGTTGCTCGCGAACTCGGTGAGCGCCACTGCGCCCAGCGCCAGCACGAACAGCACGACAAGGAACGGCGCACCGTTCAGACCCGACGCCGCGTCCGCGACCGCCTTGTCCAGGCCGTTCCGAGTAATCGCGTCCGCCAGGCTCAGTCCACCCCCGAACATCACGAGCACCCCCCAGGGCAGACGCTCCGCGTCACCCCACGTCAGCAAGGGCCGCGACCACCGGCCATCCCAGGGCAGTACGAACAGGAGGAGCGACGCCCCGATCGCGATCGTCGCGTCCCCAAGGAGAAGGTCGTAACCGCACTTCTCCTTCACAAGCGAGCAAAGCCACGGCGACGCGACCCAGAGCAACACCGCCAGCCCGAAAACGCCCAGCACCGCCCACTCCGGCCACCGCACCGGCCCAAGCCCCCGGATCTCACGCTGCACGAGAGCGTGCACGTCCGCGAGGTCCCGCGTCGGCAGCTTCGCCGCACGCACCGAGATCGCCGCCCACGCCGCCGGAAGCATGACGCCCATCACCGGGAGCCCGATCTTGAGCCAATCGGAAAACGTCAGCGTGCCGCCCAGCTGCGTCACGATGTAGGCCTTCATCTGGGACATGGGCGGCGTCCCGACCAGCGTGCCAATGCCGCCGATAGACGCGCCGAACGCCACGGCAATCAGCACCGACGCCTCGAACCCCTGCCGCGCCGCAGGATCGTCGCCCCCCGCCCGCCCCTTCTCGCTGTCCAGCAGCAGGCACACGGAGATCGCGATCGGCATCATCATGACTGTGGCGGCGGCGTTGCTCACCCACATGCTGATGATCGCCGTGGCGCACAGGAACCCGGCGATGAGCCGGCGCGGACTCGCCCCCACGACGCTGACCACACCGAGCGCGAACCGCCGGTGCAGCCCGGACTTCTCCAGCGCTTGCCCGATGATCATGCCCCCCAGGAACAGAAAAATGACCTCGTTCGCGTACGGGGCGCACGCCTCTTTCAGCGTGCCGAGCCTGAGAAGCGGGATCAGCGCGACGGGCAGCAACCCTGTAATCTCGATCGACACCGCCTCCGTCATCCACCACGTGCCCATCCAGACCGCGACCCCGGCGGTGAGTGTGGCCGCCGGTGAAAGCGACGGCGCCGCCGCTCTCAGCGCCAACCAGACGATCGTCCCCAGCACGGGCCCGAGCGCAAGAAGGGCGACACGCCTGGCATGGAATGGACTGGTCGCGGTCACGCGTCAGAGCGTACCCGACTTCCCCGTGGCCGGAGGCCGGGAAACGACCCCACACTGTCCCGCTATAACCTCCGCCATGCCGACCCTCTCCCGCCTGCTCATCGCGTGCGTCGCGCTCACCCTCACCGCCGCTCTGCGTGCCGATCCACCGGCGGACAACAAGGAGCCAAAGCCCGAGCCGGCACCCATCATCACCGAGCACACCGTCACCGTTGGTTCGCAGCCGATTTCCTATACAGCCACCGCCGGGCGGATGCCGCTCGCCGACGACCTGGGCAAGGTCAAAGCCTACATCTTCCACGTCGCCTACGAACGCACGGGCGTGGAGAACCTCTCGAAGCGGCCCATCACATTCGTGTTCAACGGCGGCCCTGGGTCTTCGTCCGTCTGGCTGCACCTGGGTGCGATGGGCCCGCGACGCGTGATCTTTGGTGATGAGGGGGAAGCGCCCGCACCCCCAGGCGGCCTGACAGACAACGACGCGTCCTGGCTCGACTTCACCGACCTCGTATTCATAGACCCCGTCGCGACCGGCTACAGCCGCGCCGCCGAGGGCGAAGACCCGCACCAGTTCCACGGCCTGCGGGCCGATGCCCAGGCCGTGGCGGAGTTCATCCGCCTGTACATTACTGAGCACAAACGCTGGCTCTCCCCCAAGTTTCTCGCGGGTGAAAGCTACGGTACCACCCGCGCCGCGGCCCTCGCCCCGCTCCTCCAGGGTGAGCTTGGTATCTACCTCAACGGGATCGTGCTCGTCTCTCCCGTCCTCGAGTTCCAGACGCTGGAATTCGACACCGGCAACGACCGGCCCTACCCGCTCTTCCTCCCGTCCTACACCGCGACCGCTTATTACCACCACAAGCTCGCCACCGCCGACTTGCCGTCGGCGCTGCAGGCCAGCGAGGCGTTCGCGGCGGGCGACTACGCCACCGCGCTCGCGAAGGGCGACAGGCTCTCCCCGGAGGAGGCCGATCGCGTCGCGACGCGGCTCGCCGAGCTGACGGGCGTGTCCAAGGACTTTGTGAAGCGGTGCAACCTGCGTATGAACCAGCCTCGCTTCTGCAAGGAACTCCTGCGCGATCAGGCCCGCACCGTGGGGCGGTTCGACAGCCGCTACAAGGGAATCGATCGCGACGAGGCCGGGGCAAACCCGGAGGATGATCCGAGCTACGCGCTCGTGCTCGGCCCGTTCACTTCAGCGCTCAACGCCTACCTCCGCGCTGAACTCAACTATGAGAGCAAGCTGAAGTACGAGGTACTGACCGGCAAGGTCCACCCGTGGGACCTGGGCGCCGACAATCGTTATGCCGAGGTCGCCGATGGCCTTCGCCGCGCGATCAACGACAACCCGCACCTCCGCGTCATGGTGTGCAACGGGTTCTACGACCTCGCGACGCCCTACTTCGCCTCCGACGAGACCTTTTCCCACCTGAACCTTGAGTCCCCCGACCGCTCCCGCGTCAGCATCCAACGCTACCGCGCAGGTCACATGATGTACCTGCGCCGCGAAGACCGCGACAAGCTGCACGCGGACGCCGCAGGGTTCTACACCGAGTGCCTTCAGTAGGCGCCTCTTGCGGTCACGCACGCCACCCGGATTCAGCAACCGCTCACACGCGCGCGGCGGATAGAAGGGAACGCCGCTGAGAATCCGATCTTTGACAGGTATCTGTTGGGTGCCCGCTTGACGTTTGGGTTCTGGGCTGCGACACTGGTAAGCCTTCGCGAGAACCTCCCCTCCTCCCGCCCCACGGGTGGGGGGTCGGTAAATCGCTCATTTGTTCGGTTGTCACAGACAGTTGTGGAGTCCTCACGCATGGCTGGCAAGAGCACTGGTTTCGGCGGTACGGGCATCACCATCGTTCTGTTGTCGGTGGGGGCCCTGGGCCTCTTCGTCGCGTTCGCCGTCTTCTACGGGAAGTACAGCGACGCCCGCCAGCAGCTCGAGCAGTACAAGAAGGACAACGAGGCAATCGTCAAGCAGGGCGAGGCCAACCGCGACGACGTGCGGGGCCTGATGACCGAGGCCCGCGGCGCGAACAAGAGCCTCGTGTCCTACCTCGTCGACAACCGCGATTCGCTGATGCTCCGCATCTCGGGCGACAAGAAGGACACGCTGAACACCATCGAGAGCAAGCTCCAGGGCGTCGAGGGCGCCGACCAGCCGCTGCTGACAATGGTCCGCTCGCGCGACGCGTCGATCGCCGGGCTCAAGACCGAGGCCGAGCAGGCCTCCGCCGCCCGCGACGCAGCCCGCACCGACCTCACCAACGAGCTCTCCCGAATCAAGCAGATCGAGGACGGCCACCGCTCCACGCTCACCCAGCTCAACGCCGACATCAGCCGCTATAAGGACGAGGTCGAGCAGTACCGCAAGGGCGCGGACGACTACAAGACCGCCACCCAGGCCCAGTTCGACACCGCCAAGGGCGAGTGGAACGAGAACGAGAAACGCCTGAACGATCAGGTCTCCCGCCTCACCGAGCAGAAGCTCATCCTGGAGGCCCAGATCGCCAAGCTCCGCAACGACCGCGCCAGCCAGCTCTTCCGCGGCCAGGACGAGTCCGCACTCGTGGACGGCGGCGTCATCAGCGTAAACGAGGGCGAACGCACCGTCGCCGTCAACCTCGGCCGCAAGCAGAAGGTCGTCCTCGGCATGACCTTCGCCGTCTACTCCTCCCCGCAGGCGATCAAGCCGGACGACGCGGGCGTCTACTCACCCGGCAAGGCGACCCTCGAAGTCATCAACGTCGGCGAGGCCAGCAGCACCTGCCGCGTCACCAGCGAAATGCGCGGCAACCCTGTCGTCCGTGGCGATGTTGTCGCCAACGCCGTCTACGACCCCAACAAGGTCTACAAGTTCGTCGTCTACGGCTCCTTCGACGCGGACCGCGACGGCCTCGCAACCCCCGTGGAGAAGGACGCCCTCGAAGCCATGATCCGCACCTGGGGTGGCGATATCGTGAGCGACGTCCAGGGCGACGTGGACTTCGTCGTGCTGGGCGAGCGCCCCAGCCTGCCGCCCCGCCCGGCAGAGGACGCGGCCCTCGCCCTCCAGCTCGAGTACAAGAACCGTGTCGCCGAGGTCGAGAAGTACGACCAGCTCTTCCGTCAGGGCGCGTCCACTGGCGTCCCCGTGCTGAACGAAAACCGCCTCTACACACTCATCGGCAAGACGCCCGCGGCCGCCCGCAGGGCCCAGCGCAACGCCGGCCAGTAAGCTCCTCTTCCCGCTTCTGACGGCCAAGCAACCCGGGCGAACACGTGGGCATCAAGCTGGGAAAGATCCCCCTCCCGCTCCAGTCACCAGTGGCTGGAGCGGTTCGTTTGGCGGCGACGCCATTCCACCTCGCGGGGTATGAGCGCTCCGCGCGCTGGGTCCGGTCCTTCGCGGCTCTCTACCCGCGCATCTCGCCCAGCCGATTCCAACGCGCCCTCGACAACCTCCGCGACGCCTACCCCGAGTGGTCAGAGGAACGCATCCGCGCCCACGCGGTCATGTCGTACGAGCACCTGTTCCAGCTCGCCGCGGAGTTCGTCTTTATCCCGCGCGTCATGACCCTTGAGTCCTGCATGCGCCATCTCACGTTCACCGACATCTCCCAGGGTGTGCGCAGCCTGCTCAGCGACCGCCCCGTCATCCTCCTTACCGGCCACGTCGGCAACTGGGAACTCATCGGCTACGCGATGTCGATGCTCGGCTTCCCCATGCACGCCATCTACCGCCCCATTGACCTCCAGCCCCTCGACAACTGGGTCTATTCCGTCCGCAAGCGCCGCGGACTCACGCTCGTCTCCAAGTTCGGCGCCATGCGCGTCATGCCCGGCTGCCTCGAACGCCGAGAGCCCATCGGCCTCGTCGCCGATCAGTCCGGCGGCGACCGCGGTGTGTTCACGCCTTTCTTCGGCCGCCTCACCAGCACCTACAAGTCCATCGGCCTGCTCGCCATGCAGTCGCGTGCCACCATCGTCTGCGGCTACGCGCGCCGCCTCAGCGCGGGTGACGCGCCCAGCGAGGGCTCCTGGCGTGGCGGCCTGATGGAGGCTACCGAACTCGCCCGATTCGCACACCCGGATGCCGACCTCCGCATGAGCGTCGAGGTTGTTGACACCTTCGGCCCCGAAGATTGGGAGGGCCAGCCCGACCCGCTCTACTACCTCACCGCCCGCTACCGCCGAGCGATCGAGACCATGGTCCGCCGGGCTCCCGGCCAGTACTTCTGGATGCACCGCGTTTGGCGCAGCCGCCCCGCCCACGAGCGACACGGCAAGCCCTTCCCCGATGCGCTCAAGGACAAACTCCGCAGCCTCCCTTGGATGACCGAGGCCGACGTGGAAGCCGTGGTGGACCGCAGCAACCGGGACGCGGCCGCCCGCCGGGATTCCTAGCCGCCCAGGTTCGGAAACCGCTCCCCCGGCAACTGCGTACCTTCCTGTCATGGTCAGCAATCCCCCTCCCCATCAGCGGCCCCACAACGCCCCCAACGACGACCAGCAAGGGGGCGATGGCGATGAACCCTTCGGCCGTCTGCACGACGTCCGCGTGCTGATCGTGGACGACGACCGCGACGTGCTCGAGGCCTTCGACGCCGCGTTCCAGTCAGAGGGCGCACTCACCCAGCTCGCGATGGACGGCAACGAGGCCATCCGCATCTGCCAGACCGACCCGCCCGACCTTGTCATCCTCGACATGATGCTCCCCAAGCGGTCCGGCTTCCTTGCCCTCGAGAAGATCAAGGGCAACGAGGACAGCCCGCTGGTCATCATGGTCACCGCCAACGAGGGCAAACGCCACAGCGCCTACGCCGAAAGCCTGGGCGTCGACATGTACCTCCAGAAGCCCGTCCCGCTCAACAAGCTCCTGGACGCCGCCGTCGAGCTCATCGACGCAGCGGACGAGGAATAAGAAACGCGCACGCCCGACACCGCACGCTCAATGAAAAACGCCCGGCATCCCGGGCGTTCGTTCTTTACAGAATGGGCCTGGCGCCTCAGTGCGCCTTCTTCAGCATGTCGGCCTTTGCCTGGTCGCTAGCCTTGTCCCACTTGCCCTTGCAGCCGTTGCAGCAGAACGCAACCTTGCCGCCCTGGTAGTCGGTGGTGATGTTGTTGTCCACCGTCTCGCCGCTGAACGGGCACTTGCTGTTCAGCACGCCGGGCGCCGCGGCCGCGGTCGCTTTCTGGGAACTGTGGCACGCGCCCATCGCAAGGACAGTCGTGGCGGCGGCAACAACAGCGAGTGAACGGAGCATCTTCATGGACTTTCTCCTGAAAGGGTTGCATCCCCCGGTGAACGCCGCCGACACGGCTGGCGTGACACGCACCGATGGTACTCAGTCAAAAAGCGGTCGCCCGCCCGCTGAAACGGGCGACCGTGAGCGATCATGAGCAGCACGTGGAGCCGGGCACACAGCATGATTCTGAGACCCCGCAGCACGAGGTGGCCTGGGCCGCCGCTCCGGTCGCGGCGCTGCCCGCCTTCTTGACGCCACCCTTATCCGAGCAGCCGCAGCCGCACGACCCTCCCGACCCGCCGCACGCGTCGCACGTGCACGAATCGCAGGTGCAAGACGAGCACGTGCAGTCCGTGCAGGTGCAGCGATCGCCGCAGCAGCAGGCCTGCGACGGACCGCCACCAGTTGCACCGAGCATGGACGAGGACAGGACCAGCGTACGAGCAATTCCAAGGAACATGGTTGTTTCCTTCCAGATGCGGGCGCTTCCGGCCCGCGTAAGTGCGTGTGAAAAGTGCAATGATCCAAAGTACGAATGGAACGGGTCCAGGCGATGAGGCACCGCCGCTCTGGGCGCGCAATGCCTCCACACGGGCCACCCTATTCGTTCCACTTGCACAGCGCCGCCCGCCGTCTCGATGCACGCGGCGGATTCACCGGCTCAACCGTGGGCAGCCTTGCCCATGCGAACTCCAGCGCGCACTCGGGCCCACACTGCCCGAACTGCACCGCAGTCATCACGGCCCGCGGCACAGCCGGATCTCTCGGTGTCGAGGGAGCCGCCGGCGCCCTATCCAAATCATGGCAGTCGCACGTGGCCGTGCACGTGATGACGTCGTCCGCGGACCCGCCGTGCGATCCCGCAGCCACCTGGCAGCAGCACGCCTCCCCGCCCGCGCACTCTCTCTGCCCGCTCGCGCACGCGGTGGAAGGGGCAGTCCACATCGAGCTGCACACGCATCCCACAAGCATGCAGCACAGGCGGAGCCAAAATGGAGCCCAAGTGTCTTTCATCGCCGCTGCCTCTGTCTTCGTCTCAGATGGCAGCCCGTGCAATACGTTCCGAAATAAACGGATATATTTGTCTTATTTTATCGATCATAACCATTGGCGGCAGCTTGTTTGGGTGCCAGTTACCCATCTGAGGGGCCTACCCCATGCCCCTCCATCTGTAGACTCACAAGATGAGCATACATGCCGCGTCCCTGCATCAGGTCGTCGTGCGACCCTACTTCCACGATGCGCCCTTTCTCCATCACGACGATCCGGTCCGCGTTCCGCACCGTGCTCAGCCGGTGCGCGATCACAAAGCACGTGCGCCCGCGCATCAGTCCCGCCAGCGACTGCTGGATCAGGTGCTCGCTCTCGGTGTCCAGGTTGCTCGTCGCCTCGTCCAGGATCAGGATCAACGGGTCCGCCAGCACCGCGCGGGCAATGGCGATCCGCTGCTTCTGCCCGCCCGAGAGACGCACGCCCCGCTCGCCAATGAACGTCCGGTACCCCTTGTCCTGCTCCATGATGAACTCATGCGCGTTCGCCGCCCGTGCCGCCGCGATGATCTCGTCCTCGGTCGCCTCCGCGCGCGCGTACGCGATGTTCTCCGCAATCGTGCCATCGAATAGGAACACGTCCTGCTCGACGATGCCCAGCAGCGTGCGGAACGACGCGACATCCACGTCGCGTAGGTCCCGACCGTCCAGCGTCACCCTCCCCTGCGTGGGGTCGTAGAACCGCGCCACAAGGTTGCACAGCGTGGTCTTGCCCGACCCGCTCGGCCCGACAAGGGCAACCGTCTCGCCCGCGCGTACATGGAGCGATATGTCCTCCAGCACGAACGCACGCGGGACCGGTGCCGCTCCGGCGTCGCCCTTGCCCCCCCCGCCCGCCCCATCCGGCCGCGGGTACGAGAACCACACGCGCTCCATCGCCACCTCGGCCCGCGTATTGGAGCGCGTCACCACAAACCCGTCGCGCTTGCCCGCGAACTCCTCCTCCTCGTCGAGCAGGCTCAGCACGCGGTCAAACGCCGCAAGGTTTGTCTGGATGTTCGTCGCCGTGCCCGTCAGCGTCTCCAAAGGGCCCAGCAGCATGAGCAGGTACGTCGTGAACATCATGAGGTCGCCGATGCTCAATGACCCCTTGATGATCTGCGAACCGCCGTACACCAGCACCGCCGCCGACGCGAGCGGGATGAGCACCGACCACGCGATGTCCACGATCCGGCTCCACCACCACGTCAGCACCTCGATGCGCGTCATCAGGTGCTGGGCCGTCACAAACCGTGTGCTCTCCGCACGCTGCCGCGCAAAGCCCCGCACCACCCGCAGCCCGCCGAACGCCTCCGTCGTTGTCGCGTCGATGTTCTGACGCACGTTCTTCGCGTCCCGGTACAAGGGCCGGATACGGCTGATCCACGTCTTGTGCGTCACCCACACCGCGGGGATGCACAGCAGTCCACCGAGCAGGAACCTCCAGTCCGTGTACGCCAGCACGCACAGAGTGCCCACGAGCGTGATGATCGCCCGCACCGGGTTGTAGATCATGTTGAACAGGAGGTCGCCCACGAGCCCCGCGTCCTCACGCAGCAGGCTCGCCATCCCGCCGCTCTTGTAGTGCTGCACCCGGTGCAGGGGCAGCCGCACCGCGTGATCAAATGCCTTCCTCCGCAGCTCCACCTGCAGCCGCTTGGTTACCCGCGTCATCTGCCAGCGCCCAAGCATGCCAAACAGCACCGCGAGCGCCGACAACGCCACCATCCCCCCGCCCACGAACCACAGCAGCCGCACCCGAGCCGCATCAGTGACCTCCGGCGTCACCCCCAGCACCTCCCTCGCCCACCCCGGCAGCCCAAGCGGTCCGGGGTGCTGGGAGATGACATAGTCGATCGCAAGCTTGGTGGACGCCGGCACTACGAGCGTGATCGAACTCGTCACCGTGAGCGTGCACAGCGCAAACACCACCGCACGCCGGTGCCCGCCCTCGCCCACCTGGCGCCAGAACTCCTTCAGCAACGCCGCGAACGACCGCGCTGGCTTGGGCCCTTTGGCGTCCGGAGCGGATCCCTTCGGCCCTTTATCTGTCCTTCGTTTGTTCAGGTAGTCAGCAAACCGGCGTCGGCTGCTGTCGCGCGTTGGCAGCATGCGGAGATAGTAGTGTCGTGCCCCGCTCGCGCAATTCCCGCGTGACAGGCCCAGACCGCCGCGATCGCGGTGATAACACCGCGGGCTCTGTTTTTTCCGTTTGCCGCCCTGAAGCGGGGATGGAACGGTGTCGATAACGACCTCACGGGGCGCGACCAAGCGCCCCGAAGTTTGTTGGGATTCCCCGCATGACGCTGCGAACGAAGGTCATCGCGCTGCTGCTCTGCGTGTACACGGTCGCCACCGTGGTGGCGCTCATTGTCCAACAGCGCATCATCCTGCCTCAGTTCCACCGCCTGGAACGGGCGGACGCCCTCGCCGACCTCGACCGGTGCATGAAGGCGATCCAGAGCGAGCAGGAGCACCTGGGCGTGCTCGCGCGTGACTGGGGAGGCTGGGACGATACATACAACTACGTGCAGGGCAAGAACCCCGCGTTCGAGGCCAGCAACTTCACACAGAACTTCCCGGAGAGCATCCGGCTGAACCTGGCCTTGTTCTACGACGACCAGGGCAAGCTCGTCTGGGGGCGTGCGCTCGCGTCCGGGTTTACCGACGAGGTGCCCCTCCAGGACTACGCGCTCTCCCACCTGCCGCCGGAGAGCCCGATGCTGCGATTCGCCAACAACGACTCGCGCCACCTCGGGATCACCCAGACCGAACACGGCCTGATGATCGTCGCGGCCCGGCCTATCACCCCGACCGAGATCCACAACGGGCCGGCAAAGGGAACCCTCATCTACGGCCGCCTGGTGGACGACGACTTCATCCGCACCCTGCGCTCCAACACCGAGGTGCAGGTTTCCGTGTGGCTGCCCGCGGACAAGTCCCTCCCCAGCGAAGCAGCCCCCGCGCTCGCGTCATCATTCGGCCTCGCCGACAGGCACATCGTGGAGCGCAACAGCGCGGAGCTCGGGGTGTACGGGGTCGTGCCAACCCTGGACGGCTCCGGACGCATCCCCGTCGGGATCTCACTCCCGCGCAAGATCACTCAGCGCGGCGCCGCCGCCGTCAACGCCGCCATCTGGCTCCTCCTCGCCGTCGGCGCCTGCACCGCCCTCATCGTCATGGTGTCGATGCGCGCCATGGTGCTCGGCCCCGTCGCCGCGCTCGCGTCCCACGCCACCGCCATCGCACACGACAGCGACCTGACCCGCCGCGTCGAGGCGAACTCCCGCGACGAATTCGGCGAACTCGCGCGAGACTTCAACCAGATGATGGAACGCCTCTCCTCCACGCAGGCCGCGCTCGTCGAGGCCTCCCGCCGCGCGGGCCAGGCCGACGTCGCCGCGAACGTGCTGCACAACATCGGCAACGTCCTCAACGCGGTGCTCGTGTCCCGCAAAACCCTGTCCGACATCGTGAACGCCTCACGCATGAGCGACGTGGCCCGCCTCTCCGAACTCCTCAGCCAGCACGACCACGACCTTGTCCGCTTCCTCACCGAGGACCAGAGGGGCAAGCTGATCCCCGGATTCGTGGCCCAACTCGCAGAGCAGTGGCAGCGGGAGAAGGGGCAGATGGAGACGGAACTCACCCGCATCGACGAGAGCCTCTCCCACATCCGCGACGTCATGGAAGCCCAGCGCGCCACCGCCCGGCCCTGGAGCGTCCTGGAGCCCGTCCGTGCAGGCGATATCGCGAAGAGCGCCCTGGCGGTCCTCGCCGCGTCCCTCGACCGCCACGGCATCCGCCACTCGCTCGACATCCGCACCGATTCCCGCCTCAAGACCGACCGTGTCACCATCATGCAGGTCCTGGTCAACCTCCTGACCAACGCCAAGGAATCCGTGCTCGCCAAGGGCGCGGGCGACCGCGCCATCGAATTCACTGTGGACGCGGACGCCGACGGACGCACCACCTACCGCGTGACCGACAACGGCCTCGGCATCCAGCCCGACAAGCTCGCCAGCCTCTTCCGCCAGGGATTCACCACCAAGGAAAAGGGCCAGGGCCTCGGCCTCCACTACAGCATGCTCGCCGTCCAGAGGCTCGGGGGCGACATCAAGGTCCACAGCGACGGGCCCGGCCTCGGCGCGACGTTCACCGTTTCTCTCCCCGCTCCACAGCAGGCGGAACAGCCACGAAAGGCGGCGGCATGATCAACAAGCACATCATCCCGCCCCCGCCAAAGCCCAACAGGCACATACTGGTCGTGGACGACGCGATGTCGATCCATGAAGATTACCGCCGCGCCCTCTGCGCCGTCGCGGCCACCGCGCCAGGGCTCGACCAGACGAGCGCCGCCCTCTTTGGAACAAGCGCCAAGCCCGACCGCCCCCAGCCCGAAGCCTTCACGATCGATTCGGCCTACCAGGGCAAGGACGCCGTGGAAATGGTCCGCCGCGCCAAGGAGCAGGGCCAACGCTACAGCGTCGCCTTCGTGGACATGCGCATGCCCCCAGGATGGGACGGCGTCGAGACGGTCGAGAACCTCTGGAAGGTTGACCCCGAAATCGAAGTCGTGATCTGCACCGCCTACTCCGACCACTCGTGGGATGAAATCACCCAGCGACTCGGGCGCTCCGACAACCTCCTCCTCCTCCGCAAGCCCTTCGACCCCGCCGAGGCATGGCAGATGGCCAACGCCCTCGCCCAGAAGTGGGACCTCCACCGACGCGTGGAAACCCAGGTCGCAACCCTCGCCTCCAGCAACGAGTCGCTGCGGGCCGAGGTCTCGCGCCGCAAACTTGCCGAGACCAACGCCGTCCACGCATCGCTCCACGACGCGCTCACGGGCCTGCCCAACCGTCCCATGCTGACGGACCGACTCGACCGGGCCCTCCGCCGATCCCAGCGCGACCCCTTCTTCAAGTTCGCCGTGCTCTTCCTGGACCTCGACAACTTCAAGCTCGTGAACGACAGCCTCGGCCACGACGCCGGAGACACCCTGCTCCGCGAGTTCGCCGCGCGCCTCGGCACCTGCCTCCGCCGCGTCGACACCCTGTCCAAGAGCGATACCAGCGCAGGACGCCTCGGCGGCGACGAGTTCGTGGTCGTCGTCGAGGGCATCAAGCAGCGCTCGGACGCCGTGGTCGTCGCTGAACGCATCAGCGAAGTCCTCCAGCAGCCCTTCCACCTCACGGGCCAGGACGTCCGCGTGACTGCGAGCATCGGTATCGCGTTCAGCGACACCGCCTCCGGGCCCTCCGTCACCGCCGATTCCATCCTGCAGCAGGCCGACACCGCCATGTACCGCGCGAAGGGCACGGGCAAGTCGCGCCACGCGCTCTTCGACCACACCATGCAGGAGCAGGTGGTCGAACGCCTCCGCCTCGAGAACGACCTCCGATTCGCACTCGAACGCGGCGAACTGCGCCTCGCCTACCAGCCCATCATCCACCTCGGCACCGGCATGATCAAGGGTTTCGAGGCCCTCCTCCGCTGGAGGCACCCCGTGCTCGGCGAAGTCCCGCCCGAGCGATTCATCCCTATCGCCGAAGAAATCGGCGCCATCGGTGAGATCGGCGCATGGGTCATGACGACCGCGTGCGGCGACGTGGGCCGCTGGAACCGCGCAACGCCCCACGACACGCCAATGTGCGTCAACGTCAACCTGTCGAAGCGCCAACTCTGGAACAGCCGCATCGTCGACGAAATCAAGGGCATCATCACCGACACCGCCATCGAACCTTCCTGGCTCAGCATTGAAGTCACCGAGTCCATGATCATGGCGGAGCCCCAGGCCGTCCGCGAACGACTCCTCCGACTGAGGGACATGGGCGTCAGCACACAGATCGACGACTTCGGCACCGGGCACTCCTCCCTCTCCTGCCTGCACCACTTCCCCATCGATATCCTCAAGGTCGACAAGGCATTCGTCGGCACCACCGTCTTCAAGCGCGATTACGCCGCCGTGATCGCTGCCATCGCCACGCTCGCCCATAACCTCGGTGCGAAGGTCACCGCCGAGGGTGTCGAGACCGACGCCCAGCTCGCCATGCTCCTCGCGGTCGACTGTGATTACGGCCAGGGCTTCCTGTTCTCCCGGCCCATCGAATCGGACAAGGTGCTCGAGATGATCTGCAACCGCCGCACGTGGAAGCAGGCGGCGTAATCACCACGAAACGGGTGGTCCGGAAACGCGGACAGAAGCCCCATTACTCCGCACAGCCCGCGCCGATTCCCCCCCTCCCCTAAGTACGTGCGAAGCGGGGATGACCCGGGCGTTTATCCGCCCGATGGTGGGAGCAGGCCCAGCGTGGCCCGAAAGGACCCCGGATGCAGCATCCCCTGTCCCATGCGTCCAAGCCGATTGAGCCGCAGGAAGGCCAGGGAGGTCCGCGCGACGAGTGGCCGACCAACGTGCCCCCGCCGCCAACGCCCCCCATGCCCGACCAAGGGCCCATCACCTTCGCGATTGCGCGCCCCGCGCGCCTCCTGGGTATCGCCTGGGGCATCAGCGTCCCCGCCGTCCTCTGGACGCACGTCAAGTTCACGAACCCCATCGCCGCCGTGGTCGTCGCGGGCGGTGTGCTCCTGGGAGTCGGCCTCGCAACCGTCCTCGCCTGGACGATGTTCTTCGCGTTCAAGCGCTCACGGAACGCCGCCACCGTGATGTTCGGTGGCCTCGCATGCCTGGGCCTCTGCGTGAACGTCCTGGTGGGCGTGTTCATGTCGCTGGCTTCCGGTGCGCTCAGGGAAATCAACCACGGCCCCGGCACCGTCCAGGCCCAGATCAAGCAGGAGATTTCTCACGCCAAGATGGTCGCGGCGGAAGAAATCGTGAAGGCCAAGAGCGAGGGCGTGAAGGGCCTGCTGAAGGACCAGCCCGCGCCAGTGTCGCCGGACCTCGTGCTGAACCCCCTGGGCGAGGGCGAGACCAAACCCACCCCCGCCCCTGAGACAAGCGCACCCGCGCACGCCGAAGCCGCGCCGCCCGCGGAGCACCCAGTACCGCAACCCCCCGCGCCCCGGCCCGTCAAGACCGTGGCGACCAGGCCGGTCGCGGTGCCCGTGGTGAAGCCGCAGGTCAACGTGCCCCAGCGCGGTATCAGCGTCCGCAAGCCCGGCAGCAAAATGCCCGAGCCCGTGATCGCGACGATCGACGAGGACACCGTGGACCGCGTCGCACTCGACGCCGCGCTGGGCGTGCAGGAAAGGCTCGACAAGGCCGCGAAGCGTTACGCGGACAGCGCACTGCGCCTCTCGACGGCACGCGACCCACTGCTGTACCACTCACCGATGGAGTTCAAGGACTTCCACCGGGCCCTGGAGCAGCACCGAGCGGATGCGCAGGCCCTGCGGGACGCCGTCGTCACCGCCGCCGGACAGATGCAGATGCGCCTCTCGCAGGCCGGCGTGCCCACGCCGCAGATCGAGCGTCACGTCAGCATGGCGTTCCCGCAGTCGATCACCGAGGCGAGCATGGAATTCCACGACGCGTACCTCGCGTGGCTGGACGCACGCGACCGCCGCGCCGTGACGCTCGAGGCGTCGCTCGGACGTTGGCGCTACAACCCCGACACCAAGCAGCTCTGGCTCGCCGACGACTACGTCCGGGCTGCGTGCGAGGGCGCGTTCGACGGCGTGCGCGCAAGTTCCACCATGCTGGCCGCCAAGCGCGAGCAGGCCGAGGCCATGGGCGTACCGACCCGGGCCTCCCAGTTGCGCGACGGAATGAGCCGCGTGGCCGGTGAACCTGGCGGCGAGTAAGTCGTTGTCAAAATGGAACTTAAGGAATTCCCGCTCGGCATTACACCGAGCGTGGCACCGTTTTGGCACCGTTTCCGCCTGTCTCGTAGCGGAGCGTGCCACACGTGTTGCGTGGCGTGATTCCAGGCAGGCGGTCGCCACACGGAGAATTCCCATGACAAACTTCCTCTCTTCCCTCATCCGTTCATTCCCCCGGGTCGGCCGGCCTGCCCTGGTTGGGGCCGGCTGCATTGTGCTCGCGTCGAACGCGGCCCTCGCACAGACCAAGACCTGGACGGGCTCGGTCAGCAGCAACTGGAACGTCGCCGGCAATTGGGCTCCGGCGGGCGTGCCGGGCGGTGCCGATGACGTGCTGATCCCGGCTTCTGCGGGGTTTGTCCTGATCGACAGCTCGGTACCGACGGTGCACTCGGTCGCCCTGGCCTCCACGCTCCAGCTCTACTACAGCAACCTCACCATCAACGGCGGCGGGCTGTCGCTCGACGGCGGCACGGTGGTCATCACCACGCCGAACAACAACGGCATCAACTTCGTCAGCAACGCCCAGTCCATTTCCGGCACGGGCACCGTCTCGTTCGACGACCAGGGTGGTTTTTCCAACCCGCATATCCGGGCCTTCGGGGTGCCGGTGACCATCGGCGCGGGCGTGACGTGCCGGTCCACTTCGGGCGAGGGCGAAATCACTACCGACACGACGGGCTCGGTGACCGTGCTGGGCACAGTGCGTGCCTCCACCGGCACCATCTATCTTTCCGGAAACATCACCAACTACGACTCCACGACCGTCGCGCTGACGGGTGGCACCTGGTGGTGCGACTCCGGCAGCATCAGCTTCAGTGTCCCAGTTCCCATCACGAGCATCGGGCCTGGGACGACCGTGAAGTTCGGGGGAGGCGGCTTCTCCTACGGCGTGGGTCTCGGGCAGCTCGCCGCGAACCTCGGCACGATCCAGGCACTGAGCGGCGCGGACGTGACTTTCGCACCCGGCGGCGGCATCTTCCAGAACAACGGCACCGTAACGCTCGGCACCGGCAGCATTCTGCATGTCAACGGTGAGTTCCGCCAGACGTCTCCGGGGGCGCTGCTGGATATCTCGCTGTCGAGCTCGCTTTCCCAGCCCGCGCAGGCACAGGTCATCGCGCACGGCACGAACGGGTCGGGCAACTCTCCGGTGCGCTTGGGCGGGACGGTCCGCGCCACGTTCGCCGGCCCGATCCTGCCGGACTGCAACGACACGTTCGACCTCGTCACCGGTTCCACCAGGAACGGGACGATGTTCGCGGGCGGCCAGTTTGTGCCGGCCGAGGTGAACGGCACGCTGGATGCGGTGGGCAACGGTGTCGTGCAGCTGCGGGTGGGCGGCAACTGCCCGGTGCAGCACGGCTGCGCGGGCGTGGACTTCAACAACGACGGCCTGTTCCCCGATACACAGGACATCGAGGACTTCCTCCGCGTGTTCGCGGGCGGGCCCTGCAGCCAGTAACTGCCCAAACTCTGCTGTGCTCCGCGGCCCGGGCCCAAGCCCGGGCCGTTTTCGTTTAGACGTTGAACAGGAAGTGGCACACGTCGCCGTCCTTCATGACGTAGTCCTTGCCCTCGATGCGCATCTTGCCGGCCTCCTTGATGGCCTTTTCGCTCTTGTGCTTCTCGAGGTCGGCGACGGAGTAGATTTCGGCGCGGATGAAGCCGCGTTCGAAGTCGGTGTGGATGACACCCGCGGCCTGCGGCGCGGTGGCGCCGATATGGACCGGCCAGGCGCGGACTTCCTTCTCGCCCGCGGTGAAGTAGGACTGGAGGCCCAGGAGCTTGTACGTGGCGCGGGCAACGGCGGCGAGGGCGGGCTCGTGCAGGCCCAGGGCCTCGAGCATTTCCTTCTGGTCGGCGGGGGCCATCTGGGAGAGCTCGGCCTCGATCTTCGCGCAGACGGCGACGACCTCGGCGCCCTCGGTCTTTGCCTTGGCGCGGACGCGCTGCGCCATTTCCCCCGTGCCCTCGAGGTCGTCCTCGTCCACGTTCATGACGTAGAGCACGGGCTTGGTGGTGATGAGGCCCAGGGTCTTGAACGCCTTGGACTGCTCCGCGTCTTCGATCTTGACGGTGCGGGCGGGCAGCCCCTTGTCGAGGACGGGCTTGAGTTTCTTCAGGACCTCGTAGCGGGCAACGTCCTCGGGCTTGCCGCTCTTGGCGGCGCGCTCGGCCTTGCCCAGCGCGCCGTCCACCACCTGGAGGTCGGCGAGCACCAGTTCCATGGCGATGATCTCCATGTCGCGGACAGGGTCCACGCTGCCCGAAACGTGGAGGATCTCCTCGCCGCCGGGCGCCTTGGTGAAGCAGCGGACGACCTGCATGAGGGCGTCCACTTCGCGGATGTGGCTGAGGAACTTGTTGCCCAGGCCCTCGCCCTCGCTTGCACCCTTCACGATGCCGGCGATGTCCACCAGGCGGAGCGCCGCGGGAATGACCTTCTGCGGCGGGATATAGCGGGTGATGAGCTCGAGGCGCGGGTCGGGGATGGGCACAACACCCACGTTGGGCTCGATGGTGGCGAAGGGGTAATTGGCGGCCAGGATGTTGGCCTTGGTCAGGGCGTTGAAGAGGGTGGACTTGCCGACATTGGGCAGGCCGACGATACCGGCTTCCATGGGGGTGCTCCGGGAGGGTGAAAAGCGGGGGCGAGTATAGATGCTTGCGGAAACGGGTCAGGGAGTGAGCCACCCGATCAACGCGACCATGGCGGCTCCCAGGATGAGCAGCCCCGCGAGGCAGATGTACCACGGGTCGTAGGGGTCGTCGTGCCACCTGCCGAACGGGCGGTTCATAACCCAGAGCAGTTCTTCCCAGCCCTCGTCCCAGGCGTCTTTGATGCGTGCGACTTTTACAGCGAGGAAGCCGGCGGCGAGCAGGACGCCGAAGGCAAAGGTGTAGATGGTGCCCGCTTCGCGCTCCTGCGTGAGGATGGCAAGGCCGGCACAGACGAGCTCGACGAGCGCGCCGGCGAGGAAGACGCTGCGCGGACGCCACCAGTGCCGTTCGGGCTCGTGCTTGCCGGCGTCGGCTGCGGCCCGGGACATGATGGGGTGGTCCTTGCGGAGGTCGGCGTTGCAGTGATCGCAGCGCGGCGCGCTGCTGGAGACGTGTTGGGCGCACCGGGGGCAGATGAAGACGGGCACGGGGCATTGTTCGGCGTATGGGCGTGGGAGTTCCGCGGATGGGTGGCAGAGAGTTGGAAGGATGACGGTCTCGGAGTGGTTTCAGTCTGCTCACGGCGCATTCATATTGGGTACAGGGCGCGGGGGCACGCTGTGGGCATGACAAACCCCAATAACAAGCCGTCTCAGGGAAGCACACAGCAGCAGACCAACCAGGGCGCGACGCCGGGCCGGGATGCCACGGGCCCCAACCGCATGGGCGACCCGCAGCAGCCGTCGCCCCGCACGCCGGGTACGGACCCGGCGCGGAACCCGCAGGCGAAGAACCCCAAGGATCAGCAGTCGGCCCAAGGGCAGCAAGGTCAGAGGCAGCAGGGTCAGAAACCGCAGGGCCAGCAGCAGCGGGACGCGGACGACGAGGATGCGATGGAAAGCAAGCGGGTGGACGACGCCGGGAAGCAGTCGTTCCCCGCCAGTGATGCCGCACCTTCTCACAAGAGCACAGGTGCGGATGACACCGATACGCCCAGGGATACGGAACCGATGTAGCTTGCTGCAACGGAACCCACACCACGGGGCGACCATTGGTGTCTCAAGTATGCACGGCCTGCAAGGGCCGTGCATGCTTTTTGGTACGGAGGGCGGGTGCGCAGGCACGTATGATCGCCCCCTATGCCACTTGTTGTCACCGGAACCATCGGGATCGACACCGTCCACACGCCTGTTGCCAAGGCCGAGAACGTCCTGGGCGGCAGCGCGACGTACTTCGCTGCCGCGGCCTCGTTCTTCGGGCCCGTGCGTCTGGTCGCGGCGGCCGGGGAGGACCTGCCGGACGCGTTCCACAAGACGATCGGTCACTTCGGGAAGATCGATGTGCGCGGGCTCGAAGTGCGGAAGGGCAGCAAGACCTTCGCATGGGGCGGGAAGTATCACGAGAACATGGTGCAGCGTGAGACGCTGTTCACGCACCTGAACATCCTGACGGAGGCGCCGCCGACGGTGCCGGGGTCGTACGCCGATAGCGAGTTTGTTTTTCTGGGGAACACGCACCCGGGGATCCAGCAGTCGTTCCTGGCGAGTTTTCCCAAACGCCGCCTGACGGTGGCGGACACGATGGACCTGTGGATCAACATCGCCAAGCCCGACCTGATGGTGCTGCTGCGGAACGTGGACGGGCTTGCGCTCAACAACGACGAGGCGGAGTTGCTCACGGGCAAGAAGAACCCGGTGACGGCGGCGCGGCACATCCTGGAGATGGGGCCGCGGTTTGTCGTGGTCAAGAAGGGTGAGCACGGGTGCATCCTGGTGCATCGGGACGGGATCGCGGCGCTGCCGGCGTACCCGACGGAGACCGTCATAGACCCGACGGGCGCTGGTGACAGCTTTGCGGGCGGGATGATGGGGAGCCTTGCGGCGACGGTGATCGCGGCGGGGAATGGGAAGACCGACCCGGGTTCATTCGAGCATGTGCGGCGGGCGCTGGTGTACGGCACCGTGACGGCGAGCTTTACGGTCGAGAGCTTCAGCCTCGACCGGCTGCGGAGCATGACGCGCAAGGACCTGGACGCACGCTACAACGAGTATGCGGCGATGGTGCGGGTGTAGTGTGCGCACGGCGGTGTGCTGCGCGGCTCCCAAGGGAGTGTCAGGGCAGGAGTGGGGGGTGGTGGTGCGCCCGCGCGGGCGCGGAGGGTGGCTGCGCAGGGGTGTTGATCTGTAAGGCGGGATGCGTGGGGTGGTCGCGGCGGGGCGTGCGCCGGTGGCGCGACCGGGATGGCGCGCAAACTTCCACCAGAGTCGACGACAATTTGGGTCGCCGAGGGGAGGGCTTGCGCGGTTCCCTCTTTGCGCGGCGTCGGGGCGACCGCTGTTGGCGGTGAAGCCTGGGCAGCGCGCGGCGGGCGGGCGGTGAGGAACCGGAGGATGGTCGTCGCTGCGCGTCGGCGTTCGATGGGGTCCGCGGAGCCGCGGGCTACGTCGGCGAGCGCGGTAAGCGCATCGGTGAGCCAGCGGGCGACGAGGGTGGGGTCGAGCGGGTCGAGTGTGGGGTTGAGTGCGAGCATGGAGCAACCCTACCTCACGGCGCGGGCTGCGCCAAGGGGGCGGGCGCGCATGACATCAAAGTGTCGCACAAACCCGGTAGATAGGGTGCACAAATCCCCGGTTGTGGGTGTGCGTCGCATGCTTGCCACGCCATACGCGGCGGCTGCTCGGGCCACTGTTCTACGGGCGGGGCGCTGGGTTCAATGGGCCGGGCAGGATTCGAACCTGCGTGGCGCGTTGCCGCGCGAGTGCATTACAGGCACCCTTCTTCGACCGCTCGGACACCGGCCCGGTGTCGTGAATGGCTCCGGCGGGATTCGAACCCGCATGTGGTCTTGCGACCATGGGCGCTCATGAGACGCCTGCCCTGCCAGTTGGGCGACGGAGCCTGGTACAGCCATCAAAGGTCCGGGCAGGATTCGAACCTGCGTGGCGCTGGGAGCGCTCTGGTGTTGCAGACCAGTCCATTCGACCGCTCTGGCACCGGACCCTTTCAATGACTCGGGCAGGAGTCGAACCTGCAACAAGCCGCTTCTGAGGCGGCCGCCTCTTCCAGTTGGGCTACCGAGCCGGTGTGTTTTTCCTCTGAAGTGACGCCGGCAGGACTCGAACCTGCACTTCGTGGCACCTCGGGCCACGGCCTCTGCCGGTTGGGCTACGGCGTCTTGGCGTTGTGCGCGCAATGCGACCCCGACGGGGCTTGAACCCGCAACTTCCGGATAGACAATCCGGCGCTCTGCCAGTTGCGCTACAGGGTCATGATGATCAAGTAGTTGATTGTGACGTATATAATATTACATTACGCATTCATCACTCCGTGCGCGCACTGATACCCTTTGTGGTGTCCTGCCGAGTGCGACGGGCGGCGGCACACCAACCACGGTGCGGGTTGCGGTTATGGAGAGGGCTGCGTGTGTGAAGAGGGCCAGGGAGAGGGCGGGCGGGAATCACCCAAAACGCCTGATTTACCTGGGTTCACGGGTCGCAGCCTTCACCGGCCGCTGACCCGCGTTGAGGACGCTCAGGCCAGCGGTGCCCAGCTATCAAGCAGGGCGCGCGTATCGCGGCAATAGCGGCACATGAGGCCTGCTAGCCGGTCCGGAGCGTGAAGTTGGAGAACAAAGGACTTCATGGTAAAAACTCTGTACGTCATAGTATCGTCTATGTTTCCATGCTTGTCAAGAGAAGTTGTGTTAATTGCACATGCGTGGCGCAGCCAGATTCCGTCCTGCAGCGGAGTATCCGGGCTTTGGGGGCGGTGTTGGCTGCCTCCTCTACACTTCAGCCTCACCCGCATGGAGACGCGATGATGACCATTCGATCAGTTCTCGCCGCTTGCGCTTTCAGCCTTTGTGCCGGCGTGGCCGTTGCTCACGCGGAGGACCCGCCGGAGAAGCAGCACAAGCTGCTGGATGAACTGCTGATTCCATCGGACAAGGTCAGGCACGAGCAGCCGGACACCGACGGTCAGAGGCCGATTGTGGCGGTGGTGGTGCCGCACAGCAACATTTTCCCGGCGCTGGTGGTAGCGCAGGCGGGGATGCAGGAGCGGGAGCACGAGGACGGTGAAGAGGAGAAGGACGAGAAGAACCTGGGGGACCCGTTCGGCGTGCTCGGTGTGGGCGTGGTCGCGCCGGCGGACGGGGTGGTGGTGAAGGTAGTGGTGAGTTCGCCCTCGATCATGCAGGACAGCTCGTTCGAGGGCACGCTGGCGACGGAGGGGGAGACGTACTCGCTCTCGCCGAAGATCAAGTGGAAGTATGAGAAGCTGCTGCGGAACCGGCAGCAGGTGCCGGTGGATGTGTCGTTCCGGGTGAAGGTGGGTGACGCGCCGTGGAAGGAGATCACCAAGACCTGCACGCTGCGGTCGATCAATGACTGCCTGCTGGCGTTCGACATCGGGGAGGAGTACACGGACACGACCTGGCTGTACGCGGCGTATGTGAACGAGGACCACCCGTGGGTGGATGGGATTCTGAAGGACGCGCTGGCGACCGGGGTGGTCGAGAGTTTCACCGGGTATCAGTCGCAGGACCCCGAGGAAGTGATGAAGCAGGTGTACGCGGTCTGGCGTGTGTGCCAGAACCGCGGCATCCGGTACAGCGATATTTCGACGGTGTCGGCCCAGAAGCGGAGCGTGGTGAGCCAGCACGTGCGGTTCCTGGATGAGTGCATGAAGAACAAGCAGGCCAACTGCATCGACGGGACGGTGATGTTCGCGAGCGTGCTGCGGAAGATCGGGATCCAGACGCACATCGTGACCATCCCCAACCACGCGTTCCTCACGTTCCGTCCGAACAAGGACGCGGACGACGAGGTGGGGCTGGAGACGACGCTGATGGGCCGCGTGGGGAAGGAGGCGTTTGAGCAGAAGGAGGCGCGCCTCGGCAAGTTGTTCAAGTTGCTCGGCGAGCACGAGACGTACGAGGAGGCGAGCTTCCGCACGTTTGAGGAGGCGGTCGCGATCGGGAGCAAGAACTTCCGCGACAACCTCGAGCACTTCGCGAACAGCGAGGAGGACCCCAACTACTGGTTCATCTCGGTGGATGAGGCTCGGGAGAAGGGGGTGCGGCCGCTGGCGTACATGGTGGAAGAAGATCGGGACGAGCGGGGGGACCGTGATCGGCGGCCGTCGGATGAGAAGCCCAAGCGTGGGCGGTGAGGGGCGGGGTTTTCGTGTGAGATGACATGCCTTCGGCTCGATTGACATTGCCCCGCACGCGCCTGCTGCGCCACGACCTGGAGTTCCAGGCGGTGTACGACGCGCGGATGAAGAAGGCGAGCGGGGGGAGGGGCGGGCTTGCGGTGTTCACGATGCCCAACGGGAAGGCGTTTCATCGGCTGGGCCTTGCGGTGGCCAAACGCGGGGGCACGGGCGTGGCGAGGAACCGGGTGAAGCGGCTCATTCGCGAGGCGTTCAGGCTGGAGCAGAGGCAGTTGACCGCGGAGCACGCGGAGCACGCGGAGGGCGCGGAGGGCGCGGAGGGGAAAGAGATCAAGGAGTGCGGCGTGCGGTGCTACGACATTGTCGTTGCGGCGAGTGGGGAGGCGGCGGAGACGCTGACGCTCGAGGGGGCGCGGGAGGCGCTGCGGGAACTGATGGCGCAGAGCGACAGGGCGTGGCGGAAGCGGGTGGGGACGGGCGGGGCGGGGGGCAGGGCATGAGCGGGTGCGGGCAAGTCGGCTGCGGAGAAGTGCGTGGGACACCTTCGCTGGTTTTACGCGTCGCGGCGTGGCCATTGATCGCGATGGTGAAGGCGTACCAGTTCACGCTGTCGGCATTCATTGGCAGGCAGTGCCGGTACTCGCCGACGTGTTCGTGGTACGCGCTGGAGGCGCTGCGCGTGCATGGGGGTTTTCGGGGCGCGTGGCTGGCGGCCAAGCGGGTGGGGCGGTGCCATCCGCTGAGCAAGGGTGGGTATGACCCGGTGCCGGTGGATTGAACGAGAAAGGCCGCTTGGTTTTCCCTCTTGCGTCCTCTGCCCCCTGTGATTTTTCCCTTTCCCTGCATGTTCGCTCGCACTATCATTTGTCATGCGCCGCCTCCCCGCTGACAAACGCCGTGAGCAGTTGCTGGACTGCGCGATGGAACTCTTCGCGCGGCAGGGGTATGCGCGGGCGACGACGGCGGAACTGGCGAAGGCGGCGGGGGTGACCGAGCCGATCATCTACCGGCACTTTTCGAGCAAGCGCGACCTGTTCATCGCGCTGATCGAGCGGACGGCGCGGGACACGCTGAAGCACTGGGAGCAGGTGCTGAGCAGCGCGACCGACCCTGCGCAGCGCCTCAAGCGGCTGATCGGCGACAACCCGATGGTGCGGGACGACGGGCGCGCGCCGTACCGTGTGTTCCTGCAGGCGATCACGGAAGTGAACGATGCGGATATCCGCCAGGCGGTCTCCGATCACATCACGAACCTGCACGCGTTCCTGGCCAAGGAAGTGAAAAGGGCGCAGGATGACCGCAAGCTGGCGCGGGTGTTCTCGGCGGAACTGGTGGCCTGGGTGCTGATCCACGTGGGCCTGGGTTACGGCGTGCTGGGGGCGATGGGCGTGCCGCACCAGGGCGAGGACGCGAAGGGCAACCACGTGCAGAACATGCTGGAGCGGTTGCTGGTGGGGCGGAGTGGGGATTGAGGGATCGTCGGCTTTCGTTTTGTGCTGTGTAGATCATCTGCTGCTTACGGCACGCACGTACCACCGCCGAAGACGCGGAGGAGGGCGGTGATGTCGTCGGTGTCGGGGAAGAGGGTGTCGTTGTTGAAGTCAATATCGGTGTTGCAAGGCGAGTCGCCTGGGCCTTGCCCATCGCAGACCCCGCCCGCGAAGACGCTGAGGAAGTCGGCGATGTCGAGGGTGTCGGGGAAGAGTGTGTCGTGGTTGAAGTCGATGGGATCACAGCGGCAGCCGGGCGGAAGGCCCCAGGTGGCGAAGCAGGCAGATACCTGATCGCCCGCGATGAGGAATGAGCCGCCAACAGCGAGATCGCCGTTCTCCATGAGTGCGATCGCGGCGACAGTGGAGTCCACGCCGGACCCCAATGCTCGCCAGGCGCCCGACTGAAGCACAGCGATGTTGTTCGCGGGTACCGTACCGGCGTGGGTGAATGCACCGCCCACGACCAGAGTGTCGGCGTCCGCGAGCAACATGGTTCGCACCGTGCCATCGACACCCCCTGCGACTTCCGTCCACGTCGCCCCGTCCCAGCGCGCAAGGCCGCGTGTGACGATCGCGCCCGACGAGACAAACGACCCGCCTGCAAAGATGTCTCCGTTTGGTGCAACAGCAAGGGCCGACACGTTTGCATTCAGACCATCGCCAAGTGGGTGCCATTGCGAGCCGTTCCAGAGGGCGATGTGGTTCGCGGGAACTCCTCCAGCGGTGGTGAACGCGCCGCCGGCAATGAGCTCGCCGCTGGGCAACACAGCGAGCGCATTGACGTCGTCATTCGCTCCCGCGCCGATGAGCGTCCACGATTGCCCGCTCCAGCGCCCGACGTGCAGCATGGATGGGGCGCCGCACCCGGAGACGAATGAGCCACCGGCGACCACGCTGGTGTCCGGCATTGTCTCCAACGCGACGATACCGTTTGTCACTCCGCAGAGGTACGGCTGCCATTGGCTGCCGTCCCATTCTCCGATCCGGGCGGTGGGCGTCGAACCCGCTCCGGCGGCGACTATGCGTCCATTCGCAAGCACCTTGAGGGCGGCGACTGCTCCGTCACGGCCTGCGCCGATGGGCGACCAAGCACCGTCGTGCCGCCGTGCGACGAACTTTGCGGCGACGCCACCGAAGGATGTAAAAAGACCACCTGCGACGAGGTCGCCATCGGGTAGCGCGGCGAGCGCTGAGATGGAGGCGTTATTGCCGGTGGATACGGGGATCCAATCGGTGCCGCTCCATGCCGCGGCGCCGCCGACTCCAAGCAGCAGATGTCCGGACGACGATTGCACGATAGCCCTCCCTGCGCCCAGGTAGCTTCCCATACCCGTCCATGTCGTCCCATTCCAGCGGATAGCGCTGAAGGTTCCAACGGCGCTGGTAGGAGCGACAGCTCCAGCAACCACGACATCGCCATTTGGGAGGCTTGTGACGGCCCCGTTCACAGTTGTGAGGTTCATGCCGTTGCCCATGGCGTGCCATGCGGCGCCATCCCAGCGTGCGACACGGTGGACGACAAGGCCCGAGCGTGTCGTGTCAAACATACCAGTCGCAACGACATCTCCATTGAGTGTGCTTCCCAGGCCATTCACGGTTCCCTGCAGCCCATCGGCGAGGGGTTGCCAGGAGGCTCCATCCCACTGTGCAATGTGGGAAGACGCCGCGCCCACAAAGGAGCCCATTGCCCCGCCCGCGATTAATCGCCCGTTGGGCAATGCGAGCAGCGCGTTCACCTGCTGCGTACCAGCCGTGTTTCCGAGCGCACCCCACTGAGACCCGTCCCACCGTGCAATGTTGGTTACGCTCGTCGTCCCCGACTGCGTGAAAATGCCGCCTGCAATCAGCGAGCCATCGCTCATGATCGCGAGGTCGAGGACATTGCTGTTCGCCACACCGCCCAGACCGTCGCCCATGGGCGACCAGCTCGTGCCATCCCACTGCGCTACGCGGATCGCGGGGTTCCCTCCCGCGACCAGGAATGTTCCCGCTGCCACGAGTCGTCCGTCCGGCATGGCCGCCAATGCGCGCACGACGCCGTCGGACAGCCCGCTGCCAGGGGGGCTCCATTGCGTTCCGTTCCATGTCGCGATGTTTGAGGCTCGCGTGCCGCCGGCGACATAGAAACTGCCTGCCGCCACGAGCACAGGCGAGAGGGGGCCGGGACCGTCGATGTCCCATTCGCAGAGGTCGTAGACGGTTCCTGGAATTCCCGCGGCTGGACCACCGGAGGTCCACTGCGGCTCGCACTGGCCCGCGGTTTTGAAGGCGGCACCTGCCAAGCACGCTGCCGTGACCGCCATCCACACCGACGCTCGCTTTGTCTGGTTCATTGGCATATCTCCGTCCCCGGGGGGATATCCACATGTACCGCCCGGCTCACTCGTGGTTGCAGGGTGCCGGCGAGGCAATTGACAATTCCACTTCGCCTCAACGAGCGGCGTGAAGTTCGATAACATACCGAGTTGGCCAACATCTACCTCGACAACAACGCGACAACGCAGCCTTCGCCCGGGGTGGTGGAGGCGGTGCGGTGGGGCGTGGAGGAGTTCTGGCACAACCCCAGCAGCGTGCACCGGGCGGGGCAGGCGGCGAGGCAGCAGGTGGAGCTTGCGCGGCGGGACCTGGCGGCGCTGGTGGGTGTCAAGGCGCGGGAACTGACGTTCACGAGTGGGGGAACGGAGGCGATTGATCTTGCGATCACGGGCATTCTGGGTGCGGCGGGACGTGGGGGCGGGGTGGATGGACGGCCGCCGTTGATCGTGACGTCGAAGGTGGAACACGCGGCGGTGCGGGACCTGGTGGAGTCGTTGGAGAAGCGTGGCGAGGCGCGGGTGCGGTGGCTGGAGTTGGAGCGAGGTCCGGAGCGGCGGGGGCTGATTGATGCGGCGCGGCTGGGCGAGCAGATCACGGGCGAAGCGGCGCTGGTGTGCGTGCAGTGGGCGAACAACGAGACAGGGGCGGTGCAGCCGGTGGCGGCCGTGAGCGCGGCCTGCAGGGCTGCTGGTGTACCGCTGGTGGTGGATGGTGTGCAGTGGGTGGGGAAGATGCCGGCGGCGGGGCTGGAGTGCGACGCGCTGGCGTTCTCGCCGCACAAGTTTCATGGGGTGAAGGGTGTCGGGGTGCTGTGGACGCGCGCGGGGCTGCGGATGCGTCCGGTGCTGCACGGTTCGCAGGAGCTTGGGCGGCGGGGCGGGACGGAGAACGTGCCGGGGATACTGGGGGCGGGCGTGGCGGCGCGGGAGGCGATGGAGTGGCTCGCGGATGCGTCTTGGCGTGAAGGCGTGGCGTCGCTGCGCGATGAGTTTGAGCGCATGGTTTTGGAAGGTGTTCCCGATGCCCGGGTGAACGGGCCGCGGGAGCGGACACTTCGGTTGTGGAACACCACGAACATCGCGTTCCCGCGTTTGGAGGCGGAGGCGCTGCTGCTGCTGCTCTCGGAGCGGGGCGTGTGTGCTTCGGCGGGCGCGGCGTGCAGCAGTGGGTCGCTCGAGCCTTCGCCGGTTCTGCTCGCGATGGGCGTGCCTGAGGCGGAGGCCCATGGGAGCGTGCGTTTCAGCCTGTCTCGGTTCACGACGCGCGCGGAGGTGGACGGTGCGGCGGCGGTCGTCGTTGAGTGCGTCCGGACGCTGCGCAGGTCGATGCCGGGCGGGTGATCGGCAATACGATGGGCCATGCCCGTACCGCCCTCTACACCCCATCCGTCCTCCGGCGTCGGCACGAGGCCTGTTGAAGTCGCGGCGACGGGTGTGCGCGTGGTGAGAGTGGAGGTACGGACGCGCGCGGGCCTGCTGGACCCGCGGGCGGCGTCGGCGGTGGGCCGGGCGAAGGGGCTGGGGTATCCGGTGACGAAGGCAGAGTCCGCCCGGGTGTATCTGATCGAAGGCGCGTTGAATGATGGAGCGGTGCGGCGGATCGCGGCCGGGCTGCTGGCGGACCCGGTGACGGAAGTGTGGGCGGTGCATGCGGGCCCGGCGGATGCCTCGGCGGCCGCGGCGCGGGGCGCGGTGTCGGTGGAAGTCCACCCGCAGGCGGGGGTGATGGACCCGGCGGCACAATCGGTGCGGGGTGCGATCTTTGATCTCGTGGGCGTGCGTGTGGACGTGGCGACGTGCAGCCGGTTTGACCTGCACGGGGTGACCAGCGAGCAGGCGCGGGCGTTTGCGGCGGCGTCCTTGGCGAACCCTGTGATCCAGGACATCACCGTGGGGTCGTGGTTTCCGCCCCCGGACGGGCTGCCCAAGGGGCACGAGTACCGGCTGGTGAAGCGGACGGTTGTGCTGCGCGGGCTTTCGGAAGAGCAGTTGACCAGGTTGTCACGCGAGGCGCACCTGTTCCTGTCCCTCGCGGAGATGAAGGCGGTGCAGGCGGAGTACGAACGGCTGGGGCGCGACCCCAGCGATGTGGAACTCGAGACGATCGCGCAGACATGGAGCGAGCACTGCGTGCACAAGACGCTGAAGGCGAGGGTGAGGTACACGGAGCGAGGGGGCGGGGGAGCACCGGCGCTCTTCGCCGCGCGGCGTCCGGGGCACACGGTCAACGCCGACGGTTCGGTGAGTATTGACAACTTGCTCAAGTCCACGGTCGCGGCGGCAACGCATGAGTTGATCGCGGAGGGGATCGACTGGACGCTCTCGGTCTTCAAGGACAACTCGGGCGTGGTGGCCTTGGACGGGGAGTGGGGCCTCAACATCAAGGTCGAGACGCACAACCGGCCTAGCGCTATCGAGCCCTACGGCGGCGCGGCAACGGGCATCGGCGGGTGCATCCGGGATGTGATTGCGACGGGGCTCGGCGCGAAACCAATCGCGAGCACGGATGTGTTCTGCGTAGCGGACCACCGGAGGTTCACCGCGGAGCACGCGGAAAGCGCGGAGGGGAGTGCGGTAAAGAACCAGGGAAACCCGCAGAGCGCAGGCTCTTCACCCTGTTCCACCTCCGCGCTCCCCGCGTGCTCCGCGGTGAACACGCTTCCTCCCGGTACGCTGCCGCCGGGGAGGGTGTTGCGGGAGGTGGTGGCGGGGGTTCGGGACTATGGGAATCGGATGGGCATCCCGACGGTGTCGGGCGGGGTGCACTTTGATGACCGGTACGTGGGCAACCCGCTGGTGTTCTGCGGGTGCATCGGGCTCATCCCGCGGTCGCTCGTGAAGGGGCAGGCGCGGGCGGGGGACCGGATCATCGCGCTGGGTGGGCGGACGGGCCGGGACGGCATCCACGGGGCGACGTTCAGCAGCGCAGAGCTGCAGCACACAGCGAGTACGGAATTCGCGCACGCGGTGCAGATCGGGAACGCGATCGAGGAGAAGAGGTTGCTGGATGCGGTGCTGAGGGCGAGGGATGGAGAGGGTCGGCATTCGGGGTTCGGCATTCGGCATTCGGAACAGCCGACAGCCGCTTCATCGAATGCCGAATCACGGATGCCGAATGCCGGTCCTCTGTACTCCGGCCTCACCGACTGTGGCGCGGGCGGGTTTTCTTCGGCGATCGGCGAGATGGCGTCGAGCCTGGGCGCTGTGGTGAACCTGGACAAGGCGCCGCTCAAGTACGCCGGGCTTTCTTATACCGAAGTGTGGATCAGCGAGGCGCAGGAGCGGATCGTGCTGGCGGTGCCGGCGGAGAATGTGCAGGCTCTGCAACGGATCTGCGACGAGGAGGGCGTGGAACTCGCGGACCTGGGTGAGTTCGGCACGCCATCGCGGGAGATCGTGCTGAAGTGGCACGGCGAGGAAGTGGGGCGGCTGTCGTGCGAGTTTTTGCACGAAGGTGTTCCGATGCCGACACGGGACGCGGTGTGGAGCGGGGACGAGGGAGCATCGGCTGACGAGTACCGAATCACGAATGCCGAATCCCGCACCACCGCCGTCGGCCCTGCCCTGCTCGCTCTCCTTGCCCACCCCACGGTCGCGAGCAAGCACTGGATCATCCGCCAGTACGACCACGAGGTGCAGGGGAACACCGTTGTGAAGCCGCTGATTGGACCGCGGTCCATCGGCCCCAGCGACGCGAGCGTGGTGGAGCCGATCGCCGGGAGCGGGCGCGGGTTTGCTGTTTCACAGGGTTTGCAGACGGCGGTGGGCGACCGCCGCGTGGGGGGAGACCCGTACCAGATGGCGCTGGCCGCGATCGACGAGTGCGTGCGGAACCTGGTGTGCGTGGGCGCGGACCCGTCGCGGATCGCGATTCTCGATAACTTCTGCTGGCCAAGTTGTGACAACCAACGCAACATGGGCGCGCTGGTGCGCGCGTGTGAAGGGTGCTACGACGGCGCGAAGGCGTACCGCACGCCGTTCGTGAGCGGGAAGGACTCGCTCAGCAATCAGTTGCGGTATGTTGATCCGAAGACGGGCGAACAGAAGTTGATCGAGGTGCCGTACACGCTGCTCATCACGGGGCTGGGGATCGTGCCCGACGTGAAGAAGTGCGTGACGATGGACGCCAAGAAGCCCGGCAACGTTATCTTGCTCGTGGGGGAGACGCAGGCGACGCTTGGTGGTGCGTTGTATCAGGGTTTGTGCGCCGAACCCGGCACGGAGTGCCGGGGTACCCGGATTCCCACCGTCGATCTTGTCAAGGGCCCAGCCACCGCCCGTGCGGTCGCCTCGCTCATCGCCCGCGGCGTCATCGCCAGCGCCCACGACTGCTCCGAGGGCGGCGCGCTGGTGGCGCTGGCCGAGATGCTCATCGCCGGGCACGACACGCGCTCGCCCATCGGTGCGTCGCTCTGGGGAGCCCTGAGCGCAAGCTCAGGAAACCAGCCCGACGTACTCGCCTTCGCCGAATCCCCCTCGCGATACCTGCTGGAGGTTTCGCCAGCAAACGAAGCGGATGCGCTGCGGAGCCTGAGCGCGTCGGGCATCCCAGTAACCCGTTTCGCCGTGCTCGACGCTTCCGGCGCGATGACGTGGAATGCAGGCAGCGTGAACGAGCCTGTCGACACTCTCACGAAGGTGTGGCGCGGAACTTTGGATTGGTAACCTCTCATGAACAGCGAGAAGTACACTCCTGTGCCAGAACACTTGCGACGCATTGCGGAAGCGATGAACCGCACGAGTTTGCTGGACCCTGCCGCGATGCCCAAGTACCACTTTCTATCTGGTGCGGTGGTTTGGCCAGACGAATTGCCCAGCGAAGCGGTCAACAACTCTGCTGAGTTCTACCCCGTCCGGTACCTGTGGAATCATCGCAGCATGCTGACGATGTCTATGACTTCGGAATATGCTGCGTGGTGGGAGCACGCACTTCGGTACTTTCCGAACTGGGTGGGATTCCGTGATGAACGGAGGCTCTTGACGCCCGAATTCGTGAAGGAGTTCGAGCGGGGTAAACATCAAACGGAAGAATTTCTGAGGGCAATCGCTCGATTCTGCCCAAGCATTCGCGATGAGGCCCGTGACCAGGGTGACACCGTAAACGGGTCGAAATTGCCGTCGTGAGGCAGCAGATTTCGCCCGAACAAACCCCCTACGCTTCTCCATCGCCCCGAGGAGAGACCAACCCGTGACCCCACCTGCTACCGCCCCCGCCGCGCCTGCGCGCGCGTCGATTGAATCCAAGCCCATCGAAATCGCCGCGGCGTCCGTTCCCCCCACATCACCGCGTGCCGACAGCCGCTGCATCCGCGTGCGTGGCGCGCGCGAGCACAACCTCAAGAACATTTCGCTGGAGATCCCGCGCGACAAGCTTGTCGTGATGACGGGGCTGTCGGGCTCGGGCAAAAGCAGCCTCGCGTTCGACACGATCTTCGCGGAGGGGCAGCGGAAGTACATGGAGTCGCTGTCGGCGTACGCGCGGCAGTTCCTGGATCAGCTCAAGAAGCCGGATGTGGACGAGGTCGAGGGGATCCCGCCGACGATCGCGATCGAGCAGCGCAGCAGCGGCAGCAACCCGCGTTCGACGGTGGCAACGACGACGGAGATCTACGACTACCTGCGCCTGCTGTTCGCGCGGTGCGGCACACCTTATTCATGGGCGGTGACAAAGGAAGGGAAGAACGGGGTGGTGCTGGAGCGGAGTGGCCGGCGGATCACGGCGACGAGCGCGACGCAGATCGTGGACTCGCTGGTTGGTGGGTACACCGGTCAGCGGGCCATCATCCTTGCGCCGGTGGTGCGAGGCAAGAAGGGGTTCCACCGCGACGTGCTGGAGGACCTGTCGCAGCAGGGGTGGACGCGGGCGCGGGTGAACGGCGAGATGAAGGACCTGCGCGAGGTGCTGAAGGAGCCGGGCGAGAACCCTCTGAAGCTGGGGCGGTACGAGAAGCACACGATCGAGGCGGTGATCGACAGGCTGACGCTGGACACGGAGAACCGCCAGCGCATCGCGGAGAGCGTCGAGAGCGCGATCCGGATTGCGAACGGCGTCGTGGCGGTGAGCGTGGAGGGTGAGGGTGGGAAGTGGCTGGACCGCTCGTTCTCCACGAAGTTCGCGGACCCGGACAACCCGGAGGTGGCGCTCGAGGAGTTGGAGCCGCGTCTCTTTTCGTTCAACTCTCCCTTCGGCGCATGCCCCGCCTGCAATGGCCTGGGCACGCTGATGGAGCTGGACGAGGGGCTGGTGATGCCCAACGACGCCAAGAGCCTGCGCGAGGGGGCGATCGCGGCGTACGCGAAGAACGTGGCGGTCAAGGCGTGGTTCAACAGCATGCTCAAGAAGTTCTGCCGTCACATGAAGGCGGACTACGACCTGCCGGTCGCGACGTTCAGGCCCGAGGTGCGGAAGATGCTGCTGTACGGCATCCCCAAGGACTCTCCGCACGCCAAGGCGTCGAACGGCAAGGTCTTCAAGTGGAAGGGCGTGATCCCGGGGCTCAACGAGTGGTGGCAGACCACCCCGAACCCGACGGTGAAGGAGTGGCTGGGCGCGTTCATGAGCGACAAGCCCTGCCCCGCGTGCCACGGCGACCGCCTGCGGATCGAGGCGTTGCACGTGCTGATCGAGAGCGGGCACGGCGTGGCGGCGGAGGATGTAGCGTCGGCGAATGTGATCGGGAGGCCGGAGGAAGAGACGAAGCGACGGGGAGACGGTGAGACGAAGGTCGGAAGGGACAAGGAAGGGAGCAAAGGGAAGGCGCCTACTCCGTCTCGTCGTCACACTGGCTCTTCGTCTCTTCACTTCCTCAACATCGCCGAGTTCTCGCGGCTCGACATTACGGAGGCGGTGGAGTTTGTGAAGGGCATGAAGCTGACGGAGGAGCAGCGGACGATCGCCGCGCCGATCCTGAAGGAGATCAACAACCGCCTCCGGTTCCTGGCGGGCGTGGGTCTGGAGTACCTGAATCTGTCGCGCAAGACCGCGACGCTCAGCGGCGGGGAGGCGCAGCGCATCCGCCTGGCGTCGCAGGTGGGGTCGGGGCTGGTGGGCGCGTGCTACGTGCTGGACGAGCCCACGATCGGCCTGCACCAGCGCGACAACGACCGGCTCATCAGCACGCTGCGGCACCTGGCGGACATCGGCAACACCGTGCTGGTGGTAGAGCACGACGAGGACATGATTCGTCACGCGGACCACGTGGTGGACATCGGCCCCGGCCCCGGCGTGCACGGCGGGCGCGTGGTGGCCCAGGGCACGGTCGGGGAGATCATCGCAACGCCGGGGTCCATCACGGGGGATTACCTGTCGGGCCGGAGAAAGATCGACGTGCCGGGCAGCCGCCGGGCGGTGAGCGAGAAGCACGCCATCGGCATCAAGGGGGCGCGGGAGAACAACCTGAAAAACGTGGACATCGCCTTCCCGCTGGGCGGGCTGGTGTGCGTCACGGGCGTGTCGGGCAGTGGCAAGAGCACGCTGGTGAATGAGATTCTGCTCAAGGGCATCCGGCGGGAGCTGGGCCTGTCGCGCGAGCTCACCGGCGCGCACGACTCGTTCAAGCTGCCCAAGCCGACGAAGACGACGCCCACCATCGACCGCATCATCGAGGTGGACCAGACGCCCATCGGGCGCACGCCGCGGAGCAATCCGGCGACGTACGTGGGGTTCTTCGACGAGATCCGCAAGGTGTTCGTGGCGACCAAGGAATCCAAGGTGCGCGGGTACAAGCCCGGGCGGTTTTCCTTCAACGTCACTGCCCAGAACGGCGGCGGGCGGTGCGAGGCGTGCCAGGGGCAGGGCCTCAAGAAGATCGAGATGCACTTCCTGCCCGACGTCTTTGTCGAGTGCGAGGTGTGCCGCGGCAAGCGGTACAACCGCGAGACGCTGGAGGTGACGTACCGGGGTAAGAACATCAGCGACGTGCTCGACATGACGATCGAGAACGCCATCGGGTTCTTTGAGAACCACCCGAAGCTGCAGCGGGCCTTGCAGTGCCTGCACGACGTGGGGCTGGACTACTTGACCCTTGGGCAGCCGAGCACGCAGTTGTCCGGGGGAGAGGCGCAGCGCATCAAGCTGGCGACGGAGCTGGCACGCGGCACCAGCATTTTCGGCGGCTGGGACGGGCTGAAGCAGGACGACATCGCGAAAAAGCGTGCGGCCTCCAACGCCGACGCCGAGGGGCAGGACGATCCCCTGGAGGAAGATGAGACCGTGACCCGCGCCCGCGCGCCGCGTGCACTGGGACCATCCGCCCACACGCTGTACATCCTGGATGAGCCGACCACGGGCCTCCACTTTGAGGACATCAACAAGCTGGTCAAGGTCCTCCACCGGCTGGCGGACGCGGGCAACACGCTGGTGGTCATCGAGCACAACCTCGACGTCATCAAGTGCGCGGACTGGCTTATCGACCTGGGGCCTGAGGGCGGTGACAACGGCGGGACCATCGTGGCGAAGGGCACGCCCGAGGATGTGGCAAAGGTGCCGGGCAGTTACACCGGGAAGTACTTGAAGGGGATGCTGCGGGCGAAGTAGCGTCGTCGACGATCAAGCATCCCCTGCGTAGGCGGAACTTGACAACTCGTCCGGTTTCTGTTCTGCTATGGGGGTCGCGACGGGAAGTGGGGCGACACGGGAGCCGCGAATGCAGACCCTGACCATGTATTGGATGCCAATCGTGATTTCCGCGGTGCTGTGCCACATCGCCAGCGCGCTCATCTGGATGGTCCTGCCCCTGCACAAGCACGACTACAAGAACCCGGGCGACAAGGAGAAGCCGATCCTGGACTTCGTGCGTTCCATGGCGTTCGCGCCGGGGGTGTACTACGTGCCGTGGTGCGGGCACGGGGCGGACCGGAAGAACCCGGCGAACATCGAGAAGATGAAGGCGGGTCCGTACGCGATGCTGACGGTGATGCCGGGCATGCCCAACATCGGCAGGAGCATGGGGATGTGGATCGTGAACCTGCTGCTCATCGGCTTTGGCGTGGCGTATATCGCCGGGAGCGCAGGCCTGCCGCACACCGCGTCGTACATGCAGGTGTTCAAGGTGTGCGGGCTCATCGCGTTCATGGCGCACGCAGGGAACGCGCTGACCATGTCGATCTGGATGGGCCAGCCCTGGTCTCAGGTACCCGGGCGGGTGATCGATGCGCTGATCTACGCGTCGCTCACGGCGGGGACGTTCGCGTGGCGCTGGCCGCACTGAGCGGCCGCGCACCACGGGGCGTGATGTTTCGAGAATCCTCGGGATCGTCCAGCACGGCGTTACTACCGAGTGGGTTCGCGTGGTGCTTGCTGCCCCGTCTCCGACTTGACGCCGGCAGGGAACGCGCCTGAGAGGCCGCACTCTGGGCACAGGCCCGGGTTGGCGGGATAGGCGCAGCGCGGGCACAGGTTACGGCGGAGACGGAGCGAGGCACGGAGCGATCGCGGATACCCCGTGAAGAGCGTCGCAGAGCAAAGTACTGCGACGCTAATGGTCGCACAACGCGGAAAACTTGCACGCACCGCTCGCCACCATGTGGCGTTCGTCCACTCGACCGTCGCCGACGGTCCGAAGAAGCGAAAACCGTCCGACATGCTCCGTTCGCCCGAGAGACGTGCCGGAATATCCAGCAGATCTTCGGTGGTGTGCACAAACCTCAGCAGCGTTCCCTCCCTGGCAATGAAGTCTTCGACAGCCTTCGTTGTCGTCGCATTGTTGCACCGAACCGTGCGAGACAGGGTGATGGAATCACACTCGAACTTGTCGTACTCGGTCACGGCGCCAGTGGTTACGTTGAAGTCTGTTGGGCGCCCGCACCGAAAACCGACATACTGCTTGGTCCACTCAACCCTACCGGCAATTTTGCAACCGTCGCAGGGCTGATAGGAGTATTCATTGCTTTTCTGATACACGATGACGGACCCAGCCGAAGTACCGCTCTTTGCCTCTGCCCATCCGCTCTGCTTGCCGAGCAAGTCTGCGATCGTGTACGGACAAGCCGAGCGCGCCCATGCGACGCAACCCGCCCACAAAAGCGCAACGAGCAGCATTCGCGCGGCGTCTTTGATGACAAGCGAACGAGTCCATTGCGCAGCCGGCATGGGCGTATTGCGATTCATTCGGCGACCTCAAACGGATTCTCCCTTCCTTCAAGCATCACGCCGGAAGCTATCTCACTCGTTCGGTACGCCATGCTCATTCCGTGTCCAGTGAATCCACCGCAGAACCAGACACGGTTCGAGGTGCCCGTTACCGGCGAAATGATGGGGAGCCCCGTGGGCGAAAAGCCCATAGTGCCCGCCCAGCGGGCGGTGATGTTGGCGTGGATGTCGCGTTCGCTCATGCTGAACATGAGCGACGCGAACCGCTCCAGGTCACGCTGCACCCAGGGCGTGGTGCGGTCCTCGTAGCCCACTTCGCGGTCGGCGTGGTAGGTGCGGCAGCCGCCCACGACGACCTCGCCGGTGGCGGCCTGTCGGAAGTACTCGCTGCCCCGGTTGGCGTAGTAGGAAGCGTCGAGCTGGACGGTCCCCGGGCGCAGGGCGAACATCTGGCCGCGGCGGGGGGTGATGACGCCCTCGAACTGCGGCAGCAGCAGCGGGACGTAGGCGTTCGTGCAGACGATGGCGTGGGATGAGGTGACTTCCGCGTCGGTGGTGTGGGTCACGACGCGTCCGCCATCGTCGCGGATATCGAAGACTTCCTGCCCTTCGTGCAGCACGCACGCGCCGCGGGATTCACGCTCCAGGAGCGTGGTGCGGAGGTGCTCCATGACTTCGCGCGAGTTGCAGGACGCATCGCCGGGGTTGACAAGGCCTCCGAGGCAAACGCCCGAGCGCCAGGCGGAGTCTTCGCCCCGTTCCTGCCAGGAGACCTGGAAGCCATCTTCTGTCATCATCGAAACGCTTTCGCGTAGCTCGTCGTGCTCAACTTCACGCAACGCGAGCAAGACGCTGGGGACGTTGCGGACGCCCGGGAGCGACTCGATCCCCTCTCGGCGGAGGCCGGCGAGGTTGTCCTCGGTGAGTTTCCACAGGGCGCGGGCCCTGTCCCGTCCGTACTCACGGGCCGCGAGGGCGTAGTTGTCGGCGCAGCCGCGCATGAGGAAGCCCGCGTTGCGGGTGCTGGCACCGCTGCCCAGGCGGTCGCGCTCGACGACAATGACCGAGAGACCCCGCCGCCGCAGGTGCAGCGCGGCGGAGATGCCGCAGATACCCGCGCCGACGACCAGGCAGTCGCAGCGGAGGGTGCCGAGGCGGTTGGTGCGTCGCCAGAGGCTGACGGTCATGGCCGAGGGTAGTGGGGCGGGGGGCGCACGAATGAA
>CALLYM010000073.1 GCA_937858155.1 uncultured Phycisphaerales bacterium | reverse complement strand
CCCACCGTCACGCGGCGAGCGACTCCTTCCCCGGCGGGACGAGTCTGCCGTCGCCGGCGTTCTTCAACGGCCTGCTAGGTTTGATTGGTGGACGCTCGCTGGTTATCCGACTCATGAGTTGAAGATAGCCCTTGACGGTTTGTCCGCCTTCGGTAGTGTCCGTCAAGTTGCGCACATTTGAGAAGGGGATCTCCGGGGGAAAGTTCATCGGGCGGCTCACGCGGCCGCTGTGGTTTCGGTCGTCGATACCGGCTCACGCAGCCGGCTCATGTCAAGGTATCTCCGTGTTCCCCACCGCGTTCCCGCCACATGCCGCAGCCGCGCGGCCACCAGCATCAACGCGCTTTGACCGTCCGGAAACGCCCCCACCACACGGGTTCGGCGACGCACCTCGCGGTTCAATCGTTCCAGCGGGTTGTTCGTCTTGATGCACCGCCGGTGTTCGCGCGGGAAGCTCATGTATGAGAGCGTCTCGCTCACGCCTTCCCGCACGATCTGGGCCGCTCGCCCGAGCTTCATCGTCTCCAGCTTCTCCACCACCGCCGCGGCCTTCTGCTCCGCTTCCGCTCGGTCTTCTTGCGCGTGGATCGCCTTCAGCATCGCCACCACCTCGCGCACCTTGCCCTGCGGCACCGCCGTCATCACGTTGCGGTACCAATGCACCACGCACCGCTGCCACGCCGCCTGCGGGTAGAACTCCACCAACGCGTCCACCAGCCCCAGGCACTTGTCGGTGATGAACAGCTTCACGCCCGCCAGCCCGCGTTCTTTGAGGTGCCGCAGGAACGCCCGCCAACTCGCGGCGTCCTCCTTCGTCCCTTCACTCACGCCCAGCACTTCCCGGTAGAGCCTATCCCGAAACCGTTCTGAACGAGGCGCGTATGTGATGTCACGATGCTGACACTCACGGACGAGCAGTTGGAATGGTTGGCGGAGAGAGTGCCCGATGCGCCGGTGAGTCCCAAGGGCGGGAGACCGCCGACGGACAAGCGTGATGCGCTGCGGGGTATCTTCTGGATCCTGGACAACGGCGCGAAGTGGAAGGATCTGCCGCGCGAGTACGGTTCCAAGAGCGCGGTGCACCGGTGGTTCACGCTGTGGGTGCGGGAGGGTGTGTTTGAGAACATCATGCGTGATGCGGGCGAACTGATCGAGGAGCGCGGCGGCTACCGGCTCTACGAGTGCTTCATCGATGGCACGTTCTGCAAGGCCCGAGGCGGGGGCGACGGCGTGGGGCTCACCAAGGCCGGAAAGGGCGTGAAAATCATGGTTCTTGTGGATGCACGCGGCCTGCCGGTGGCGGTGGACACGTGCTCCGCATCGCCGCACGAGAGCAAGTTGGTGCAGTCGCTCTTCGAGTTCATGCTGACCGTGGATGAGCCCGAGCGTGTCATCGGCGACAAAGCGTACGACAGCGATGCGCTCGACGAGGACTTGGACGACGAGGGGATCGAAATGATCGCCCCGCACCGGTCGAACCGAAAGCCAGAGAACGCGACGCAGGACGGCCGGCCGCTGCGTCGCTCCGCGCGGCGATGGAAAGTCGAGCGCACCATCTCGTGGATCCAGAACTTCCGCCGCCTGTGCATCCGTTATGAGAAATCCACCATGCTCTTCCAAGGCTTCCTGCACCTGGGTTGCACGTTGATACTCCTCAAACAGGTTCTGGGATAGGCTCTAGCCTTCGGCGTCCACCCCGATCGCGATCAACACCGCCACGTTCTTCATCTCACCGCCCCACGATCGTTTCAACCAGATCCCGTCCAAGTAGACATACGCGTATTCCCCCGTCAGTCTCTTGTTCCGCCACGCCTCGATCTGTGCGTACACCTTCTGGGCCATCGAACTCACCGTGCTGGCGCTGGTCCGCGTTCCCCACAACGCCTCGGTGATGTCCTCGACCCGCCGCATGCTCACGCCCGCAAGATACATCTCGATCAGGGCCTCTTCGACCGAACTCTCCCGCCGTTTGTACCGCTCGATGATCGCCGTCTCCAGCGGCAACTTCCGGAGCCTGGGAACCGTGAGTTCCACCTCCCCCGCCTTGGTCTGTAACTTCCGCTGGTAACTGCCCGCCCGAGTGTCCTTGCGCTCACTCGAACGCTCGTACTTCCCCGCCCCGGCGATCCGGTCCGCCTCCTCGTCCAGCAACTGGTTCAAGGTCGCCTCCACCGTGCTGCGGACCACCTCGTCCAGGTGGCCCCGAACCTTTTCTGTGTCAATCGTCACTGCCGCTTTCAAGTCGTCCGTCTCGCTTGCACTTCCCACGCCGTTCGATACGCTCTCCATCGGGCTCTCCTGTTCTGGAAGGGGTTGTCGCAACACCACCTTCCCGACGGAGAGCCCTTCTGTCAATGTGCGCATGATTCAAGACGTTACCCCGCCTTCTTTCCAGAAGCGTTGGCGTACCGCGCGAACCTCCCGG
>CALLYM010000072.1 GCA_937858155.1 uncultured Phycisphaerales bacterium | reverse complement strand
GTTGCCCTGGCGGTTGAGCTGCGTGGGGTCGTGCATGTGGAAGAAGTGGCGGACCAGCTTTTCGTAGGAGACTTTGGAGGGGTCGAAGACGATGTGGATGACCTCCGCGTGTCCGGTGGAGTCCGAGCAGACCTGGTGGTAGGTGGGGTGTTCCACCTTGCCGCCGCTGTAGCCGACGGCCGTTTCCACCACGCCCGGTACCTGCTCGAAGTACGACTCGACTCCCCAGAAGCACCCGGCGCCAAACATGGCCTCTTCGGTGGTGGGTGCGGTTTGGCCCGGGTTGTCGTTCGTGGGTTTCATGGCGGTTTGGGGGACGGTGGAATTGGTCGAGGGGGCGAGGCCATTGCGCGTCGTCTGTGGAGTGCTGGGCGTCGCGCCGGACGTTGTGGCGGACGTTGTGGCGGACGTGGGGCTGCCGGGGGGCTGCGACCGCTGGGTGCAGCCCGCAAGGCCCCAAAGCACCCCGACGGCTGTGGCGGCGGTCAGGACAGTCCTCAAGGCCATGCGTCTCATGGTGGCGTACTCCGATTGCTTCATCCGCCTTCTTGGTTGCCGCGCACACCAGAACGATACTGTCGTAGGTTTGGATTGTGTTTGGTTTCTAAGAGAACAAGCCCGCGTCCCCAGAGTCAGATCTCTTTGCTCGCGGCTTTGGCCGCACCGCCATGTCCGAACCCGAAACCGTAGATCGCACAACTCCTTTCGCGAGCCGGGTGAGTATGGCTTCCCCCGATCTGGCATCCGCGGCGTCGCGCAGCAGGGACCCGTCGCTGTGCGTGGTGACGGAGAACCCGCGGTCCAGCACCCGCTGCGGCGACACTGCCTGGAGTTGGCGCTCCGCACCAGCAACACGCTGGGCGCGGTTGGCGAGGTACGTGCGTGCTGCGCGAGAGAGGGACGCGTCCGAGTGTGTCAGCCGCTCGCTCATCCGGGCAATCACCGCGGCGGGCCTGGCACGCTCCAGGTTAGCCGAGGCGAGCGCGAGTGCTTCCTTGCCTTTCGCCATCGCGTGCAGAGTGGCATGCCTGAGCTCACGGGCCAGCGACTCAACGCGATCACGCTGGGATTCGATGTACGCGTCCGGAGAGGCCAGGAGCGGCGACCGTTCGAGCGCCCGCAGGTGCTGCCGGGAGTTTTCGATCCTTTGCCGCAGCAACAGACCGAGCCTCCCCGCCACACTGTCCAGTTGTCGAGCAATCGCATCCCGGTCCGGCGTCAGGCGCATCGCGGCCTGTGTGGGCGTGGCGGCGCGAAGGTCGGCGACGAGTTCCGCGATGGTGGTGTCCGTCTCGTGCCCGATCGCCGCGACCACCGGCACCGAGCACTCAACGATCGCCCGCGCAATCTCCTTGTCGTTGAACACGAACAGGTCTTCCGCCGAGCCGCCGCCGCGTGTGAGCAGCAGTGCGTCTACCTGCAGGGCGCGTGCCTGGCGGGAAACCTGCCGGATCGCGCGCACGATCTCAGGAGCAACGTCCCCCTGCACCCGCACGTCCACCAGCAGCACGCCCACCGCCGGGCAGCGCCGGCGCATGGTGTCCAGAACGTCCTGCAGGGCGGCGGCGGACCGGCTCGTTATCACCGCCACGCGCCGGGGGAATACAGGCAGGGGGCGCTTGCGTTCCTGTTCAAACCAGCCCAATGCCCGGACTTCTTCCACGAGCCGACGGAACGCGAGGTCAAGCGCCCCGGCGCCGACGGGCTCGAGCTTCTCGACAATGAACGTGACCTTGCCGCCCTTGGCGTAAAAGTCCACGCGTCCGCGGGCGATCACCTGGTGACCGTTCTCTGGCGTGAAAGGCACCTTGCGTGCGACATTTGCAAAGACGGCGCAGTTGATGACGGCGTCGGCATCTTTGAGATCAAAGTACCAGTGCGTCCGTTCCCGGAACCCGGATACCTCGCCGATCACGCGAAGCGGTTCGGGGATGCCACGTTTGAGCGCGGTATCAATGCGGGCTGCGAGCTGTGAAATGGTGATGGGCTGGTCGGACAGGTTCTGCGCCGGGGCGGCCTGAGCGGGAGGTGCCGAAGATGGCCCGGGAACAGTCTTCGCCGCGGCCATCTTGGACGGGTCAAATGGCAGCCGCGGCGTGCTCACGGGCGGGCCCTCTTGACGCCCAGGGGGGAGCGTGCCGGCTCGCCGTCCGCTCGGGGGTAGGTGCGGGGCGTCGCGGACTGCTTGTCCAGCAGCACAATCGTGCCCGTCGGCGTGGGAATGCTCTGCGTGTGGACCGCTTTGAGCAGGTGCAGCGATTCCTTCGCTTCCTCAAGTTCTTCCTGTGCCTTTGCGCCCTTGATGAACACGACGAGCCCGCCAACCTTGGCGAGCGGCACCGTCAGTTCAGCGAGCATCGCGATGCGGCCTACCGCCCGGGCCAGCACGGCGTCGTACTGCTCCCGGTGCCCGCCGCTCCGCGCC
>CALLYM010000071.1 GCA_937858155.1 uncultured Phycisphaerales bacterium | reverse complement strand
GGCGAAGAGGGAGGCGGGGGGGGGGGTAGTGGGGGTGGCTATCAGCGTCCCCAGCGGAGTTCGGCCCCGGCTCGTAGCGCACCATCAAAGCCCGCAAACCAGGAGATGAACCCGGATGACATCCCGTTCTAAGCGGCTGGCGAGCGGCAAGGCGAGCGCTCCCGCCGGATATTCCGGAACACCCCTGGTGAAGAAGCTGGGCATCCGGGGCGGTGACCGGGTCGTGTTGCTGAATGACGCGGATGGATCAATCCGGCAAGCCATAGGCGAGTTGCCGGACGGCGCTCGCTTTGAGAACTCACTGGCCCATGGCCCGATCCACGTCATTGTGCTCGCGGCAAAGAACACGGTTGCATTCACGGCGGGGCTTGAAAAGTGCTGCGCCGCGATGGGACCGGATGCCTGTTTGTGGGTGTGCTGGTACAAGAAGTCGTCGGGAGTGGAAACCGACCTCTCCGAAAACCCGGTGCGAGCGGCAGGACTGGCCGCCGGCCTCGTCGACATCAAGGTGTGCGCCGTGACAGACCTCTGGTCCGGTCTCAAGTTCGTAGTGCCTGTGAAGAGCCGCACCTCGTGGCAGAAGTAGTGTTTACGAGAGTATCGCCGAGGCACGCTCGATGACCTCGTCCAATGTGATACGGGCCATCATCCCCGCGCTGCGGTCGTCGCGGCAGTAGAGTTGGTCGCCCGCCTTCACGTGCTGAATGACGTCGCTCTCACGCCGGTACGGCCCGACCAGCGACGTGTCCGTGGGCCCAAACAGCGCGATGATCGGACGGTCAAATGCCACCGCGATATGAAGGCTGCCGGAGTCGTTCGCGGTCACGAGCGATGCCCGTTCAATGAGGGCCATGAGCTGCCCGATGGTCGTAGACCCAACCCGGTCGATGACCAGCGGGTTGCGGTTCGCCAGTTCCAGCAGCGGCCGGCACTGGTCGCGCTCGTGCGGCGCGCCCACGATCACCGCGGGGATCGACCTCCCGGTCAGCCACTGTGCAAGTGCGGCGTACCGGTCTACAGGCCATTGCTTGCTCGGCCACGCACTTGTTGGGGCCAGCACGGCGTAACGCCGGTCCGAATAGGGCTCCCGCGCCAGCCAATTCTGATCCTCGGTGCCGGTGTAGAGGCGGCCCGCCGCACGGTCGGTCCGCGCGGGGATGGAAAGGCACTCCAGCAGCGCAAGCGCCTTGTCGACAGTGTGTGTGCCCGGAGGTGTGCGCACACGGTGCGTGAGGGGCATCCACCCAAGCTCCCGCGCATCGGCGTACCCCACGCGGATGGGCGCACCCGACACGCGCGAAAGAACCGCGCTCCGGGCCAGGCCCTGACAGTCCAGGACGATGTCGTAGGACGGTTCCCTCAGCGTTCGCGAATACTCGCGGAGCTTGGACCACTGCAGTCTGGTGATCCATCGAACAACCTGGTCTCGCGGAAATGGAACGACGTGAGAAAGCGCGGGGTGGTGGCGGAGCAGCGGCGCAAATGCGTCTCGTATGAGCCAATCAATGCGGGCTTCCGGATAGGCGCTCCTCAGGCTCGCAAGCACGGGCACGCTGCGCGCAACGTCGCCGAGCGCGCTCGGGCGTATGACGAGGATGCTCCGGGCCGGAGGAGGGCGTGGGGGGGCAGGCATGGACCTGATTGTCACCCGCCCGGGGCATCAAAGCGACAACCGTTACGGGGAGCGGTTTGAGGGGTCCTTGGCCGGCACAGATTGGACGATCCGCTCCCATTCCTCGACGGTGAAGGCGCCAATCCCTGACCTGCCCAACTTCAACGCAAGCTCCACTTCACGGTGGATGCCAAGCTTGGAATAAATACTTTTCAGATGGATCTGGACGGTGTGCAGCGAGCGGTGCTGCGATTCCGCGATTTCCTCCCTGGAAAGCCCCTGCGCAAAGGCGTGGAGTACCCGCAATTCAGCGCGGGACAGCAGGGAGTACTCGGCGAGCAAGGCCGAGGACGCGACGGGGGTGTTTTCCGCGGGTGCATCCTCCGCGACCGGCAGCAGCAAAAAGACGAACAAACCCTCGCCAAGCACCGACGGTTCAAGCGTGGCACCGGTCGTGTGGACCCTTTGACCGCCGAAGACCTGGATGTACTCCACCCGTTCCCCGCGAGCATGCAGCGGTGCCCACAGCTTCCGCCGCTCTTCCAGCACCTTTTCGGGAAGAAGCACCACGAGGTTCTTCCCGACCAGGTCCCCGGCGATGGCGTTGTGTGCGGTCGCAAAAGCGTCATTACACCAGCGGATGCCGTCGGAGCGATCTAGAACCACCACCGCGGCGCGGGGTTGGGCAATCCACGAACGCAGCTCGGGAAGCGTGACAGGCCCCGAATTACGGCGATGCATAACACCCTCCGTACAAATGGCCTCGTGGCCAAACGAAGGTGCCATGCTACTCAATCGTGGTACAACGCACAAGGAGTCAGCGCGATAAAAACATCAAATAACTGATCTTTCGATGTATTTTACCTCAAGTCGGGGATATTCAACATGCGACGGCAGAGTTTCCGCCTGGCGTCGGGACGCTTGCGCGCACAATGCGCTCCCATTCTTCAATGGAGAAGGAGCCAAGGCCAGACTTGCCAAGCTTGAGCGCGAGCCCAACCTCTCGGTGAATGCCGAGCTTTGCAAAGATGCTGCGGAAGTGCACCTGCACGGTGTGGGGAGATCGCCCTAGTTTCTGGGCAATTTCCTCTCGGGTCCAACCCTGAGCGAATGCGTGCACAACACGGAGTTCGGTAGGAGACAAAA
>CALLYM010000070.1 GCA_937858155.1 uncultured Phycisphaerales bacterium | reverse complement strand
CGATCGGCCCCCGGATCTTCTCGCACGAGGGTTCGGGGACGCTGCTCGACCGGCTGCTGAGCAGGAAGCACCTGGCCCGGGCCCACGTCTTCTACGAGAAGTACGGGGGCAAGGCGGTGATCCTCGGGCAGTTCGTGCCGATCGTGCGGACGTTCTGCCCGTTCGTCGCGGGGGCCGGGGCGATGAACTTCCCGCGGTTCATCGCGTTCAACCTGGTCGGGGCGACGGCGTGGGTCGGCCTGTGCACGGGCGCCGGCTGGTTCTTCGGCAACATCGACTGGGTGAAGAAGCACTTCGAGGCGGTGGTTCTGGCGATCATCGTCGTCAGCCTCATTCCCGTCGCGGTGGAGTTCCTGCGGGCGAGGTCCGCGGCCCGCGCGGAGCACGCCCCGTGACCTTCCTCGAAAGGAGCCTCCCATGGCACGCCTGACGGCCGGCCTGGCCGCGATGTCGGTGATCCTCTCGGCGGCGGTCCTGCCGGGCTGCGCCGGGGAGCAGACGATCTCCATGGCCGAGGTCCCGCCCGCCGTGAAGGCGACGCTGGACCGGGAGGCCAAGGGCGGGCAGGTGACCGAGTCGGAGAAGGAGATGAAGAACGGGAAAACCGTCTACTCCTTCGACGCCAAGGTCGACGGCAAGGCGTGGGACATCGTGATCGCCGAGGACGGCGTGCTGATCTCCAAGGAGCCCGAGTAGCCCCCATGGCCAGGCACCAGGACAACTGCGAGATCTGCCGCCGGCTGGGCGACGCCCGGGAGGGGCGGCACGCCGGGCTGATCGCGGAGCTGGACGCGGGCGTGGCGGTGCTGGGGGATTCGCAGTTCTTCCGGGGGTACAGCGTGCTCCTGTGCAAGACGCCGGCGACGGAGCTGCACGAGCTGCCGCGGGCATCGCGCCTGCAGTACCTCGAGGAGATGGCCCAGCTGGCGGAGGCGGTGGGGCGGGTGACGGGGTGCGACAAGCTGAACTACGAGTGCCTGGGGAACCAGGTGCACCACCTGCACTTCCACGTCTTCCCCCGGCGTGGGAGCGACCCGGACCCCAAGGCCCCGGTGTGGGGGCAGATGCCCGCGGGCGCGTCGGCGGACGCGCACCGGTTCGACCCGTCGCGTGACGGGCCGATGAAGGACGCGATCCGCCGGGAACTTTCGACCATCCGGGCCTCGTCGCGGTGACGGGGCCTTCCAAGTCAAACCACCCCTCCCCAGCCTTCCGCGGGGAGGGGGCCTCCAGGAGTCAGACATGTCCGTGAAGCCTCTCGAAGACCGCGTGCTCGTCAAGCCCATCGAGTCCGAAGCCAAGACCGCCAGCGGGATCTTCCTGCCCGAGGCGTCGAAGGAGAAGCCGGTGCGTGGCGAGGTGATCGCCGTGGGGCCGGGCAAGCGGCTCGAGAACGGCAAGCGGGCCGACATGTCGGTGCGCAAGGGCGACACGGTGGTGTACGGCAAGTACGCGGGGACCGAGGTGGAGATCAAGGGCGCGAAGCACCTGATCCTCCGCGAGTCGGAGCTCCTGGGCGTCGTCGAGGGCTGAGGGGCCCGCCGGGGGGGCTGGGGGCGCCGCGGACGCAGGGGAATGCGTCCGGCGGCGGCACGAAGCACACACGCTCGGCGCCAGCGGCAACCCCGCCCCGGCGTCTGAAAGGGAACCGACCATGTCGAGCAAGCAGCTGATGTTCAAGGACTCCGCCCTGGCGGAGATGAAGAAGGGCGTCGACGCCCTGGCCGCCGCCGTCAAGTGCACGATGGGCCCCGCGGGGCGCCACGTCGTCATCGAGAAGTCCTACGGCGGACCGCACGTCACCAAGGACGGCGTTTCCGTCGCGAAGGAAGTCTCGCTCCCCGAGCCCTTCCAGGCGATGGGCGCGAAGATGGTGAACGAGGTCGCCAAGAAGACCGCCGACAAGGCGGGCGACGGCACCACCGCAGCGACTGTGCTGGCCCAGGCAATCTTCAGCGAGGGCCTCCGCCACGTGACCGCCGGCGCAAACCCCGTGCTGCTGCAGCGCGGCGTCAACAGCGCCGCCACCGCTGCCGCCGAGGCGATCGATGCCATGGCCACCAAGTGCAAGGGCAAGGACGACTACAAGAAGGTCGCCACCGTGTCGGCCAACCACGACGCCCAGATCGGCGAACTCATCGCCGAGGCCATCAGCAAGGTCGGCGCGGAGGGCGTCGTGGAAATCGAGGACGGCAAGGGCGCGACGACCACGCTCGACTACGTCGAGGGCATGCAGTTCGACAAGGGCTACCTCTCGCCCTACTTCATGACCGACCCCAAGACCGGCGAATGCGTGCTCGAGGACTGCTACATCCTGCTCAACGAGAAGAAGATCAGCAACCTGCCCGACCTCCTGCCGCTGCTCAACAAGGTCGCGATGAGCGGGAAGCCCCTGCTCATCGTCGCTGAGGAAGTGGACAACGAAGCCCTCGCGGCACTCGTCGTCAACCGCCTCCGCGGCGTGCTCAAGATCTGCGCTGTCAAGGCCCCCGGCTTCGGCGACCGCCGCAAGGCCATGATGGGCGACATCGCCGTCCTCACCGGCGGCACCTTCATCGCAGAGGACCTGGGCCGCCAACTCGAGTCAGTCGAAATGACAGAACTGGGGCGCGCAAAGAAGATCGTCGTGACCAAGGACGACACGACGGTCATCGAGGGCGCCGGCAAGAAGGCCGACATCCAGGCACGCGCCGCGCAGATCAAGGCCCAGTACGACAAGAGCACCAGCGACTACGACAAAGAGAAGTTGATGGAACGCCTCGCCAAACTCACGAGCGGCGTGGCGATGATCAGCGTCGGCGGTGCGACCGAGGTCGCCATGAAGGCCACCAAGGACCTCGTCGACGACGCCCTCAAGAGCACCCGTGCCGCGGCCAAAGAGGGCTACGTGCCTGGCGGCGGCGTCGCCCTTCTCCGCACGCAGGACGCCATCCTCGCGGCGAAGAAGAAGGCCAAGACCGACGACGAGCGTCTCGGCTTCGACATCGTCGCCAAGGCCGTCGAGTACCCCTGCAAGCAGATTGCCGACAACGCCGGCTTCGACGGCGACGTGGTCGTCGAAAAGGTGAAGGAAGCCAAGGGCAACAACGGCTTCAACGCCTCGAACGGCGAGTACATCGACCTCGTCAAGGCCGGCATCATCGACGCCGCGCTGGTCGCGAAGACCGCTCTCATCAACGCCGCGAGCGTCGCGGGGCTGATGCTGACGACGGATGTGCTCATTACGGACTTGAAGGATGAGAAGAAGGCGGAGGTGGGCGCGACGGCCTGAAGAAGAAGGCACTTTGCATCTGGCACTGTGAAAATGGTGCACGTTCCCACGCTCAGTGCCAATCTAATGGATTCCCAGGCTCTCGTGTGAAAACGCGAGAGTCTGATTACGACGGCAGGGTGCAGCGGCTCTTTCCCTGGTGCCGATGCCTGATGCCCGGTGCCACCCCTCATGCCTACCACCCGCGACTATTACGAGATTCTCTCCGTCACGAAGACAGCCGATGGCGAGGAGATCAAGCGCGCCTACCGCCGCCTCGCGATGAAGTACCACCCCGACCGCAACCCGGGGGATGTCGAAGCCGAAAAGAACTTCAAGGAGGCGGCGGAGGCCTACGAAGTCCTTTCTGACGACCAGAAGCGCAAGATATACGACACCTACGGACGCGAAGGCCTGAAGGGCTCGCAGGGCGGCCCAGCCACCCACGACTTCAACCGCATGAACGTCGAGGACATTTTTTCGATGTTCAACGACATCTTCGCCGGGCAGGGCGGCATGGGTGGGGGACGGGGGCGCACCCACCGCGGCCCACCACGCGGGTACGACCTTGAGACCGAGGTTGCCATCACGCTTGAGGAAGTCGCCAAGGGGACCGAGTGCGATGTCGAATTCACGCGGCTGGATGTGTGCAAAAAGTGCACCGGCAGCGGCGCCAAGCCCGGCACCACGCCCGTCAAGTGCCCCACCTGCGGCGGTCAGGGGCGCGTTCAGCAGCAGGGGCTGGGCGGGATGTTCCGCATGGTGACGGCGTGCCCGGCGTGCGCCGGGCGAGGGCAGGTCATCAAGGAGTTCTGCGATGGCTGCCGTGGAAAGGGCAGAGTCCCGGCGAAGCGGTCGTTGTCAGTCAAGGTGCCAGCAGGCATCCAAGATGGCCAGGCGATCCGTGTGCCCAGCGAGGGCGAACCACCTCCTCCCGAGGCCAGCCCCACCGGCGACGGCATCAAGGGCGACCTGCACGTGGTGGTGCGGGTCAAGGAACATAAGCTGTTCCACCGAGAAGGCGATCATCTGGTCTTGGAGATGCCAATCTCCTTCACCCAGGCTGCTCTGGGCGCAAAGCTCGAAATCCCAACGATCTCAGGAAAACCCACCCCGCTGGAAGTGCCCAAAGCGACGCAGCACGGCACGGTTCTGAGGCTGGACGGTCAGGGCCTGCCCAACCTTCGAACGGGCAAGTCCGGCGACATGGGTATCGTCGTGAAAATCGAGGTTCCCCGGAAACTCACCAAGGATCAGGAAAAGTTGCTGCGCGACTTTGCTGCAACCGAGGACAAGTCTGTGATGCCGGAGACGCAGGGCTTCTGGAAAAAGGTGCTCGGTTGAACCACGCGTTCGGAGTATGCCCCGCACTCCTGACCGTTGCCCCTCGTATCATCCATTGATTAGGCCATGAACGAACACGACTCCATGAAAGACGACCCCCGCCCCGAAGACATCAGCGCCGCGGCCGATGCAGATATTGCCGCGCTGATGGACCGCATGGGCGCCATGGAGTCGGAGCTTGAGGCCGCGAAGGGGCGGGCGGTACGCGTCATGGCGGACTTCCAGAACTTCCAGCGTCGCGCTTCCCAGAACGAGCAGTCGGCACGTCAATCCGGCGTCTCCGCCGTCGCATCGTCGGTGGTGGGAGTGATCGACCACTTCGACATGGCTCTGACGCAGGACCCGGCGAAGGCCAGCGCCCAGCAGATCATTGAGGGCGTGCGTGTGATCCGCGACGAACTGCTCCGGGCCCTCACGCGCCATGGTGTGTCGCTGATCCAGCCAGCGTCCAATGACGAGTTCCGCCCCGGCCAGCACGAGGCCATCATGCAGCAGCCCTCGGAGGGTGTGGAGCCAGGGCACATTGTGGCCTGCTTCCAGGCCGGGTACGCCCTCCAGGAGGGGGACACCCAACGCATCATCCGCCCCGCGAAGGTGTCGGTAGCGCCCTCCTGATTGGACGACGTGCCCACATGCCCACCTACGACTACAAGTGCAACGCCTGCTCGCACACATTCGAGCACTTCCAGTCCATGAAGGACAAACCGCTCAAGAAGTGCCCGGAGTGCGGCAAGAATTCGTTGGAACGACTCATTGGAATCGGCGCGGCGGTGCTCTTCAAGGGGTCGGGCTTTTACCAGACAGATTACCGCTCGGAGGGCTACAAGAAAGCCGCCGACGCCGACAAGCCAGCGGAAGCCAAGCCAGAATCCAAACCTGAGCCCAAGCCCGACACGAAACCTGCTGAGGCAATGAAGCCCGCGTCGCCCGCAAACAACCCCGCACCGAGCTCGACGAATGGCAAAGAAACCGCCAAGGCCGCTCCAAAAGCCGCGAAGCCCGAAAGCGCCAAGCCGAACGCGGGCAAGCGCGAAAGGAATTGAAACCGCCGGAATCCTCCGTGGCTTGGGAATCGATGTTATTGAAGTCGACCGCATCGAGAAGATGCTCGCCCACCATCCGACACGATTCCTGGAACGGGTTTTTACTCCGGGAGAAGTAGCCCATTCCGCCGGACGCCGCAACCGCGCACAGCACCTCGCGGCCCGCTTCGCCGCGAAAGAAGCCGCGATGAAAGCGCTGGGGACCGGTCTTTCGTCGGGGGTGACGTGGCATGACTTCGAGGTCTCGACAGATTCCGCCGGCAAGCCTCACCTGCGAGTGTCGGGTGAGGCAGTGGTGATCGCGCGAGCCGCGGGCATCCGCGGATGGAACGTCTCGCTCACGCACACGAGGTTGCACGCCGCTGCCGTCGTCGTTGCGGTGTGATGCCCGGCAAAAGGGAAGGCCGCGCCCTTTGGGACGCGGCCTCACGTTGAATCGGTTTCGATTGCTCCCGCAATCGATGCTCTCACCTCAGACCATAGCCTTGAGGCCCTTGAGGGGGCGGACGCGGAGCTTCGTGCTCGCGGGCTTCGCCTTCACAGTCATCATTTCACCCGGCTTGAAGGGGTTGGGCTTCTGCGCGGCCTTGGTCGCAGCCTTGTATGCAGCGGTGACCTTCATCAGGCCCGGCACCACGAAGATCTTCGGCTTGTCAGCCGTGGGCTTCGCGAGGTCAACAGCCATGACCTTCGCGAGCGTGTCGAACACGCCGGCGACCTGCTTGCGGGCCAGGCCGTTGTGCTCGGCAAGAATGTTGAACAGTTCGCCCTTCTTGCGGGGCTTTGCGGACGGGGTCAGTTTCGCGGGTTTGGGGGCGGCCATCTTTGCACCTTTCTTCGCCATGTGGTTCCTACTCCATCAGTCCAGGGGTTTTCCTCCAGAAAACCCGGCTCTTTCCAGAGCCTGTTGCATGGGTTGTACCAAGTTCGGATCAACTTGGCAAGCCCGCCGGACAAAAAACGGCGGATTTCAAGGGTTTTTTCGGTTGAGGACACGCGCAAGCACCAGTTTTTCACCTTTTTTTGACCGATTCTTGGGTGGGAAGACCGCCGGACTCCGCTCGGCGACAAAACGTGCTGATTTTCAGGTGTTTTATGGATGCCCCACGCGGGCTTCACGATCACCCGCTTCCGACCATCCACCCCGCTGGCGTGCCCACCGGGCGGTCAATGGTCAATTCCACCTTGAAAACCGCATGATCCGAAACGCGCGAGGCGACGCAGCTCGTGTCGAATCCAGCGCTTTGGATCGCGGAGGCGAGGGTTCGCGAAACAAAGACCGCATCCAGCCTTTGACGCTCGCCGTTGGGGCCAAACCAGGAGGTACCCGGCTCCGGGCAGCCCGCTTTCCGCCACGCGTCGCTGAACCCCAATGATTCCAGCACACCCAGGCAGTGCTCACACGTCTGTCCGTCACGCGGGGGGTCGATGCCGGTGCGGCTGGTGTTGAAGTCACCCGCGATGATGGCGCGCTTCGCTGCGTGCCCGCGGGCCCACGCGGTCGTGGTCGCCCACGCACGGTCCCGGGCGGAGACGGCTGATTCGTCCGGGATATGGACCCCAAGCACATGGATGCCAAGCAGCGGCACTTCGCACGCCAACGCTCTTCCATTGGGCGAGGAGGCGGGGGCGTGGGCACCGACAAGGGGCCATCGGGATGCGATCGTGACGGTGTTCCCACCGCGGGCGGGTGGCGCGGACGCGGCGTGAACGAGCCCGGAGTCTGTCAAGGCTTGAAGCACCTGTGAACCGCGTGCGGCTCGGAATTCTGACAGAATGACGAGGTCTGCGCCTGCCTGCGCAAGCAGGATGGCGGCTTCGGCCGTGCGTGTCGGTCCGCCACCGTGCATCAGATTCCAGGCGAGGATGCGGAGCAAGTGGGATCCTCGGGAGACAGGGGTGAGCGGCTTACAGGAGCGGGCCAAAGAGGCGGGCGACGTTGTCGGCAAAGCGGGCCAGGTGCCCACGGCTCTTCCATGACTCGAGTGAAATCTGGCGTGACTCCCCGAGGAAGCCCTGTTGGAGCCGACGCAACTGGTCGGTGAAGTCCTCGTCGTGCACGAAGAGCGTGGATTCGAAGTTGAGCCAGAAGGAACGGACGTCAAAGTTCGCGGAGCCGATCATGCTGAATCGCTGGTCCACCGTCATGGCCTTGACATGGAGCAGTCCGTGCCCGTGGCGGTAGACCTTGACGCCCGCCTCAAGCAGCTCTTCAAAGTAACTACGGCCCGCGGCGCCGACCAGCGTCGTGTCCGCCACGCGGGGCACGTTCAGGGTGATGTCGACTCCTCGCAGGGCGGCGTTCAGGATCGCCGTCTTTGTGGCATCGTCCGGGACGAAGTAGGGCGTGGTCATGATGATTTCACGGCGTGCCGCGAACAGCATGGCCAGGAACGCCTGGTGGATGGCGTCGGGCCGCGGGCCCGGGCCGCTTGGTATGACGTGCACAACGCTCGCGCCGTTCGTCGTGACCTTCGGGAACAGAGCGGCAGCGTCTTGGAGCTTTTCGTCGTTGTCCATGGCCCAGTCACGGAGGAAGGAGATTTGGAGCGGCTGCACCGCCGGGCCGGTCATACGGACTGTCGCATCGATCCACGGCCCCCGACTGCCCCCGATGCCGGACTTGAAGTTCATGGCGGTGACGTTCTGGCCCCCGCAGTAGGCGATCCGTCCGTCGATGACCGCCACCTTTCGGTGGTTCCGCAGGTCTACACGCTCCAGCAACGCACGCCACAGGTTCGCGGGGAGCGCCTCGGTGCACTTGACGCCCGCGCGTTGCATCTTGCCCCAGAGATCGCTCTTGAGGAGGGAACTACTGCCCACGGAATCGACAAGGACACGGCATGTCACGCCCCGCTGAGCAGCGCGGATAACAGCGCTGGCGATGAGTTCTCCTTTCACATCAGGATCAAAGATGTAGTAGCACAGGTGGATGTGGTGGGTAGCATTGTCGATGTCCTGGGCGAGGCTGCCGAGAAACTTGTCGGCGTGCGCTATCAGTTCGAGGGTGTTGCCGCGGAGCGTGGGAAAGCCCGAGACATTCGTGGCAAGAGCGGCGAGGTGCGAGAACTCACCTCCATTGTCGGGCTGAAGCCCGCTCTGGTGCCAGATCTGGGCTGCACGTTCTTCAATAGGTCGCGTCAGGAATTCGTACCGCTTGATGCGGCGGCTGCCGAGGCGGTTTCCACCAATGAATGCGTAGAGCACCCAACTCAGGATCGGCAGCAGGAAGAACAGCAGCAGCCAGGTCATCGTGTCCGCGACCGGCGCACGCTTGTAGATAACCCGCACGGACAGGAAGAGGCGTACCGCCACGTCGATCGCAAAGAGCGACCATCCGATGGTGGGCCAGTGCTGGCGGAGCGTCTCAAGCATACTTGGGAGTCTATGGGAACCACGCGGGGCTTACCATGCGGCATGAAGGTCAGTGTCAATGGCGAGGAACGAGAGGTTACACCAGGGTGCACGGTGCGCACCCTTGTCATCGGGATGGGCATGGGCGATCAGGCGGTGGCCGCGGAAGTCAACAAGCAACTGGTCCCTCGCCGCAAACAGGATGAAACTGTGCTGCACGAGGGGGACATCGTGGAGCTGGTCTCGCTCGTGGGGGGCGGGTGATGGGGCTGTTCGGCAAGCTCTTTGGCACGCTACGGCGGCCTACGCCGGACGGGGCTGAGCCCGACCGGGTGTGGTGGTCGCGGGATGTATGCAACCGCGCAATCCTGAGAGACGTTCAGGCGGCCCGGGCGGTGGGGGCGCGGGTGCTGGTACTCGCGCACTTTGAAGAGACGCTTGCTGATTTGTCGCGTGATGGCAGCGGCACCTTCGGCTCGGACGAGCCGCTGATGCTTGTCCAGGATGCGGTCGCGCGGGCGGGCGATGCGGCCGAGTATCACCTCGTGCTGGTTTCCGAGCGGCATCCGCTCCGGAGCGAGGACGACCGTGTCACGGCGTGGGTGGGGACCGCGGGCATTCCGAAGGTGGCCTTCTACCTTGCCCTGGACGATGCCCTTCTGCGGATGTTTGGCGGCGACAAGACACGAGAATTGCTCAAACGCCTGGGGATGAAGGAGGAGGAGGCTATTGAGCACCCCTTTATCGATCGTTCTTTGCGGAATGCGCAGGACAAGGTGGCGAAGAAGGCCGCGGGGCGGTCGACTCAGGCCAGATCGGCCGGCGAATGGCTGAGGCAGGTGGGGATGTCCGCCGATACGCCGTGAGCGCCGTACGGCTTGCAATAATGTGCGATGCTCACGCCGTCTCCCGAGCCAGGTTCGTCGCCTTTCGCCATCGCTGGCCGCACGTTTGGCAGCCGTCTCTTTGTGGGGACAGGGAAGTACGCCTCCAACGAGCTGATGCGGGACGCGCTGGCCGCGAGCGGGTGCGAGGTGGTGACGGTGGCGGTACGCAGGGAACGGCTGTTCAATGCGCAGGGCCAGAGCCTGCTTGACCTGCTTGACACCAAGCGTTTCACAATTCTCCCTAACACGGCGGGATGTTTCAGTGCCGAAGACGCGGTGCGGGTAGCCCTGCTCGGGCGGGACATCCTGGAGCAGCTGGGCAACCCGGGTGCGTCGTGGGTCAAGCTTGAGGTGTTGGGAGACAAGAAGACGTTGCTGCCCGATCCGATGGGCACGGTTGAGGCAACGCGCACGCTTGTACGAGAGGGCTTCAAGGTTCTCGCGTATTCCAGCGACGACCCCATTGCAGCGGTCAGAATAAAGGAAGCCGGCGCGGCGAGCGTCATGCCGGCCGGTAGCCCGATCGGTAGCGGCCAGGGCGTTCTCAACCGCAACAACATTGTGCTGTGCCTGGAACTGCTCAAGCAGGGAGACTCCAGCTACCCGGTGATCGTGGACGCTGGTGTGGGCAGCGCGAGCGATGTATCCATCGCGATGGAACTCGGCGCCGACGGCGTGCTCCTCAATACCGCCATTGCACATGCGAAGGACCCGGTGATGATGGCGCACGCCATGCGGCACGCCTGCACGGGCGGGCGGCAGAGTTACCTTGCGGGGCGGATCGCGAAGAAGCTGTACGCAACGGCCAGCAGCCCGTGGGAAGGCGTGCTGGGATACATCCCGGGCGAATAAGGGCGGTCACGCCTTCTGGTCGTTTCGTTCGGTGATCGATCCGCACTTGGGGCAGATCACACCATGCTCGCTGCGGGGCAGGCCGGCGATCCGCTCGCCGCATCCCCAGCAGGAATCGGCCTTCACCTTGGAGGCCAGCGTGTTCACGACGAGCACGGCCGTCGCAACTGCGCAACCAAACACCGGCCACGCGGGAACCGTGGTCCACGCGATGATGGCAAAGGCGGTCGCGGCTACTCCTGTCAAGGTCCAGAGCACTCGGCGGCGGGCGGTGTCGAGGTTCGTCACGGGACGCGGCTCCGATTGCCCCTCCCCGCGGGGCGTGATGGGCGGAGGATATGCACCTGTATTTTCGGCTTGTCCGGTCCTGGGTTGCACCGTTTTTGGCCAGCAGACGTGGCTCAGATTGTCCTACAGGGGTCGGTACACGTCGATGATCTCGCGGACCTTCTCCGGGTTGGGCACGTTGGCCATAAAGACTTCCGGGCCATCGTGGGCGTCGGCGGAAATGGAGATTTCTCCCACGCCGCAGAGACGCTGCCAGAAGGTCTGCTTGAGTTCAATCCTCTTAATGTCGCGGTGGAGGACTTCCGTCACCCGGCGTGTCAACAGGCCGTCGGTGTCGATCAATCGCTTACTGGTGACTCTGATCTCGCTGCCTCGAGTCTGGAGCCACCAGTAGCCCAGCCACAGGGCTCCGCCCGCGCCGAGAAGGCCCGGGACCGAGGTGAGCCATACCGGTCGGTGCCTCAGGAACATCCAGGCGGCGCCGATCAGCCCCACGGATGCGAGCGCGACGAGGCCGACGTACAGGAATGGCTGCGTGCGGGCCATCGAAGGGTGCACACGCATGATCTCCGTTTCTGGAGCGTCCGCGGGTGGGTAGCCTTTGGCTACGGCGCGGTCACCCTTCGGGATATTGCGGCGGGGGCTGGCGGACCCGTCAATCAGGCCGACACGCGCTGGGTCGTCCTGGGCGATCTGACGTGAACGCGGCTGTTGGCCAAGGCGGATGCGGGGCTTCGCCTCGATCTGCGAGGTCGGCGGCGCGTCCGTCCTTAGGGCCGTCATCAGAGGAGTAGTTGTGCTCGGCGCGTGGTATGCCACTTCTGCACCACAATCAGGGCATTCGAACAAGTCGCCCGGATCGGGCCGCTCGACGGCCATCATCGCCCCGCATGCAGTACATGGGATGGTCTGGGGAGAGGGCTTCCCTACACGTCCAAGGACGGATGGGGCTTCGCCCGTGCCTTCCGAACCACCCAAAGCCAGCCCAGACCGGTAGGAGAGCGTGCTCATGCCCGCCAGTGTCGGCACAAAGGCTGGTGGGGCATGAGATTACAAGCCCTATCTCGCTGACGCCATCGAGCCCAGCAGCCCCAGCCAAGGCTTGATGACCTCAAAGCCCAGGTCACTATTGGCGGCGAATGCCGCAATAATTCTCTGTTGCGGAAACACCGTCAGGGTTGATCGCAGACCCGGTCGGAACCCGCCGTGGGTGAGCGTGTACGGATCGCGTGAGAACAAGAAGTGGGTCAGGGTAAAGCCCGCGTCTGGGAGGTCCTTTGGTTGAGGTTCGAGTGCCTCCTTCGCAAGGTCGGCGGGTAGGAAGTCCAGCCCGCGGCTCGACGCAGCGTCGATAAGCGCCCGCATGGAGGTGACACAATCCGCCATGGTGGACACCAGTCCTGTACTCGCGTGCGCGGGCGAGACGGTCACGGGAAGTACCTGACCGTTTTCATTATGTGCGGCCGCAAGGGCGTCGTCATAACGGGCCGATTCGGCGAACGATGTTGCTTGCAGGCCAAGGGGACGGATTACACAGTCCTCAGCGAGCGACGCGAACGCTTCGCCAGTGCGTTGTTCCATGGCATGCTGCAGCAGCATCCAGCCGACACCGGTGTACAGCGTGCCATGGTGCCCCGGCGAGCGGACGGGACGCGGGGGCCCGCACTCACCCAGCAATGCCTTGACGATGGTCGCGTTTCGCGCCGCGTCAGTGCGGGCTTCGAAGTGGGGGGGGTGAAGGACTTCGAGGCCCGCGGTGTGCGACACCAGTGCGCGGGCGGTAAGGGGCGACTCGCACACTTGCGGTGCAACATCCTGTAGCAGGGGGTTCAGCGGTTCATCGAGCGTGAAGGTACCCTTGGCTACGAGCCGCAGGAACACCATCGAGGCCAACGGTTTTCCAAGCGAAGCCAGACGCCAAGGGGTGTTCTCTCGCATCGGGATGCCCCGCTGTGCATCGGCGAGCCCAAAGGCGAATGACCGGATCGGTCGGTCATCCACGGCCAGACATACCTGCACACCCGGAACGCCTGAGTTCGCGAGGCGCGCCCTTACGCAGCGGCGGAGGGCATCAGAGAGGCGGGCTTCCACCAGTACCGGCGCACGGGCAAAGGCAAAGTTCACCAAGCGGCGGTGGAGTGGTTGAGCCGAAACTTCTGGCACGGTGACCCTCTAGTCGGAGGGTACGGCCAGCTCGCCGCGCCATTCAAGGCAGCATGAGCAGGTGACCCGTTTGAGAGCGTGTTCAAAGGAAGCAAAGTAAGGTGATGGGACCCAGCAGAGCACTCGGACAGAATTGGACTCAAGATCTGCGTTGGTATTCACCCAGAAGTCCCACGCCGGGCAATCGAGTCGGTCGACTACGCCACTTTCTTGTGCAAGTTCACAGGCGTCCGTCCACAGGAGGTCGTACTGAAGCCATCTCCCGTGCGGCGCAGACTTTTGGAGCGGCGTTGCAAGCACGGACCTAATGGTCGTGACGCGCTCCACGGCCTGCCGCACACGACGATAAAGTTCTTCACTGGCCGGTCGGCACCAGTACTCACTGCAAAGGTCCGACACTGTGGGGTACGGTTCCAATTCACCCGAAAACACCGGGCGGCCGCGGAACTGCGGATGCGTTGTCCATGCATCCACCTCGGCGCACCGTTGCATGAGCTCAAGGGAGTAACCGCGGTGCCATGGAAACATTGCTGTCTTCTTAGGCGTTCCACTTCCGCGGGGCCGGACCGGTGTACTTGGACAGCGGGCGGATGAGCTTGTCGTCCACGTGCTGCTCCATAACGTGGGCGCACCAGCCGGTGATGCGGCTGGCGACGAAGATGGGCGTGTACTGCGGCACGGGGATGCCCATGGAGTAGTATGTGAGGCCGCAGGGGAAGTCGACGTTGGGGTGGATCTTCTTCTTGTCGAGCATGATCTTCTGGACCTGCTCGCCCAGGTCGAACCACTTGACCGCCGAATGGCCCTCAAGGGCGCCTGAGAGGTGCTTGGTGTCCTTTGCGGCGATGGAGCGCCCGAGCTTGTGGAGGATGGGGGCACGGTGGTCGCCATTTTTGTAGACGCGGTGACCGAAACCCATCAGTTTGCGTTTGGTGTCGAATGCGTTCTGCATCCAGTCGTCTACTGCTTTGGTGCCGATGCCCTTTTCACCGACGTCCTTCATGATCTCGCGGAGCATTTCCATGGCCATCTCGTTCGCGCCGCCGTGCAGGGGGCCCTTGAGGGCCGCGATCGCGCCGGTCACCGCGCCGTGCATGTCGCCGCGGGTGCCCGCGATGCAGCGGGCGGTGAAGGTGCTTGCGTTGTAGTCGTGCTCGGCGTAGAGGATCAGCGAGATGTCGAGGACTCGGGCGTACTCGGGGTCGGGCTTCTGGCCGCTCATCAGGTACAGCAGGTTGGCCGCGTGGTCGAGCGCCGGGTTTCCGCCTGTCTCGCGGCCCACGATCGACCGCCCATCGATCACGTTCTGCATGTGGCCGATGATGGTGGCAATCTTGGCGAGGAGGCGTTTGGACTTGCGGAGGTTCGCTGCGGGGGCGTTGTCCTGCGCGTCAGGGTCCAGGTGCCCGAGGATGGACACGGCGCTCCTGAGGATGTCCATCGGGACCGCGCGACCGGAGGCGAGGTAGCCGCCCATGCTCTCGAGGAATGTCACCACGGGCGCGGGCAGGCTGCGCTCGGCGACCAGTTCTCCCTTGAAACGCTTGAGTTCGTCAGGGGTAGGCTTGTGGCCTTCCAGGAGCACAAACGCGACCTCCTCAAAGGTCGCGTGTTGCGCGAGGTCGTGGATTTCATACCCGCGGTACCAGAGGCCGTCCTGCTCGATGGAACACACGGCGGTTTCGCCCGCGATGATGCCTTGGAGTCCTTTGGCGAGGAGGGCGTCGGCTTGTTCCTTGCTGACCTGCGGTTGATTCGCGGTGGCGGCGGACATGGGGCTTCCTTCAACAAATTCGGGATGGTCGATAGCCCCCGGGTGCGTGCGCGCGGTGCGCAAGGACGCGGGACCCGGGCGATGCGCGATAGTAGCGCGCGGGACCGCTGCATGTGCTGGCTTTTACCCTTCGTTTGGTGGGTCAGATGGGCCTCCGGAGGCCTAGTTCAGCCGGCGTCCTCACCCTCGCCACCGCCTTCAGGCTCGGCCTTGATGTCACCCAGCGTGTGCACATCGATCTGGGTTGCGGTCAGTTCCTCACCCACCAGTTCCTTCCCGTCTATTTTGTATGTCGCTCGGACACGGGCAATCTCGCCCAGGGCCATGGTGTCGGAGACGACCAGCTTCTCGCCATCGATATTGTGGCGCACGGTGAATGTCACGCGTTCGGAATCCGTGGCTTCGGTGGGGACGCCCCAGAGCTTGAACTTGATCCCGTCTTTGGTGTACCAGAGGTCTACGTCTTTGAGGTGGAGCGGGCCTGCGGGGTCCGAGGCATCGAAGGTGACGTGGGTGCGGGCCGTGCCCTTGCGGGATGCCATTTCGCCCAGCGTGTTTGCGGTGCCGCCATTGGTCTGTACTTCATCGAACGGGCGCTCAATAACGGCTTTGGCAAGGCCATCGATAATCGTGTAGGCCATGCCGGTGACGGTGGGGCTGAGGATGTCGAGTTCCTTCCGCGAGGGCCGCAGCTTGCCCGCCTCGCCGATCGAGAAGGAAACGGGGCGTTTCATGATCTCGGAACGCTCTTCATCTGTGAGGGCTTCCGTTGTGTGCTCGTCGGGGCCGGTGGCGCGGGTCCGCTTGTACTCGAGCGTTTCAAAGGTGAGGGTGCCCGTGAGCCATCCGTCCTCGTCGTGTTTGTCCGAGACGGCAAGTACGAGTGTCGCGTCGGCGATGGTGAGTTCTTCCGCGTTGGGTTTGCCGATCTCATCACACTCCCGCGTTGACGACTGGACCGAAACATGGACGCGCTGGCTGGTGTTGGGGGTCGGGCTCCAGAGCCAGGACCGCTTGGGCTCGACGCCGGTCTCGGGCTTTGGGGGGCCTGCGCGCCCGTCGGCTAGGGCTTTCTCGATCCGTGCGTCGGCACCGTCCAGGTCCATTGGGATCGTGGTGAGATCGGGTTCGGCCGCGATCTTCAAGATTGCATCCATGTTGTTGACTGTCGGCGCATCGGGCGTCGAATCGGTGGGCTTGTCGGAGACTTCTTCCGTCGCCTCTTCGACGAACGCGCCGAGCGGCCCATCGACCAAGTGCATTTCGTCCGTGCGGCGTGCCGCACTCCGACCGTCAAGTTCCCGCGCCGGCGCTTCTGGCGTTGCCTCCGCGGCGAATGTTCCTGTGCAGTCTTCAATCCAGGAAAAGGTCGCGTGCACAGGCAGCGGGCAGTCCTTGCCCCAGGTCGATTCGCCTGAGCCCATCAGCGAGCTGCCAAAGGTCTTCGGCTCTCCGGTGAGACCGTTGAACATCGCGGGTGCTCGCGTCGGCTGCGCGACCGTGCCGGTGAACGACTGAGTCAGCGTCATGCCTTCGGCGCCAGCCGGGCTTGGCGTAAGCGAGATAGTCCTTGTTACGGTGGTTGGGTGTCCGTCCAGTTCTTCGTTTGATGCAAAGGTCCATTGGGATCCTCTGCCCACGGGCTGATCGGGCACGGGAACGCACGCATTGGTGATGAAGCGTCCGACCGAAGCGAGGTCGATCAGGTAATTGAGTTCCATGTTCTCGCCGGGCTGGAACCTCAGGTTCCGGAACCAGCCGGCGTCCCGCACGCCGAGGTCCGCTTTCGTGCCCGGGAACAGCGGGATGATCCTGGCGTAGAGCGCGGAGCCGTCGCGTGCCGGGATTGGCTTGAACGGGTCGGTCGTGGGCAGGGCGAGCACGCCATCGAACGCTCCGCGGGCAAGGTCCACCGCCATTTGCTCGACGGTGATCTTGTACGATGCTCCCTTGTGGTCACCCCACTCGCCGGCGGGCTCCACCAACAGCACCGCGTGGGTGATGCGGCGCCAGGCGTTCTCTTCGGTCGTCGTATCGCTCTGTTCGAGCGTCGTTTCATCGCACCTGACGATGAAGCGCCATGGTCCGCCCGCGCTGCGTGGCAACTGCTGAAGCAATCGTGGTTGTTCGCCCCCTTGCGTGACCATCAGCGTCCATGGAACGCCCTGCAGGTTGGAGTCCGCGTCGGCGATGCGCTGTTGGCGTTCCTGCTCGAGCTTTTCGGCCCTCTCCTGTTGCTCTGGCGTCGGGCCTGAGTCGTCGTAGTCCTCCTCCTGGGCAAGAGCGGAAAGCGGGGCCAGAAGCAGGCAGAAAAGCAACGCGGGGACTAGGCGTTTCATGAGGAATGGTACCAGCGGTCATCGCTCTCCTCGCGGGAGAGCCGAAGGCGGCTTTGCCCTTCCCCAGCCGCACTCGGGGCAGCCGCTGTCGAGATTGTGCGTGAGGTCGTATGCACACTTGGGACAAAGACCGCGGCGCATTCGAGAGCGGGACCGGTAGGTCCAGGTGCTGACCACGCCCCGTACCGCCGCGCGTGCGGTATAGAACGTGATTGCTGTAGCAAACGCGCAGGCCGCCGCGTTCAGCAATAGTCCGCCCCACCTGGGGTGGAGCGGGAGGATGGGCTTTGCGATGCTCGTTTTTTTGCCTCCCGAGCCTATCGACCAGCCCCGATGGAGGACTGGGTGCTCCATGCGGTGCGACCAGTCTTCCGGAGCGGCCGCGATCACAAACATCAGCGAGGGGAAAGGAAGGCCGGTTTCCACCACGTCCACGGTTTTGGCACCAGAGTACCGGTCGGTGCTGAGGTCGTGCATGAATGACCGCGTCCAGCTATCCAGAAGTTGTGGTTCTGCTCCGGCTTCGCTCTTCTGCACTTGGCGGTACCAGCTTGTGAGGGTGTCTTCTCTGCTGCGTTGATCGGCGTGGGGGTCAAGAAACTCCATAGCGTCGAGTTGCCAATAGCGCAGCCCGGGCCGCCGCTCGCAGTTGAGGAACCACAGAGTCCCTCCGATGCGTGTCCAGGCCCATTGTCTTGACGTCACGTAGGACGGCCCGATGATCGGTATGAGCCAAGCGATGAGCAAGGACAGGAGAAGACCGGAAGTGGTGAAGGCAAGAGATCGACGAGCAAGCGGCCGCCACCGCTGCTGCGGGCGATTCACTCGGGCCACTCCCACGGCGTGCCCGGGGTGTATTCGATGAGGCTGTAGAGTTCCTGGCGGGTCTGCATCTGGTCGAGGAAGGGCGCGACAGACCCCTCAGACTTGAGCTGACCGAGGGCGCGGTTGACTGCGCCCATCGCGACACGGAGCAGGCTGACAGGATAAATGACGCAGTCGTAGCCCATCCCGCCGAATTGTTTGAGAGGAATGATCGGCGTCTTGCCGAATTCAGTCATGTTGGCGAGGAGCAGCACCTTTCCGCCCGGGACGCGCGCGCGGAGGTCGTGCGCGAACCTGGCGAATTCGTCCACCGTCGTGAGGCCCTCGGGAAAGATCATCTCGGCGCCGGCGCTGACATATTCGTGCGCGCGAGAGACGGCGGCGGCGAAGCCCTCGACGCCGCGGGCGTCGGTTCTCGCGCAGACGAGGAATGGCGGCGGGTCGGCGGCCTGCTCACCACGGGAGAGACCACACGCGGCCCTGGCGGCCCACTCGACCTTCTCAACCATGTGGTCGACTGGAACCAATTCCTTGCCGTCCAGGTGGCCGCACCGCTTTGGAAACTTCTGGTCCTCCAGGTGCAGCCCGGCGCCTCCGGCCCGTGCATACTCGATCACGGTGCGGCGGACCATCTCCGCTTCACCAAATCCTGTATCGGCGTCGGCGAGGACAGGGAGGCCGCTGGCGTCGGCGGCTTCGCGGACGCAGCGCGTGAAGTGGTCAAGCGTGAGGACTCCCACGTCGGGCACACCGGCCGAAACGCTCGTGGCCGCGCCGGAGATGTAGCAGGCCTGAAAGCCGTGTCTCGCGATGGCGCGGGCGCACAGGGCGTTGAAGGCCCCGGGGATCGCCAACGAGGTGCCGGCTGCCCGGGCCGCGGACATGGACGCACGAAGCCGGGCGGCGGGGGAGGTGCGTGGAGCGGTGGAATTGCTGGGCATGGGCGAGGGTAGAGCGATCAGATGCGGTTTGGCGTCAGGGCTTCTGCCGCGGGTTTCCCTATGCTCACGCATGAAAGCCGAGGCACTGCTTGCGGAACTGAACCGGTTGCGGCAGGATGTCCCAAAGGACTCCGCCGACATTGAGTGGCTCACGCTCCATCATGTGTTCTGCTTCGTCTCGTACCAGATGGGGGAGTTTCAGAAGTACGTTGCCGAACAGGACAAGAAGGGCGCGTTCCAGGATTTCAAGGACCAGGGCCGGGGACAATAACCATAAACGGGATTCAGACAGTGTGATCGCTTGCTCGAACCGCTTGCACTTTGCCGCGTATCGATGTATGTTGCAACTAGTGCCCGGGGTGACGGCCTCGGGCGGGAACCCCGGCGAACGGACGTCGCTCTGTTGACGGCTGGGGAAGACCAGGCTTCGCAGGCGCAGGCGCCTCAGGCCGCATTCCGAAGGAGGTGATCCAGTGGTTCAAGTCGACTGTCAGAAGGGGCTGCGTCAATAAGACGCGCTCGACGGAGCTGCGAGAACGCAGCCCACTGAAACACCTACGGCTTCCGTAGATGGCACGCCGCCCTCCGCAGGGGCGGCGTGTTTGTTTGGGCGAACGTGGTAGGGGCCCACGCCGCTCGATAGAACGGTCGGCGAATTGGCACAGGACGAGCGAATTCAGTGTCGATCAGAGCTGGCGGTGGCACCCGTGTTCGCCGCTTGGTCGAACAACTGCCACATACTTACAACAGCTTGGCTACCGCCCGCGGTGTCACCATCCACGGGTATGCTCGTCTGCAGTGAGCGAGCCTCGTCGTGGAACCAGTGGACGGAAAGGTCCGCGCGGAAGAAGTTGGCACCAACGCCATGGTTGATGTCCGCGAGGGATCGCATCCCGTCCGCGATCAGGGAGGACTGAGCAGGGTCAATACGGAATAGCTGGCGTGTCATGACAGGCTGGCCGTTGATGCCAACCAAGCCGGCGGGGCCTTCGCCGCGATAGTGGTAGTTGGTGGGGATGTTGCAGAGCTCCTGCTGCCAACGGCCAAACACCTGCTCGTATCGGTTGCCGCCAGAGTGGGAGGGGCAGTAAAACACCGGAGCTGCGGGGAGGTATTCCTGGACGAACAAGTACCCGAGGCCGTCCCAGTGGGGACGCTCGTCAGCACTATCGAGCCGGGCATAAATCATGTCGGCCGGACGTTTGGCGGACTCGTTGCCTGTGGGCGGATCGATGAGGATGCTGTGCGGGAGGTATTCCTTGTTGGCGTCCGAGTACATCAGCATTGCCACGCCCAGTTGGCGAACGTTCGACTGACAGGCAACGCGACGCGCAACTTCATTGACCTTCGAAATTGCTGGAAGCAGGAGCCCGATCAGGATGGCAATGATGAGGAGCGTGACGAGAACATCCAGCAGCGTAAAGCCGCGTGCGCGCGCGGGTTCCCGTGCTGGGGGTCGCGAGTATTTTTGACATGTACCCACGGTTGCTCTCTGATGCTCGTCCAATTACCAGGGCGGACATGAGGCAGGCTTGTTGAGCCTTCTGTATTTCAGAATAACAGATATGGCCGTTGGTTGCAATGAATTCTTTTTGATGTGGGAGGAAGCCCTGGAGGTTCGTATATTGTTTGGGTATGTTGGCGCCCGCTGGTTAATGCTTGCAGAACCGGTGTAGAAACGGTACTTTGCGGCATCCATACTCTGTTCTTGGCGTATGGAAGCATGTCGGATCGTGCGCTTGCTCGTACGGCGGGCGCTCGGGGCCGACGCGGAGCCATCCTGTCATGGGGGTCCGGCGGAGTCAACCAGATCCGTCCAAGGGCGACATGTTGCTTATGCAGCGTGTCGCTGCAAGCGATGAATCCGCTATCGCGGAGCTCTATGACCGCTTTGGGTCGCTTGTGTATCGCATGGCTTACCAGTCCATGCCGACCCGCGCGGAAACCGAGGATGCTGTGCAGGAGATTTTCATCCGGCTTTGGCGAACAGCCGGTAGGTACGACCAGGATCGCGCAGCGTTGGTGACCTGGGTCATGCTGATCAGTCGGCGACACTTGGTGGACAAGCTGCGTCGGGCGCGGGCGCCAAGGGCATGAGCCTGATCTTCTCCAGCCACCTGTTGCCGGACGTGGAGGCGGTGTTGGTGGATTGCCGGTCGCGGCTGCGCTCCGGGGGCCTTTTGGTTCTTAACCTCCCGAGTCGTTTGGGCATTTTCTTTCGGATCGCGACGTTGCTCGATGGCTTTGGGATTTCGGGACCGTACGAGCGGATGTGGCAGAAGAGGTTTCCCTCACCGCATCTGAGCTACTTCGATCCAGCGGCGCTCGCGCGGCTGGTT
>CALLYM010000069.1 GCA_937858155.1 uncultured Phycisphaerales bacterium | reverse complement strand
GTCACGGATGTTCTCCCAGCGGCAAGGGCAACACGGATTTCGAGAATCCTTCGCGGTATCTGCAAATGCTGCAGCACTACTGGGGTCTCGCAAACGCCCTCATTCAAGCTCGCGCGAATTGCGAGGCTGACTTTGTGCCCCATCCCCTGTTGCACCTGATCGAGAACATCCGTGACCGAATGGGCACATGCTTTGAAAAGCTTGGAGACGTCGCGGGAACGAGGGAGGCGAAAGAGGTCGCTGACCGTCTTCTGACTCTGCTCACGGAAGGTGAAGTCGATGACTTGGGGGTCGTGCCTGAATGGACATTTGGAGAAATCAGCAAAGTTGAGACGCTACTCGCCCGCACCAGGTTGGCGCTTGGCGCTCGGGAGTTCGAACTCACGGAGGCGGAACGGTACTTTATCAAAATGTCTGAGCAATTGACTGCGGAACACAAGGCTCGTTCACGCGAGGCTTGGAAACAGATGGTGGCGCGTGTCGATGCCAACACAGCGGCGAATGCCAAGAAGGCGGCGACGAGCCCAACCCAAGCGGCCTACGACGGCAGACGGCCGTCCACGAGCAACTACATACCTGCCGCTGACCTCGCACAGTTGGCAAACAAGTCTGTGGATGCGATTGAACTCTGGGGTAAAGAAGGAGAGGTTCAGAGCGGCAATCGAGGTGCTTACCGCAAGAAGGTCGGAAAGAGCAGGTGGCTCTACAACTGGCCGCGGTGGAACGAAGAACACCCGACTGACACAATCAATCCGCTTCCTCGCATGGCACCCTCGGGAGCGCCCAAGGCTGTAAAGTCCGTCAGGGGTGCGGCTTCCCGCTCAAGAACGCGGGGTGCAGCCGAGTAGCTCCGACGACTTCCGAGGAACTCCGAGGATGTCCGAAGATGGACGCCTTGCACTTGAAAACCTGCCGCATTGGAATGAAATGGGGTGACCGATGCACCCCAATGTTCCACTTATTCCGAGTGCCGCCGAAGGGCTTCTGGCCGTCGGCATGATCCGCGCTCTCTCCGCGCGCGGCCTCGTGGTCGGATTGCGGGAACCGACGCCGCACCTCCAGATTCCTGGCAAATCTGAAACGGACGTTGTTGACTCTCCCGATCATGCCCGCCCTCAGTGTGTTGCTGTCGTGCGGCCGACCCCCTCTGCCGACGGCGGTACAGGAGGTCCCGCATGACGAACGTCCGCCTTCTCATCCAGCAACTCAGTCACCAGACCGTCGGCCAGTTGCAACAGACGTACACCCGCGCAACCGGCGAGCCCAGCCGGTCGTTCAACCGGACGTGGCTGATCAAGAAGATCGCCTACGCCACCCAGGAGGCGGCGAAGGGCGGCCTGTCCGAGCGCGCCCGGACCCGGGCCACCGAACTCGCCCGTGACCAGGACCTCCGTGTCCGCCCCCCGCAGCACATCCACGACGCGTTGAAGGCGGCAGCGGCGCCCACGGCCGCGCCCGCTGCCGTTGCCGCTGACACCCAAGTGAAGGTGGTTTCCAGCGGCCTGCCGCCCGTGGGCTCTGTGATCGTCAAGCCGTACCGCGGCCGCCGCCTCGAGGTGCAGGTCGTTGCCGACGGCTTCGTGTACGAGCAGCAGCACTTCAAGTCCCTCTCCGCCGTCGCCCGCCGCATCACCGGCGCCAACTGGAACGGCCGCCTGTTCTTCGGAATCACGTCGCGTTGAAAGAAGGACCCACCCCATGACCCGCCAATCCACACAGACCCACCAAGACCGCACCGCCCAAGCGGCTCGCAAGAAGCGCATCGCTGTGTACTGCCGCGTCAGTTCTGACGAGGGGATGGGCCAGCCATTCACGTCCATCGAGGCCCAGCGCACTGCGTGCGAGGCGTTCATCGCGAGCCGCGTGAGCGAGGGTTGGGAACTCATCCCCGACCGTTTCGACGACCCCGGGTTCACCGGCGCCAACCTCGACCGCCCGGCCATGCAGCGCCTCCTAGACCTCGTGGGCCGCGGTGAGATTGACGGTATCGTCGTCCGCGCACTGGACCGCCTGAGCCGCTCCCTCCGGGATGTCTGCAAGGTGAACGAGTTGCTCAGCGCCCACGACGTGTTTCTCGCGTCGGTGACGCAGTCACTGGACACTGGCACGCCGCACGGGCGCTTGATGCTCAACATGATCGTGAGCTTCGCAGAATGCGAGCGCGAAGTGACGGTCGAGCGCACCAAGGCCAAGATTGCCGCCACCCGGCGCCAGGGCATCTGGCGCGGGGGCCGCCCCGTGCTGGGGTACGACCACGGGCCGTACGGGCTTGTCGTGAATACCGCCGAGGCAGCGCTGGTACGGTCAATCTTCTCCGCGTACCTGGACCTCCGCTCGCTGGGGGCGGTGGTGGGGGGGGTGAAGGCGCGTGGGGTCTTGAACAAGTCCTGGACGACCAAGGACGGCAGGGCGCTGGGCGGCCAGCCCTTCTCCAAGTCCACGCTCTCGCAGCTGCTGTCGAACGTGCTGTACGCGGGGCTGGTCCCGCACAAGGGCGCGACGTACCCGGGCAAGCACACCGCCATCATCGCCCCAGACGTATTCCAGCGCGTGCAGCAGTTGCTCGCGTCGAACAACCGCGCTGGCACCGGCCTGGGCACCCAGCACCGCCACGCCGCCGGTCTGTTGAAGGGCCTGTTGGCGTGCGGGTGCTGCGGCAGACCCATGCAGTACACGACGGCGAAGGGCGACCGGGGTATCACCTACCGGTACGTCCGCTGCGTGACGCACTCGTGCCCGACGAAGGCCGTTCCCGCGGGTGAGATCGAGGCCTTCGTCCTTTCGAAGGTCCGCGGCACGTTCACTGATGGGACACTTGTGACCCGCGTCTTTGACATCGTGCGTGCCAAGGCCAATGAGCGCGTGCTGGACCTTGAGGCGCAGCGCGACTTGCTGCACGACGAACTCCGCGACGCCGAGCCGTTGCTGACGCACACGAACGAGACCGTCCGCACGGAGGCTGCATCCCGCCACGCCCAGGCGACCACCACGCTCGCGAGCGTCGAGAAGGCCATGACCGAGGCCTGCGCGTCGCTCGTGGACCGCGCCACCGTCGAGGCGGGCCTGCGGGAGTTTGACAGCCTGTTTGCCTGCCTCAGCCCGACCGAGCGCACTCAACTCATCGGCAGCGTGGTCGAGCGTGTGGCGTTCGACGGCGTCAAGGGCGAGATCGCCATCACGAGGCGTTCTGCCGGGACCGCGGGCACCACGACCACCAGCAAGGAGGACGCGGCATGAGCACCACCGAGACCTTCAAAATCAGCACGCAGCGCAGCCGCCACGGGCGTGTGTCAATCCACGAGGGCGCGGCGCCTGTGCCGGTCATGACGACGTACACACCCACACCGGCGCGCATCGCGCGCCTTGTTGCTCTCGCGCACCGCCTCGACGACATGGTGCGCACCGGGCTCGTCGAGAGCCTGGCGGACGCGGCCCGCCTGGGCGGTATCACGCGGGCGCGGGCGTCGCAGATCGCGAACCTCCTGCACCTCTCACCCCCGATTCAGGAGAGGTTGCTGTTCATGCACCGCCCCGCCACGGGCCGCGAGCAGGTCGGCGAGCGCGATATGCGGTCCATCTGTCTGGAACCCGACTGGCAGAAGCAGGAGGCGATGTTCGACCGCCTCGTGCAGGCCAAGGGCATCGCCGCCCGCTGACCCACTCACCCCTCCCAACCGCACCCGCACTTGGAGATACATGCCATGACCCAGCACCGCTCCGTTCCCAGTCTGCACGCCGCATTCGTCACCCCGGACCTCGTGCCTTCCGGTGTGTACCTGGCCATCGTCATCGAGTCGGAGTGGCGTTCGGCCAAGTCCGGCGACGGGCGCTACGTCCAGACCGCCTTTCAGATCAGCGAGGGGGAGTTCAAGGACCGCGTCGTGTTCGACCGTCACCACGTCGAGAGTGCCTCGCCCGCCACCGTGGTCATCGCGACGCGCGGGTTGACCGCCCTCTGCGCTGCCGTGGGCCTGCCGATGGTGGACGACCCCGCCCGCCTCAGGAACCGCAATCTCCACGTCACTGTGGGCGTCAAGCCCCGCGAGCGCGGCGGGGACTTGGTCAACGTCATTGTGGCGTACGCGCCGGCGCCCGTGTCGAGCCCCGCCAGCCGCGGTCCGGAGAACCTCCCGCACGCCAAGCGCCAGGCCTAGTTCAACCCGCCGCTCGTGGCGGCACATCCACCCATCCATTCACCCCTGCGTCTAGGACAGAAAGCACTCGCACCGGAATCCGGTGCGTGTCCGCGCTTCGCGCGGTGGGAGAACATGCGATGGACCGCGACACACCAGCCAGCCCCGAGCCCAACACCAAGCCCAAGCACCCGCCGCCCCCGTTGGGTAAGGTCCGAGGTGCGGCGCGTCTGCTGCTCGCCATGGCCTGCCAGCCCGTGCGAGTGCGTGCAGGCACAAAGGCGCCCTGCGACGACGGTTGGCAGCACCTGCGGCTCGCGGAGGCCGACATCGACGGGCACTTCACCGATGGGTATCAGCTAGGCGTGATGACCGGCGAGCCAAGCGGCTGGAGGGCCGACGTGGACCTCGACTGCAAGGAGGCCGTGGAACTCGCGGAGAAGTACCTGCCGTCCACCGGCTGCATCACCGGCCGCCCGAGCCGCCCGCGCTCCCACTGGTGGTACATTGCCGTCGGCACCAAGAACAAGCCGTTCCGCGACCCCGTCACCGGCGAGATGATCGTCGAACTCCGCAGCACCGGCTCCCAGACCGTGGTCGGCCCCAGTATCCACCCCGACGACCAGGAGCCCTACGACATGCTCGAGGGCGAGCCCGCCGTCGTGGACGCCGCGGACCTGGCGTCCAGTGTGGCGGCGTTGCACGAGGCCGTCGTGCTGGCCAGATACGGGAAACTCCCCGCCTCGTTCCAACGTGGGCCGATTCTGGCGGAACCGGCGGTGGCGCCGGCGGATCGGCGCATCACGCCGCCCGACGACACCAAGACGCTACGGCGAGCCAGCCGCTATCTCGGGAAGATGCCTGCAGCCATCTCAGGGCAGGGCGGCCACTGCCGCGCGTACGCCGCCGCGGTGTGCATGGTGCATGGGTTCGGGCTCGACCCGCAGGTCGCGTTCGACCTGCTGAAGACGGAGTACAACCCGCGGTGCGAGCCGCCGTGGTCCGACAAGGAACTCTGGCACAAGGTCAACGACGCCGTCACGAAGTTGCACATGCGCCCGTACGGGTGGCTGCGGGACATTGCGCGCAGGCCCCCCCCGTCAAAGCCAACCGTCGTTGTGTCGAAAGAACCGCCGCACTCGGGCGATGACGCGGGTGGGCAGGGCACCCAACGTGGCACCACGCCACCGCCAACGTCTGAGCCGCACCGCACAGATCTCGGCAATTCCGAGCGGTTCGCACGCCAGCACCAGGACCGGCTCCGCTTCTGCCACGCCTACGGCAGGTGGTTCGTGTGGGATGGTGCCCGCTGGAAGCACGATCAGGCTGGCACGCCATACCTGCTTGCGGGGAGTACGGCGAAGGCGATGATCGAGGAGGCGGCCGCATCGGCCGCGAGCAGCGACGAGCGCGTGAAGCTGTTTGTGTGGGCCCTTAGGTCTGAAAACCGCCCCAGGATCGAGGCGATGGTGTCGCAGGCAAAGTCGGAGCCTTCGCTGGTCGTGTCGCCAGAGCAACTCGACCAAGACCCTTGGCTGTTCAATGTGCTCAATGGCACCATCAACCTCAGGACGGGGGAGTTGCGCCCGCACAGCAGGGCGGACCACATTACCAAGTTGTCGCCCGTGAAGTTTGAGCCCGGTGCGGTATGTCCGTTGTTTGAGCGGTTCCTCGCGGAGACCTTCCTGCGCGACGATGTTCTCGCCTGCTACGTCCAGCGGTTCCTGGGCATGTGCCTTTCTGCCGACATCCGCGAGCAGATTCTGGCCGTTTTTCACGGGGAGGGGGCAAACGGGAAGTCGGTTCTCCAGAACGTCAAGAGCCACATCATGGGCGACTACGCCGGCATTGCGCCCGAGGGCCTCCTTATGGACTCGGGCCGCCAGGAGCACCCTACCGAGATCGCCGAGTTGTGCGGGCGGCGCCTTGTGTTCGCCTCCGAGACCGAGGCAGGCAGGCGGCTCAAGCTCAGCGCGATCAAGCGGCTGACCGGCGACAAGCGGCTGAAGGGGCGGTTCATGCGGCAGGACTTCGTGGAGTTTGATCGCACCCACAAAACCATCATGGTCACCAACAACCTTCCACAGGTAGACGAGAAACATTACGCCACATGGAGGAGACTGATCGTGGTGCCGTTCCGCAACTTAGTCAGCAAGGACCGCGACGACAAAGAACTCGAGTTCAAGTTGCTCAAGGAGGCGCCGGGCATCTTGGCGTGGCTCGTAAGGGGCTGCATGGACTGGCAGGCGTACGGGCTGCCCGAGTGCGCGGCGGTCGAGAACGCCAGCCGTGCATACCGGGAGTCCGAGGATGTTGCGTCGCGGTTCATCACGGACTGCTTTGATGTGGACCCGTCGGTGCCTCGCGACCAATCCCGGATGGCGACGGCGTGGAAGTCCATCGTGGAGGCGCACCGGCAGTGGGCGGAGCAGCGGGGCGTCGCGCCGCTGCACAACCTCGAGGATGAACTGAAGCGGCTGGGCTTCCCAACCGCGACGCGCTGGATCGACGGCAAAACCACAAAGGCCAGGTGCGGGCTCACTCGGAAGCGGGCGGTTGCGGTAGATGTGGCAACGCGCCTTACCGGCTAACCGTCCTTACCGCATCCCCGAATTGGTTTTCTTATATATGTGTGTTTTGGTAGCGATGTGGGAGAACGGTAAGACCAGTTAGTCGGTAAGGAAGCTGTCACGCCTTGCCCCTAAATGCCCGCCCGCGGGGCTTCAGGGCGCACCGCATACCGTGCCCGGCACGCAATGGTCGTAGCCCTTTCACTGGAGGTTTGCCGTGAGAGTCCCGTCCCGTACTGCCCTCGGTTCGGTCCTGGTGCTTGCTCTATTGGGCCCCGCCCGCGCTTCCGTGCCGCCCCTCGTCATTCAGATTCCACCGGACCTTGGCAGTGCCGATAGTCCCGACGGGTCGTTCCGCTACGCCGCCCTGTGCTTCTCGCCCGACGGCTCAAGGCTTCTCACGACCGCCCACGGGCATGTCGCCATCTGGGACGCCGCCACCGGGAAGCCCGTTTTCGAGTTAGCCGACGACAAGGCGGTGAAGGTCTTCGGCTGGACCGCCCAGGACGGGCACGCCCTGTTTGTCCGCGAGAACACCAAGTGCACACTGCGCGACCCGGCGACCGGCGCGGAACTCGCGGTGGTGAAGCAACTGCCGACCGGACTGGTATCACCCGATGGCGCCGTCGCGGTCTCACCCTCCGCCTTGGGGTCCGGCATGAGCCCGGTGTCCCCGCCCGCGCAGGACAAGCGACCGGTTGCGAAGCCACCGACGAAGGCGCCCCCAAAGTCGGCCTGGCCCAAGGCAAAGTCCCCCGCAAGGCCCTCCACGAAGCCCGCGGGCGCGTTCGGCCAGCCGTCCAACAAACCGCCCGCCAAGCAGCCCGCCGGCAGGCCCGCGGCCGGCCCAACGCTCACGCCTGAAGAGCAGGAGGAGCAGACAAAGCAGATCGAAAGGTTGTTCCCCGATCAAGTCCGGAAGCAGCCCGGCAAGGACGGGAAGCCCGAAGAGGTCACGAAGCGTCTCCCGCCAAGCCTTTATGTCCGCGACGCCAAAACGGGCGCAAAGCGCGCGACCCTCGACACCGCGCGCGTCGATGATGGAGACGGAGAGCCGACAGACGCCGCCGGCGTGCGGGCGTTCGCGTTTTCCCCCGATAGCGGCCACGTGGCCGCCGTGCTTGAAGACGGCACACTCAACATCTGGGCACTCCCCGCCGCCGACACCCCCAAGGCCCCCGTCGCGGCCGTCGTCATCGCCACCGGCTTGGGGAGTTTCGAGGGCAGCACGCCCGGCACCCCGGGCAACGTAGCGTGGACCAGTGACGGCTCCAAGGTCGTTCTGACCACGCGCCTTGGTATCGTCGTCGCGGACCCAGGAGCGGGGACGGCTTCGCTTGTTTCCATAGTGGGGGGCGGCGACCTGCTCCCCGGCGAGCCCGCGCCACCGAAGGAGACCGGCAAGTACCCGCAGCCCAGCATGCACGGCGGCACACCCTCGCCCGACGGGGGCGTCGTGGATGGGAAGTACTCCGTGGCCCCCGACCTCTCACGCGTGATCGAGTTCCGGACCGTCGCGCCCCGCGAGGACCTGGTTATCTACGACGAGCCTTCGACGCGTCTGGCGGTCTACCGCGCGTCGGGCGACGGGTACGAGGTCGTGGGCCGCATCGCCGGCCCAGACCGCGAGCCGATTGTCGGAGCGGTGTTCTCGCCGGACGCGTCCCGCGTGGCGCTCGAGACCGCGCGCGGCACGGTGTACGTGTACGCCGTGGCCGACCTGGACGCCGCCGCGGTGGAGCGGTCGAAGCTAAGCCAGGGAACCGCGGGCGACCTGCGGGAGCCCAACCCGCTCTACCAGTCATGGGAGAGCATCGGCCCAGGGACACGCGTGGAGTTCGCGTGGGCGCGGGACATGAACGGGCAGAAGTCCGAGTGGACCGAGGTCGTGCTGCTGGAAGAGCGGGACGCCACGCTGGGGCTCACCACACGGACGTTCGACAAGGACAAGGGCCCGCCCAAGGGCGATCCCGGCGATCTGCAACCCAACCTGTCCCGGTTCGACATCCCTCCGCGCGTACGCCATTCTGAAGCGGCCAAAGGGGTTGAGGTGGCCTTTGGGGGCGGGTCGTTCAGGCGTGCCGGGGGCAAGCAGGCGGTGAAGGTGGGTGACCGGACGTTCCAGTGCGAGGTGTACGAGCGTTGGCCGGAAGATGGCGGTGGGGTCACGCAGAAGACAAAGTACTGGGTCTGCGCGGACGCGCCGGGCTTCGTCGTCAGGTACGAGGACGACTTTGTAGGTCCCGGTGGGAAGTCGCACGAGACAAAGGTCATGTCGGCAATTGTGCCGAAGTGACTATCCAACTATTGACACGTCGGGTATCTTCGAGTGCCACCCTGCCGAAGTGGAGGTCGTGTTATGCTCGCGAATCACCGACTCGTCTGTGGTCTAGTCGCTCTCGCCGTGTCGGCCGGAGTTCATGCGCAGTGCGAGCCGACGTGGGCTCCGATCGAGGCCGCAGGGGTGCCTGGGGTTTGGGGAGTCGTGACCGCGGCGACGCCGTGGGACCCCGATGGGTTTGGTCCGCAGCCTCGTTCACTCATTGTGAGCGGCGTGCTTGCTGCGATTGGACACGAATCATTTAACAACATCGCGGCTTGGGACGGCACATCTTGGGCCGCGCTGGGTGTGGGTACGGACGCCAGTGTTGATGCACTCGTTGGGATGCCCGATGGGGGGCTTGTGGTTGGGGGTTCGTTTACCCAAGCGGGCGGCGTGAGCGCGCACGGCGTTGCTCGTTGGAACGGGCAGTCTTGGTCCCCACTAGGAAGCGGAATTGACGGCCAGGTCCACGCGCTGGCCGTAGCGCCGGACGGGACGCTCTTCGCGGCGGGGTCGTTTGGCTCGGCCGGAACCATCGCCGCGTCCAACATCGCGACTTGGAACGGCGCTCATTGGTCCGCGCTCGCGGAAGGGGTTCACACAGGGATATTTGGATCGCCTGTGGTTCGTGATATTGCGGTACTTCCCAACGGCGACGTCATCGCGACGGGTTCGTTCGGCGGTGCAGGCAGCGTAAACGCTCTCTGCGTTGCACGGTGGAGCGGGGGCACATGGCACGCGATGGGTCCCGGTCTGCAAACATTTCCCTGGAATCCATTCACGACGGCAATCGGTACATCGCTCTCAGTCGCGCCCGATGGGAGGCTCGCCGTGGGGGGTATGTTCGATCTCGCGGGCGGCGTTGTGGCAGGCGGTGTGGCGGAGTGGGACGGCGAAACTTGGTCGGCCGCGGGAACCGGCGTGCAGATGGGCGAGTTCGTTTACACAGTTCACTATCAGGACAACTCCCTGTACGCCGGAGGCAGCTTTGAAAGGATGGACGGGCTGCTGGTACGATCGGTCGCGCGCTGGGACGGTGTTTCGTGGCATGCGGTCGGACAAGGGATTGGTCACACGGCGAACACGTACGTGCTATCCCTTGCCACCGGAACGGATGATTCTCTGATAGCGGGCGGCCAATTCAGCGATGCCGGCGGTGGAGCATCCTGCGCGCTTGCAGCGTGGGATGGCGGCCATTGGTCCGCTCTTGCGGAGGGCGCGTCACCGGACCTGGATGTTGTATCGCTAGCAGCCAGTGCCGACGGATCGATTGTGGTGGGTGGTTCGTTCCAGGTGGTGGGGGGCTTCGTGAGCCCAGGCGTCGCGGTTTGGGACGGTGCCTCAAGTTGGAACCCTATCGGTGCGGCGTTTCCCTCTTTGCACGTCAATCCGTACGTCGCGTCGGTCAAAGTAATGCCCAGCGGCAACATACTCGCGGGCGGCACACTTCCGCGCCTTGGCTTTGAGCCGAGCACCGACGGCGTCGCGGCTTGGAACGGTTCCGCGTGGCAGTGGTTCGGTGACGGCCTTCACGGCTCGGTGAGCGCGGTTGTTCCAGTAGGAACGACGGGCTTCGTTGCCGGGGGTAGCTTCTTTGTCCGCGGACAGCCGGGGATACGGGACTGCGCGCAATGGGATGGCAGCCAATGGCTGCCACTTGGCGCGGGTGTGCAGGGCGGCGTGTACGCGTTGGACGTTCTTCCGAGCGGCAATCTAGTGGCCGGCGGCACGTTTGTAGTCACTGGTGCCCCATCAGTCGCCAACATCGCGATGTGGAACGGCGCCGTGTGGACGCCGCTGGGAGGCGGCGTCGATGGCGGCGTATACGCACTTGCTCACGCTTCCAATGGTGATCTTTACGCCGCCGGACAGTTCGGCAGCGCCGGGTCAGTGGAGGCCTCAAACATCGCTCGTTGGAACGGAACAGAATGGAACGCGCTGGGCGCGGGTGTGATTGGAGGGCCCTTCTCCGGTGTGTACTCCATCGCAGTTACAACGTCAGATGAGCTGCTCGTGGGTGGGTCGTTCGATGTGGCTGGCGGAAGTCCGGCGGGCGGGGTCGCCCTGTGGGATGGCGATGCTTGGCACTCAAGTTCGCGGACTCTCACCTTCTACACAGAGCCATATGAGCTACAGGCATGGCCCAATGTCATCCTGGCGACGGGACCTCGCTCGGCGATAGTCGGCGGCAGTTTTTCCCACGCGGGCGGGCAGCTCTCGCCGGGTCTTTCGAGGCTGGAGTTTGGTTGTGTATGCGACTCGATTGACTTCAACGGCGACAGTTTGTTTCCTGACACCCAGGACATCGAAGACTTTATCGCTGTGTTTAGTGGTGCAGAGTGCCCGACCGGCGCTAGCCAGTGCGGGGACATCGACTTCAACAATGATGAGCTTTTCCCGGACACGGCCGACATCGACAGCCTGCTGAGCGTGTTCAGCGGAGGGGCGTGTCTGTAGGTTGCGAGCTGCGCACGCACGTGACCAAAGAGGCCGGCGTTTCACCTACCAAGCCGCCATACGCGTGTTCACCCGTGTGCGATCACGAGCGTGTAGGAGAACATCGCCAGTAGTGCTATCATGAGCGAGCGACGCTCCGCGTTGCCGCCCACCCACTTATCCATCCACCCCGACGCCCGGCCCCGGACGGCCTGGCCCGCACTCGGTAGGTGCTGGTGTTGACCAGCGGGTGGTGGTGGAATGGCTCGTACGAACAAGAAGAAGTCGGGAGCGGTGGGGGAGGCGCCGACTGCTGCGGCAGGGTTTTCGGTAGAGTCGTGGCCCATCGACCGCCCGAAGCCCTACCCGGGCAACCCCCGGAAGAACGACGCCGCAGTGGACATGGTGGCCAAGAGCATCGCGGACTTTGGGTTCCGCGTGCCGATCGTGGTGGACAAGGACGGCGTCGTCGTCGCGGGTCATACGCGTTTGAAAGCCGCCGGCAAGTTGGGATTGGCCGAGGTGCCGGTGCATGTCGCGAGAGAATTGACGCCTGCGCAGTGCCTTGCGTTTCGGATTGCCGACAACAAGTCGCATGAACTCGCCCAATGGGACGAGTCGCTGCTTGCCGCTGAACTGGCCGGCCTGCAAGCCCTCGACGTGGACATCACGGGATTGGGGTTTACCGACGACGAGGTCGCGGCGCTGCTGGCGCCGCCCGTTGCCGAGGGCAAGACCGACGCCGACGAGGTGCCCGACCCCCCGGCCAACGTCGAGACCAAGCGCGGTGACCTGTGGATTCTCGGCCAGCACAGATTGCTCTGCGGGGACTCGACCAACCCCGAGGACGTGGACCGCCTGATGGACGGGAAGAAGGCCTCACTGGTCGCGACCGACCCGCCGTACTTGGTCGATTACACCGGCGACCGCCCCAACGACTCGGGCAAGGACTGGAGCGCGACTTACAAGGAGGTCGAGATCACCGACGCGGACCGGTTCTTCCGCGGCGTGTTCACCAACGTCCTCCGGGTCGTCGCGCCCAAGGCCGCCATCTACTGCTGGCACGCCCACAAGCGCCAGGCGCTCATCTCCAAGGTCTGGGAGGACCTGGGGCTGCTGGACCACCAGCAGGTCGTGTGGGTGAAGCCCACGCCGGTCTTCGGAAGGGTCTACTGGCACTTCCGCCACGAGCCGTGCATGATGGGGTGGGTGAAGGGCAGCCAGCCCGAGCACGACAGCGACCACGAGTTCAACAGCGTCTGGGAGATCGACTGGGAGGGCAAGGCCCGCATCGTCGGCAACGAGCACCCCACGCAGAAGCCCGTCGAGATCTTCGCCAGACCCATGCGGAAGCACACGGCCCCCGGCGCCATCTGCTACGAGCCGTTCTCCGGCAGCGGCAGCCAGATCATCGCGGCGGAGACGCTGGGCCGGCGGTGCTACGCGATGGAACTTGAGCCGGTGTTCGTCGAGGTCGCGGTGCGGCGGTGGGAAGCCTTCACGGGCAAGAAGGCCCAGCGCATCCCGGCGGGGGGGACGGCATGAGCAGCACCCTACCCCCGCGCGTGCCGCCTCAGGAACTCGGCGACCTCCGCCTTCCCCGTGCGCCCGCTGGCGACGGCGATCACAAGGTCGGCGAGCGCATCGTCGTCGGCGCGGACCTCGACGCCGTTCAAATCGAGGAAGACGAGCGCGGCCGCCGCGCCCGTGCGTTTGTTCCCGTCGGCGAAGGGGTGGTTCTGCACGATGTGGAAGAGGTACGCCGCGGCCATCTCGTGCAGGCCCTTGTGCAGGTACCCCCCGTCGAACGCGGCCTCGGCCGTGGCGACGGCCGACGCGAGCAGCCCGGCGTCCCGCAGGTCCGCGCTGCCGCCGTACCGCTCGACCTGGTCCTGGTGGATGAGCAGCACGTCCTCGACCGTCAGGAAGTCGGGCGTCATGGCGGGCTACTCCGCGAGGCGCTTGAGGGCCTTGCCGTGGCGGGAGTTGACCCTGGAGAGGGACTTTGCCACGCGGGCCCCGCGGGCGGCGTCGGGCGCGCGGCGGACCAGCAGCACCTTGCCGTCCGTGCTGACCTCCAGGGGTGCCTCGGGGTCAAACTTGAGCAGTTCCAGGATGGGCTTGTCGATGACCAGCGCGTAGCTGTTGCCGTGCTTGGTGAGGGTCTTGATCATGGCGGGCTCCCGGGGCTGTACCTCCATCGTCGATACAAAGTATATACATCGGTTCTCGTCGGCCTGGGCTTGAGTTCGGCCGGCATCCAGCAGAAACGCCCCGGCGGGGGTACGGGCCGGGGCGGGTGTGGGGGCGGGGGGTGTGTGCGGTCGGTGTTATCGCTGGGTTGGCGTAGCGTGCGGGGTGGCGCTGAACAGCCCTTTGTCGGACTTCCTGAATCGGGACTCATCACCCTTCGTGTTGATCTCGCGGACCATGGCCGCGTACAGCGTGCTGGCCGGAGTCTTGCCGCCGGGGGACTTCCAGAGACCCTTGGCCTCCATCTGCTGGATCAGGTCCACCGCGCACTGAAGCGAGCCTTGCTCGGCGACAATGAAGGTGCGGCCTCCGCGCCCGAAGCATTCGTGGTCAATCTCTCTATCGGCGTCGCCAATCGGGTCTATGCCAACCGGATCAGCGGGCTTGCGCGGCTGCTCGATTGGTGGGCCGAAAAGCATGGCGTCTTGTTTGTCATCGCCGCCGGCAACACCACAGAGCCGCTCCTGGTGCGCGGCGTCGATGCTGTCGCATTCGAAGCGCTCGATGCAGGCGAACGCGCCAAGCACGCCGCGCTTGCCCTCCTCGATGCAGCGCCGCGGCGTGCATTGCTGGCTCCGGCGGAATGCATCAACGGGTTGACCGTGGGTGCAACGGCGACAAGCTCCGCGCCGGCAAACCCGCGCGGCTTAAGCGTCTTTCATCCGTTCAATGGGCGCGGAGCGCCCAGCATCATTTCACGTTCGGGCTTTGGCGCACGGGGCGCGCTGAAGCCCGACATCCTGGCGCCAGGCGGACGCCCGCGTGCGCGCATCGCACCCGCGTCGGGTGACACACGACTCTCTGTGCAGGACGTGCACACGCAGGAAGACGCACTGGTGGCCGCGGCGCCCCCGCTTGGCGCAATCTCGGCCGGCATCGGCCCCACCTATGGCACAAGCCCCGCCGCTGCGACGGCCACGCGCACCGCGCTGCAAATCGTCGAAGGGCTTGAGTCCGAAGACGGTGCCTATCCCGATCGCCTGCCGCGCCGCGACCGCGCGCTCATCGCGAAAGCGCTGCTGACGCAGTCGGCACAATGGGGCGATTCCGGCGCCGCCATCTGCGACGCGATCAAGTTTCGCACGCCCGATGTGAAGTGGTCGCGCCAACGCAAGGAAGCGGCGAGACTGATAGGCCTTGGCGCCACCGATCCGGTGCGCGCAATTGCGTCAGACGATCATCGCGTCACCTGTGTGGGCTTCGGCCGCGTCTCGCCCGACAAGGCGGTGATCTTCACCGCGCCATTGCCGGAAGACCTCAACGCCTCGCTTGCGCCACGCCGCGTTGTCATCACACTTGCTTGGTTCTCGCCCGTCTCGCCGTGGCGCTCGAAGCTCTCGCTCGCTCGGCTGCAGGCCGACATTGTT
>CALLYM010000068.1 GCA_937858155.1 uncultured Phycisphaerales bacterium | reverse complement strand
TAGACCGCGAGGCGCGGGCGCTCGGTCGTGCCGCTGATGCGCTTGCGGAGGCCGATGCGCCGCCGCGAACGCCGAATGTTCTTTGAAACCTGCTTGTCCATCGTCCACACGTCCCTTCGAACCGAACGCTTGTCCGAGCGCCGCGGGGGCTTCGGAAAGGAAACTCACGATTAGGCGCCGAACTGCTTGCCCTGCTTGCGCTTGATGGTCTCGGTGGTGTACTTGATGCCCTTGCCGTTGTAGGGCTCGGGCTTGCGGGTCGCACGCACCGCCGAGGCGAACTGGCCGACGAGCTGCTTGTCGGGCCCGGAGACCTTCACCATCGCCTTATCGACCGCGACCGTGAGGCCGACGGGGATGTCGAGGTTGATCGAGTTGGCCAGGCCGACGGTCAGCTTGAGCTTCTTTCCCATGACGGCGGCGGTCCAGCCGACGCCGACGACTTCGAGCTGCTTCTCGTAGCCCTTGGTGACGCCTTCGACCATGTTGCGGAGGATGGCGCGGGTCGTGCCCCAGTAGGCCGAGGCGTCGACACCGGCGGTCTTGGAGGTCTCGACCTTGATGGCCTTTTCCGCGTCCGCGAAGCTGACCACCACGTCCGGGCGGTGCGTCATGCTGAGTTTGCCCTTGGGGCCCTCGATGTTGACGATGCAGTCTTTCACCGCGACCTTCACACCCGCGGGCACCGGCACTGGCTTCTTTCCGATTCGAGACATTCCAGACACTCCTCAAGGCGTGCGGCTCACCGGCGTCCTGCGCCGGGCTTCCGCCGGATTCTCAGGTTCAATCGATCGTGCACAACAACTCGCCGCCGACGCGCTTCTCACGGCACGCCCGATCCGAGAGCACGCCCTGGCTGGTCGAGACGATCGCGATGCCAAGGCCCTGCACGGGCTTGGGAATCTCGCCGACCTGCGAGTAGCGCCGGCAGCCGGGCTTGCTCTGGCGGCTCAGGCTGTGAAGCACCGCCTCGCCCGACGGGCCGTAGCGGAGCTTCAGGCGGATGAGGCCTTGGCGACCATCTTCGACGACGTCGAAGCTGTCGATGTAGCCTTCGTCCTTCAGCACGCCCGCGATGCCGCGGCAGACCTTGCTGTTCAGCACGTCCACCTTCTTGGAACGGTTCCGGACGGCATTCCGGATCCGGGTCAGCATGTCCGCGATGGGGTCAACAATCGCCATCTCAAACCTCGATCTTGCTCAGTGTGCCTTCGTCAGTCGTTCGACGCGTCGGTCCAATCAGGGCCCCTCGTGGGCTTACCAGCTGGCCTTCCTCATGCCCGGGATCTTGCCCTCCAGGGCAAGCTTGCGGAGCATGATGCGGCTGATCCGGAACTTCCGGTACACGCCGCGGGCCCGCCCGGTGAGCTCGCACCGGCGCACGATGCGGGTGCTGAACTTGGGCTTCCGATTAGACTTGGCAACTTGCGCTTTGGTCGCCATCGTGTTCCTTCCCGCTGGGCGTCGTGCTCTCACGACGCGTGAAACTCTCTCTCAGATCACGGGGATTGGGGCCCCGATTGCTCGCGTACTCAGTTGGTCGCCGCCGGGGCCGCCGGTGCGGGTGCGGCCGACTTGCGGACGGCCTTTTCCTCGGGCTTGGTGAAGGGCATGCCGAACTGCTCGAGCACGAAGCGGCTGAGCTTGGCGTCGGAGTTCTTGAAGACCAGGTTGAGGTGCATGCCGTGGGTGAACTGGGCGTCGGCCATGTTGATCTCGGGGAACACGCCCTGCTCGGTCAGGCCCATGGCGTAGTTGCCCTGCCGGTCGAAGGCCTTGTCGTTGAGGCCGCGGAAGTCCTTGATACGGGGTGTGGCGAGATTGATGAGGCGGTCAAGGAAGAACCACATGCGGTCGCGGCGGAGCGTGACCATGTACGAGGACTCGTAGCCCTCGCGCAGTTTGAAGTTGCTCACGCTCTTCCGGCTGCGGATCATGATGGGCTTCTGGCCGCTGATCTTGTTGATCGTGTCGATGACCTGGTCGCGCACGTTCGGTGGGACCTTTGTTCCTTCCAGGTGCCGCCCCACGTTGATGTTGATCACGATCTTCTCGAGCTTGGGCTGCGCGAAGCGGTTCTTCACGCCGTGCACCGTCGCGAGCTTCGGGCGGACCTGCTGCTCGTAGCGGGTCTTGAGGCGCGGCGGCTCCTTCGCGGGCTGTTCGGCCGCGGCCATCACCTCGGCCGAGTACTTCTTGCCGCCGTGGCCGCCCGTCGAGGGCGCCTTCCTGGCGGCGGCCTTCGCCGCGTTCTTCGCGGCGTGCTCCTGGGCTTTGGCGTTGTCCTTAGGTGCTGGTGCTTCTTTCGACATGGCGTGCTACCTCTGCGGAGACCTCTTGCGAGGGTGGTTCGTTGGGATTACTTCTTCTTGCTCGCGGGGCTCACGGCGACGCCGATGGTGCCCACTTCCTTGCCCTTGTGCCTGGCGATCCGGACCTTGCTGCCGTCCTTCTCAACACGGAAGCCCACGCGGACGGGCTTGCCGTCCACCACGGGGCTGACCTTGCTGATGTGGATCGGGCCTTCCTTGGTGATGATGGAGCCCTGGGGCGTCACGCGGGTGGGCTTCATGTGCTTGGTCTTCAGGTTGATGCCCTTGACGATCACCTCGGAGTGCTTGGGGTTGACGCGGATGACCTCGCCCACCTGCCCTTTGAAGGAGCCGGACGTGACCATCACTGTGTCGCCTTTTCGAACATGCGCTGGCATGGCTGATTCCTTGATACCGACCGAACTTCGTACCTCGTTGACTACCTCACTCCTGGACCGACCTCAGATCACCTCGCTCGCGAGCGAGACGATCTTCATGTAGTTCTTGTCGCGCAGCTCGCGGGCGACGGGCCCGAAGATGCGCGTGCCCTTGGGGTTGCCGTCGTCCTGGATCAGCACCACGGCATTGCTGTCGAACTTGACGTACGACCCGTCCGCACGACGCGTCGCCTTGGTGGTCCGCACCACCACGGCCTTGCTCTTGTCGCCGGGCTTGACGTCCGCCCCGGGGAGCGCCTTCTTGATCGACACGAACACGCGGTCGCCCACGCCCGCCACGCGGCGTGTGAACTTTCCGCTGCCCGTCGAGCCGCCGTACACGCGGATCACGTACGCGATCTTCGCGCCGCTGTTGTCCGCCACTTCGCACCTTGTTTCCTGCTGGAGCATGACTGCGATCCTCTCTGACGTTCGTTCCTGCGGTTGACCCGTTGGCCGCGGTAGGGGGCCTGTTGCTTAGTCCTTCGCCTCGCCGATGGCCTTCGCGCTGGCCAAGGCCGCCGCGAGCTCGCTGCGACGCTCGACCACCTTCACCAGACGCCACGTCTTTGTCTTGCTGAACGGGCGGCAGGGCGCGACCTCAACCACGTCACCCACGCGGGACTCGCTCTTGTCGTCGTGCACGTGCAGCACGGTCCGCTGGCGGATGTACTTGCCGTACTTGGGGTGCTTGCTGGCGTACGCAACCACCACGCGCCGCGTCTGCGGGCGCTTGTCAGACTCCACAACACCCGTTTTTGTGCCCTTCAGGTCCTTCGCCAGGGGGCTGGGGGGTGTCTTGCTCGCCAGCTTGGCGCCGGCGTGGTGGTGCGCACCCTTCGCGGCCTTCACGGTCTTGGGAGCCTTGGGCGCGGCCACCTTGGGAGCGGCAGCCTTCACGGCCTTGGGGGCGGCGGGCGCCTTTTCGGCGGCGGTTGTCTTTGGAGTTGGCTTCGGGGTGGCCATGGGGTTCGTTCCTCGGGAATCTGCTTACTTCGTCGCTGCCTTTGCGGGCTTTGTGCTGGTCTTCTTCTTCGCGGCGGCCTTGGGCTCCGCCGTCGGGGCTGCGCCGCGGGTGGGCTTGGGGTTGGCCTTCAGGTGGCGTGCACGCTGCTCGGTGAGCAGGCGGGCAACGTCCTTGCGGGCTTTGCCGGCGCGGGTCGTGTCCGTGACGGTCTCGGTCTCGCGCTTGCTGCGCAGGTCATAGATGGAGTTGCGGACTTTCGCAAGCTCCAGCTTGATCTCGTCGTCCTTCATCACCCGCACTTCTTTGCCGTTCATGAGTTCAGTCCTTCAATCAGTGGTCGTGGTAGTTGGTCGGGGAGGCTTAGACGCGGACGCGGCGGCCGACAAACCGGGTCTTGACGGGCATCTTCATCGCAACGCGCAGGAGGGCCATCTTCGCGGTGCGCTCTGGGACGCCGGCCATCTCGAAGAGGATGGTGCCGGGCTTCACCCGGGCTGCCCAGTAATCCACCTCCGCCTTGCCTGTTCCCATTCGGGTTTCCAGGGGCTTCTTGGAGATCGGCTTGTCCGGGAAGACGCGGATGAAGAGCTTTCCTTCTCGCTTCACGAAGTGCATCGCCGCGATACGGCCCGCCTCGAGCTGCGTGCCCTTCACCCAGGCGCCCTCAAGGGACTGCAGGCCGTAGTCGCCGTAGGCGACGTAGTTGCCCTTCGTCGCCTTGCGCGGACGCACCCGGCGCTGCTCCTTGCGGTACTTCACTCTCTTCGGCATCAGGGCCATACATCAACTCCAGATCGTCGGCGGGCCGGAAGGCCCGGTCGTGCTCCAGTGATTTACTTGCGGCCGCGTGCACGCGCACGCCCGCCTGCGGCGTTGGACTCGGTCTCGTCGCGCTGCGTCGCGTCGAACATCCCCTTGTAGATCCACACCTTCACGCCAATCACGCCGTAGGTCGTCACCGCCTCGGCGGTGTTGTAATCGATGTTGGCCTGGAGCGTGGAGAGGGGCAGGCTGCCGCGCTTGACTTCCAGCACGCGGGCCAGTTCCGCGCCGCCAAGGCGACCGCTGATGCGGACCTTGACGCCCTTCGCGCCCGCCGCCATCGCCGCGTCGCACTTCATTGCGACCACACGACGGAACGACGCACGCTTGACCAGCTGCTCGGCCACGGCCTCGCCCACCAGCTTCGCGTCCATGTCCGAGTTCTTGACCTCGATCACGGAGATCGCGACCTTGCGGCCCGTCATGTACTGCAGCTCCTCGGTCATCCGCTCGATCTCGGCGCCCTTGGGCCCGATCACCAGCCCGGGGCGGGCGGTCTTGATGACCACCTTCAGCTCCTCGCGGGTGCGCTCGATGTGGATGTCGGAAACGGCGGCGTTCGGGGGGCGCTTGTTCAGGCGCTTGTCCAGCCACGCGCGGATCTTCTGGTCTTCGACCAGCAGTTCCCCGTACAGCGCCTTGGGCGCGTACCAGCGGCTCTTGTGCGCCTCGGTGATGCCCAGCCTCAGACCGAATGGATGTGTCTTCTGTCCCATGGTGGTTCTCTTCACGCGCCGATCAGCGGGCGCTCTTTTCCTCGACCGAGATCGTGATGTGGCTGAAGGGCTTGTGGATCGCGTGCGCACGCCCGCGGTCCTTGGGCTGGAATCGCTTCATGACGGGCCCGTTGTCCACGCGGCTTTCGACAACGAACAGCTGCGTGGTGTCCGCCTCGGCCGCCTCCGCGTCCGTGATCGCCGCGTTCAGGCACCGCTTGATGTTGCACGCCGCACGCTTGGTGTTGAACGTGAGCAGGTTCAGGGCCTGGTCCACGCGCTTGCCCTTGATGAGGTCGGTCAGCAGCTTCGCCTTGCGAGGGCTGCCGCGGTGGTGGCACACCTTGCTCGTAAACGTGCAAATGTCCACGGTGCGGACGCCCAGGTACTGCGCGATCTGCTTGATGGTCTTCGCGTCGCAGCGGGGGTGGTCCTTGCCGTCCAGCCAGTTGTTGACCGCCCGGGTGGCCTGCCCGACGCGGGCCTCGCGGGACGCGGGCGTCGTGCCGTTCGCGGGGGCCGCGACGACCTCCGCCAGCTGCTGCGCCGAGACGCCTTTGCCGTCCATCGCCTTCTGGAGTTTGGTGCTGTGGATCTTCACGGGTCTGTTCCCTGAATCGTGCGTGACAATGCTCGTGCGTGACTTACTTCTTCGCGGGGGCCGCCGGCGCTGCCTCGCCGCCGTCGATGCCTTCCTTCTTGTTCGTGTGGCCGCGGAACGTCCGGCTGCTGCTGAACTCGCCCAGCTTGTGGCCGACCATGTCCTCGGTCACGAACACGTCGTTGAAGACCTTCCCGTTGTGCACCTTGAACGTGTGCCCGACGAACTCGGGAACGATCGTGCACCGCCGGGCCCATGTCTTCAGCGGCTCCTTCTTGCGCGTCTGGTTCAGCTTCTCCACCTTGGAGTAGAGTCGCTCGTCGACGTACGGACCTTTCTTGAGGCTGCGTCCCATAGATGCTCCGGCTTCCTGACTTCCCGACCTCGTGACCTTGATGACTCAGTGACTTGGTTTACTTCTTCTGCCCGTACCGCTTGCTGATACGCCGCCGCAGAATCAGCTTCTTGCTCGCCTTCTTCGGGTTCCGCGTGTTGCCGCCCTTGGCGTGCACGCCCGTGGGGCCGCACAGCGGGCGGTTGCCCTTGCTGCGGCCGCTGCCGCCGCCCAGCGGGTGGGCATGGTGGCTCTTGGCCACACCACGCGTGATCGGACGGATGCCCATCAGGCGCGACAACCCGGCTTTGCCGAGCATGCGCAGGCGGTGGTCGGGGTTGCCGACCTGCCCGATCGTCGCCCGGCACTCGAGCGGCACGCGACGTACTTCGCCGCTGGGCAGCACGAGGGTCGCGTAGTCATCCTCGCGGTTGCTGAGCTTGGCATAGGTGCCCGCGCTGCGGCACATCTGCGCGCCGCGCCCGGGGATCAGCTCCACACAGTGCACGTCCAGGCCCGTGGGGATGTACCGAAGCTTCATTACGTTGCCCACCTGGGGCTCCACCGGGCCGGTGCTGCTGGCCTCGACGGTCATGCCATCGGTCAGCCCGTTGGGCGCGATGATGTAGCGCTTCTCGCCGTCCTTGTACTGCACCAGCGCGATGTGGCAGGAGCGGTTGGGGTCGTACTCAACGCCCACCACCTTGCCCTCGACGCCGTCGCGATCGAAACGCTTGAAGTCGATCTTGCGGTACATCTTCTTCACGCCGCCGCCGATGCCGCGGGAGACGATGATGCCCCGGTTGTTGCGTCCGCCGCTCTTGGGCAGCGGGGTCATCAGCGAGTGCTCGGGGGTGAACTTGGTCACCTCGGCGTGCATGTTCACGCTGGCGTTGCGACGCCCGGCGCTGGTCTTCTTGTATACACGGATAGGCATGGGTGTACCTCGGGGCGAGCCTTAGAACAGCTCGAGCTTGTCGTCCTTGTGCAGTTTCACGATGGCCTTCTTGGTGTCGGCGGGGATCACGACGCCGGTGCGGAATCGCTTCTCCTTGTGCTTCTTCCGCTGGGTAGAGACGCCCTCCACCCGGACCTTGTAGATCTTCTCCACCGCGGCCCTGATCTCGTCCTTGCTCGCACGCGCGTCCACGATGAACGCGTAGCGGTTCTGCTCGTTCATCGCCCACGTGCTCTTCTCGCTCAGCAGGGGCTTCTTCAGGATGTAGGATGCATCGACGTGGGCGGGCATTTCACTTCACCTCCGTCTTCTTGGCAGATGTCTTGGCGGACGCCTTCTTCGCGGGCGCCTTCTTGGGCGCCTTGCCGCCGCGCGGCGTGCTGGGCTTCGCGGATTCGGTGGAAGCGACGCGCCCCATCGGGCTCACCTTCGCCTCCTTGCCGGTCTGGCTCGACGCGCCCTTCAGCCACGCCTCCAGGTCCGCCTTCGAGATGACCATGTACCGTGCGTTCAGCATGCTGAACGCGTTGATCTGGTCGACCCGGCACACGCTCACGCTGTCCAGGTTCCGCGCGCTCAGCATCGCGTTCTTCCCGGCCTCAAACTCCATCGGCAACGCCACCAGCACGCTCCGATCGACCTTGATGCTGCTCAGGAACTCGGAGAAGTCGCTGGTCTTGGGCGACTTCATCGCCCAGTTTTCCACCACCCGCACCTCGTTGTCCACGAGCTTGGCGAGCAGCGCGTTACGGTTGGCCTTGCGGCGCATCTTCTTCGGCATGTCCAGCCGGAAGTCCTCACGCGTCTTCTGCTTGTGGTGGCCGTGACCGCCGCCCTTGAACAGGTTGGCCTTGCGGTCGCCGTGGCGGGCGTTGCCCGTCCCCTTCTGCTTGTAAATCTTCCGCGTCGAGCCCTCGACGTCGTGACGGTTTTTCGTCCGCGCCGAGCCCTGACGCTGGTTCGCGTGATACCGCACGTACGCCTGCTTGATCAGCGCAGCGTTCACGCTGCCGCCAAGAGCGGCTTCATCGATCGACAGGGAGGACACTTCCTTGCCCTGCATGTTGTAGACGGGGACTTGCATGAGTCTTTACCTCGTCCGACGCCTGAGCCACCCGCCCGCACATGCTCCCAATCCGCAGGCGAACCTGCTGGGAACGGGCGGGAAGCCCTTCACTCGCCTAGCCGTCTCACCTCCAGTCGCCCCGGGGAACTTTTCCCGGTGCTGCACGCACCTTGCGTGCGGGGTGGATCGGCATCGACTCGGCATGACGGCGTTGATCGAAAGGACCAAAGCCGCAGTTCTTTGTCGCTGCCCGCTAGTTTCCTTCCGGCGTTCCCGCCTTCCGGACCCTTCAGGCTCACCGGGTGTATTGCCGACACACCCGCTGATGAGATCACTCTCGACCGACCATGTTCCCCGTCCATGTCCGCTTCAGCAAACGGGGCGGGGTGGAGATACTAGGCAACTGTTCACTTGCCCGCCACTTCCGCCTGCTTCTTCCCCTTCGTCTTGTACAAACGGATGGCGGTGCGAACCTCAACCATGCCGTTGTTAGGACCCGGGACGGGACCCTTGACCAGCAGCAGATTCTTCGCGGTGTCAATGCGGATGATGTCCAGGCTGCGGGCGGTCACTCGTTCCGCGCCCATGTGCCCCGCCATGCGCTTGCCCTTCAACAGGCCGCCGCCGTAACCACGGTTGCTGCCCAGGCCGCCGATGGAGCCGGGCGAGCGGTGCTTGCGTTCGGTGCCGTGCGACGCGAACAACCCCTTGAAGTTGTGGCGTTTCATAACGCCCGCAAAGCCCTTGCCCTTGCTCGTGCCGATGACGTCCACGAACGCGGTCTTCTCGAACGCCGCCGCGGTGAGCACCTGGCCGAGCGTGTAGTTCGCAAGGTCCTTCTCGCTCACGCGGAACTCGCGGTGGAAACGCTTGGGGGTCGTGCCGGCCTTGTGATCGTGGCCGATCACCGGGATCGTGCTGTTCCGCGGGGCAACCTCGTCGAAGCCCACCTGCACGGCGGTGTACCCGTCCTTCTCTTTCGTGCGCAGCTGCGTCACGACGCAGGGCCCAAGCTCGATCGCCGTCACGGGCACAGCAACGCCTTTGTCCACGTACACACGGGTCATGCCAAGTTTCTTGCCCAACAGTGCGATACTCATCCTGATGCCTCCCGCGGAATCCGGCGCACACTGTGCCCTGATCGTCCGCATTGCCTGGGATTGAAAAACCCACGAGCAAGAGCCCGTGGGTCTGGAATTCCAACTACGCCTTGATCTTCACGAACACACCGGCGGGGACGACGAGGCGGTTGAGGGCCTCGACCGTGCGCGCGTTGGGCTCGATGATGTCGATGATCCGCTTGTGCGTCCGGATCTCGAACTGCTCGCGGCTCTTCTTGTCAATGAACGGCGAACGCAGCACCGTGTACTTCTCAATCCGCGTCGGCAGCGGGATGGGCCCGGCGACCTTTGCGTTCGTCCGCTTCGCGTGCTCCACGATTTCCTTTGCGCTCGCGTCGAGGGCGAGGTGGTCGTAGGCTTCCATCCGAATCCTGATCTTGCCGCCTTGCATGCGAACGGTCCTTTCAGCACACAGACACAACGACCACCTTCGAGACCACCAACGCCGGGGTGACAAAGATGCCCACGCACGCCGCAAGGTGAACCTCGCCGCGCGCAGGGGGAGAACATTAGACCCCGCCTGCCCTGGGTCAATCTCCCCAGTGCGAAAATCACCCGAACCAGCCAGGAACCAACCCGCCACCAGCCCGCACCATATATTGAATGCGCGGGTCCCGCGCCGTCGAGCCTGAAGCAGAGATGCTCCACAAGCCGATGATCATACCGAACCGGTCCCAACCGCGGTCGCCCTGCTGGCGAGCCAAGAACGGAGTCACCATGAAGAGCACCTTCCTGACCACCCTCCTTACTGCTTCATCTCTGGCCGCAGCCCAGACCACGCAACGCACGACGCCGCCGGTCCGCATCCCCGCCAACGCGCCCGCCGCTCGGCCCCAAGCGCCCTCCGCCAACCCCCAACCGCAGCTCGCGGCCGACGAGCCGATCACCTTCAACACCGAGCCGCTCACCATCGAGTCCATCGGCCTCACCATGCTCGTGCCCGAAGGGGCGGAAGTTGTCGCCGATTCGATGGCCGGCAATACCGCCGCCACCTTTCAGGCCAAGGACCAGTCCTGGGTGATCAAAGTCCAGACACCCCGCACCGCCCGCAAGGACCTTTCACTGGCCAAGCTCGTCGATGAGGCCGTCCAGCAACTCTTGGATGCCCACCGCGTGCTTGAGGTTGATCCCACCAAGAACGTCGCCAAGGAAGCACCCAAGGCCGCGGCGGTTGTGCTCTCCCGCGACCCTGCGCCGGGGCAAAAGCTCACCATCCGCAACGAGGGCAACGACCTGCCCATCGAACGCTGCTACGTCGAACTCCCGCCCATGCTCCAGAAGCAGGACCCGGTCGTGCGCGGCTTCACCGCCGCGCGCATCGGCCAGGACCAGTTCATCACCTTCGAACTCTTCACCACCAAGTCCAAGTTCGAGCGCGCCCGCACGATTTACGAGCTGACGGTGGGGGGGGCCAAGTTCGCCGACACGGTCAAAGCCCGCGAAGCACGCGCCGCGATGGTGACGGCGGGCGTCAAGTTCTTTGACACCGTCACAAGGGACGACATCCAGAGCATCGTGAGCGCGCAGCCCGAGCGCTTCGAACGCCTCTACAAGCCGTCCAAGACTGGCAAACGCATGGACGACGTGGAGGTGGGCTACCGGCGAGTGCGGACCTCTACGGGCCGCGAGGCCGGCGCCTCGCGCGAGGGCTGGATCGTCCGCATCGACGCCCGCTTCCTCCAGAACGAGAGCGTCGTAGATTCTCAGAGCATCTTCCACATGGCCTACGACCGCCAGGAGGAGAATTGGTCGGTCCTCATGACAATCCGTTCCGGCGGCATGGCCCCCAAAGACAAAGACGGCAAGCGCAAAGCCCTGGCGACCGACCAGACCCATTCAGAGACTGGCGCCCGCTACAAGGACAAAATGCAGGTTCTCGTGAGCAGCCCCGGCGAGCAGCCCAAGACCATCCAGCCGCAAATCATGGGCGAGGGGTACATCAGCCGCGTGGAGTCTTACCTCCTGCCGCAGCTCCTTGTCCGCAAGGGCGTGCCTCTTGAGTACGGCTTCTACGCCTATCAGTCCCAGGCGGAACGCATTACGCTCCGCAAGGACTCCCTTGAGCGCCCCAAGTCTGACAGCCTCCCCTGGAAACTTACAACTCGGCTGGCGGAAGGCATGCCCGAAACGACCAGCTACTACCAGCCCGACGGCACGCTCACCAAGGGCGACGCCGGCACCGGCATCGTGAGCGAGATCATCCCCCTCACCGAACTCATCGACCTCTGGAAGAAAAAAGGCCTCCCGATGGACTGACCGCTCGCCTGCACTCTTCGTGCCCCCGTGGCCACTTACCTGCTAAGACCATTTTCTGCTCAATCTTTCCCCCCGGTGTCTACCTCTCGCCTCATCTCTTCCGAATCGCTCCCTCAGGAGGAGCAGGCCAACTGGGCTCTGCGCCCCACGCGCCTTGACGAGTACGTCGGCCAGACCGACCTCATCGAGCGCCTCCGCATCGCGATCTCCGCCAGCCGCTCACGCAGCGAGCCGCTTGAACATGTCCTCCTCCACGGCCCGCCGGGCCTGGGCAAAACCAGCCTCGCCCACGTCCTCTCGCAGGAAATGGGCAGCAAGATCTACGTCACCAGCGGCCCCGCGCTCGCCAAGGGCACCGACCTCGTCGCCGCACTCACGCGCCTCGAACACTGCGACATCCTGTTCATCGACGAGATCCACCGCCTCCCCATCGCCGTCGAGGAGTTCATCTACCCCGCGATGGAGGACTTCAAGATCGATGTCACACTCGACGCTGGGCTGGCCGCACGAACCGTCCAAGTGAAGTGCCGCCCCTTCACCCTCATCGGCGCAACCACCCGCGCGGGCCTGCTCAGTTCCCCCCTCCGCTCACGCTTCGGCCTGACCCACCACCTCCAGTACTACTCCCAGCCCGACCTCCTCAAGATCCTCGAACGCTCCTGCGGCCTGCTCGGCGTCAGCCACGCAGACCGCGCCGCACTCGCCTCCATCGCTTCCCGCAGCCGCGGCACGCCCCGCATCGCCAACCGCCTCCTCCGCCGCGTCCGTGACTGGGCGCAGGTCAAAGCCAACGGCGCGGTCAACGACATGTGCGTCGCCGGCGCACTCAAACTCGAAGGCATCGACGATCTTGGCTTGGACGAACTCGACCGCGCCTTCATGCGCGCCATCGCCACAACCTACAAAGGCGGCCCCGTCGGGCTCGAAACCATCGCTGCCACCATGAACGAAGACGCCGGCACCCTCGAGGACGTCGTCGAACCCTACCTCCTCCAGATCGGCTTCCTCGCCCGCACCCGCCGCGGCCGCGCCCTCACCCACAAAGCCTGCGACTTCCTCAAAGTACCGTTCAACCCCGACACGCTGGCTTGATCTCATTCTCGTCCGATGGGGGATAAACCACGCTTCGCGGCAGAAGGGACCACTTCTCCAACCCCCCTCGACTTTCCTTCTCCTTCCGCGATGCCTCGATGCCGTGTGCCTCATGCCTTCTTTTCATCAGCAGCGACAAACACCCGGCACCTCTCCTTCTCTCACACTCTGTGTTCTCTGTGGTAATTCGCCTTTTCCCCGTTTCACAACCGCCGTACTATCTCCCACCGCCGCTGTAGCTCAGTGGTAGAGCAGCGCTTTTGTAAAGCGCGGGTCGCAGGTTCAAGTCCTGTCAGCGGCTTTTCGGGTCAATAGCGTGAAAGGTTGTGGGTGCATGCAAAAAGCACCCTCGTGGGGTGCCTTTGACGTGGTCAAAACTTGTGAAAAAGTTCAGCCCGCTTTCGCGCTGGTCTTCATCGCTTTCAGCTTGGCGCTCATGCGGCTCTTGCGCCGGGCGGCCTGGTTCTTGTGGATTACGCCCTTCTGAGCAGTACGATCGATGATCCGCGATACCTTCTTGAAGTTGTCGCTCGCCTGCGCGACCGTGCCGTGCGCGAGTGAGTCGTTGAACTCCTTCATCGCCTCACGCATCGTGCGAAGGCGCCAGCGGTTGACAGCGCGGTGGGCGGCGTTCTGGCGGACGGCTTTCTTGGCGGTACGAGAGTGGGCCATTGCGGGCGAGGTCCTTCTGATCTGGCAACCCCGTCGCTTTGGGCCGCCTGGCCCGGATGGAAGCGCTTTGGGGAGCCTGAATGTTTGGAAGGCAAAGGCGTGGAATCAAGTCGTTTGGGTAACACCCCGTGAAGCCAAATTCAGAGCGTCAAGCATGTGTTCGGTGGGTTCGACTTGCCCTTTCGATCCGAGGTGGTTAGGCTTGAGTCCACGACCGGCGGCCCCAAGCCGTCGGGAGGCGGGTGTAGCTCAATTGGATAGAGCACCTGACTACGGATCAGGAGGTTATAGGTTCGACTCCTATCACCCGTGCTTTCTGAAAGACAAGCGCCGCGCGGACACGCTCCAAGGACGCCCACGCGGACGGAAGGGCCGCAAGACCCCTCCGAAAACTCAAGTACCGCGGGCGTAGTTCAGCGGTAGAACGTCAGCTTCCCAAGCTGAATGTCGCCGGTTCGATCCCGGTCGCCCGCTTTTGTCGCTGCAGTGTCAGCGCGTGACGGTGAGCGTCAGAGCGTGACAGTCCAACGAGTTGTAGCTTTCCGAACCGTCGCCCGTCAGCGCATTGCGCTGAAGTCGTTTGTGTCCCGCTCTGTCTCTGTACGCCCCCTCGGGAATACGGCGCGCTAGCAATAGAGCTAACAGTGCTGGCGCGGCTACAGGGGTGGAGCGTCAGCGCGAACTCGACAACATCGGCCGAAGCGGGCCGGTCAAGGCAGCGACCCATACTTCAGGAATCGTTGGGTTTCCAAGATTGCGGCGACGCATGGACGGCGTGAGATGTTCGATGACGACAAGGCGGCCTTCCACGATGTGCGCTGGATGCTGAACACGTGCATCGGCCACGCGGCGGCCAACGCGATGCGTGCGGATTCCGGCTCCTTCGTTAAGGTGCTCGGCCCGATATCCTCGTCGTCCAAGTCCTCGTCCATCGCATCGCTGTCGTACGCTTTGTCGCCGAAGATGCACTGCAACGTATGCTCGCTGAGCATGAAGTCGAACGGCCCCTGCACAAGCTTTCTCTCGTACGTTGCGCTGCCCGACTACACACCCACCGGCAGAAGGCGATACGCGACTGGAAGGGGACCATGCGCCTGGTGCTACAGGCCTCCGCCGGTTGCAGCAGGTGTTGGGTGAGCGGCTCGCGTCCAAGGCAGCCCGCACAGTCACGAGGTGAGCGAGGGGTGCTGAGCGCGCGTGATCGGTTGCTCCCGCTGCTGTGTGTGCCGCGGTGTGCAAGGGAACTTGCTGAGCAGACGATTCTGCCCATCAAAACGGTGCAGTCAACGCTCCGACGGTGTTCGCACGCCGGTCTAGTGCGGTGCGTGACGCCGACGTTGATGCAGTCTCGGTTGTACCAGCTGACGCGGCTGGGTGAACTGTGGGCAAGAGAGGTGCAAGGAGAAGGGACGATGCCGCTACCAATTGAGCATGATCAACAACTTCTCATGCTCCGCTCCTAAGTGCAGGCGGGCAAGTACCGCCGCGCAGTGTTGCAGGCGATCGAGGAACCGTTGACCTCACGGCTTCTGCGGAAGCGTCTGCTGCACACGCACCCGTCGCTTCGCGTTGGCATGAATCACGTCCAACGCACCCTTCGATCTCTCAAGAACGCTGGGCTGGTGACGAGCGACGGACGGGAGCGGTTGACATGGTCGCGCACCACCGACGGTGAACGCGTGTGCTCGATGGACGTGCCAGCCGCCGGGACAAGCGAACTTCCCCGCTCAGGCGAATGGCCAGCGGTCGCCGCTTGCGCTGGTCGTCCTGCACCCGGTGCGTCCGTTTCCAGCGAACTCTGGACGCCGCTGGACACGCTTCACCAACACCCACAAGGCCACCAGCCCCAACACCGTCACCGCACCTAGCACAAACCACGCCGCACGCTGTTTCCAGGTCATGGCACGCCTCCTTTCGGCACGCGCTGAGCCTACACCGCCGGACGACGCGGGGAGGGTGATGCAGGTTTTGCCAGAAGTATCTAAGCCGCCTGAAAGTTGCGGCATCCTGCGACCCGGAACCGCGGATCATCAGCCACTCTGCGGTTAAGGGTGCGAGCGTTCGCGGGCCTTGGAGAGTTCCATCTTCGCCCAGTTGCGCCATTGGGGGGTTTCGCCTTGAAGGGAGATAGTCGCGAGGTGGGCGGCGGTGTCGTCGCTGCGTTGATTGGTGGTGACCTCGAGGCGCGTCAGGGCCTGGACCGACGGGATGTGCCCCGGGCGGACCTCGAGGGCGTGGCGGTACTCGGTGAGTGCGTCGTCGGTACGGCCGGCGGTCTTGAGCGTGAGCGCGAGGTTGAGGCGCGGGTCGGGGTGGCCCGGGAGGAGTTTGCCAGCCCACTCCACCGTGCTCATCGAGTGCTTCCTGCACCTGGGCTGCTCCATAATTCTCCTGAAACACGTTTACGGATAAGCTCTAGTGTGCATCGCGCTGTGGGCCTCGGTATTGCACCGGTCCCCATCAGAGACGCTGATTAGATCGTCGATGTCCTGCGAGTGGGGAAGGGCCGTCACCATTCAACTTGACGAAAGTGCAGGGTTCGTCGCACCTGCCGCGCCAGTATCGGGTATGCTGGTGTAAGGCTGGAACAAGGAGTCATTATGGCCTGGGATGTCAATAAAGCGGTCGAACACCTCCAAAAAAACGCGGGAGCGAAGTCACAGGGCAAGTGCGCCGCATTCGTCCGCCAGGCGATTGAGGCGGGAGGAGCAACGTTCCAACGGACGACGTATGCAAAGGACTTCGGGCCATCCTTGCTTCAGGCAGGATTCCGGCAGATTTCGGAAACGGGGTACAAGGCTCAAAAGGGCGACGTCATCGTGATCCAGCCATACACGGGCAGCACCGCAGGGCACGTCGAGATGTTTGACGGCGCGATCTGGATCTCGGACTTCAAGCAAAGCGACGAGTGGGCGGGGCCGTCGTATCGGAAGCAGAAGCCAGCGAGGGCGATCTATCGCCACAGTACCAACTCATGGGCGAGCCAGTTCATGTGCCTGATTCCGGGAGCGGGGTAAGCGGTCGGCACGCGCGGCGGTGTTGGCGAGTGGGTCTTTGGGGCTGTGGAGAGCGAGTTCAATCGCTGCGGCTCGGCGCTGGCGCTGGAAACCGGTGACGAGGACGGATGCAGCCTGCGCGGGGTCGATTGGCTTGGCGCAGAGCAGGCGTTTGCCGGCGGGTAACTTCGACGCGGTGGCCTTCCACCACGCTTGCAACTTCGCGGGATCGGGCCAAGGCAGGTAAGAGTCGGGGTCGGGCAGGGTGTTGTCGTCTTCGGCGTCTTCGGTGGGGCCTTGGGGGTCTTCGGGGTAGACCGTGAGGTCGAGGTCTTCGTAAGCGAGATCGACTCCCGTGATGAGTGAGATGGACTCGCCCGCGAGGCGGGAGGCGAGCGGGTTGCCGAGTTGTTCGAGTAGCCAGGGAACGTGGGCCGCGTCGCCCGACGCTCCCGCGACGTGGACGGCGGGGCGGAGGAGTTTCTTCATGGTAAGTTCGCGGTGCCACGCGCTCGACTCGGCGAGGGGCATCGCGCGGACGGCGAGGATGGCGGCGCGGACGGGGAAGGACGACGCGGGCAGCGGGTCGGGCGAGGATTCGGCGATTCGGCGGAGTATCGGAATCGCGGCGGCGTGCTTCAGGAGCACACAGGAGTACGCCGCATGGAAGGCGCAGGCGGCGTCCTTGTCGGCGAGGGCGGCTTGGGCCTCGAAGAGCATGTCTGCACGCCGGAGTTCGCCGATTGCTTTCAACGCGCGGGCGCGGAGGGGGGCGTCGGAGGACTTAAGTGCTGTGGCGAGGAGTGGACCGGGGTCGGTGCGGAGGAGGGCGTGTGTGGCGAGGGCGAGGTGCTGGAGGAGCGGGTCTGTGCTTTGGGCGAGCGCGGCGGCGCGCGGGGTGAAGAGGCGTTGGGCGTCCCACGCGAGGGCGGAAACGATTGGCGCGCGGAGGACCGGGTTGTCGCGGGCGTGGTTGAGGACGTGGTCGATGCGGTCCTGCTTGCCGGACTCGAACGCGACGGACGCCGCGGCGAAGGCCTCGCCCGGCTCGGGGAAGTTGTCGAGGTTCTCCTTGCAGAGTTCCCAGGCGTCGTCGCCGCCGATGCGGAGGGCGTCGACATGCGCCTCGACGCGCCCGTCGAGTTTGGCGAGGTCCTTGAGGCGGTAGTGCGGCAGCCAGACCGCCCTGGAGCGGAGGAGCCAGAGGAAGGAGGCCTCGTCGGCGTGTTGGGGGAGGGGGGAGGGCATGTACCGACCATGCAACCTAGGGCGTTTTGTACTTTGGATGCAAGTCTAATCCTCGGAGTGGCGCGTACAGTAAGTCGTCGAGCTGTTTCCAGAAGTCCACGATACGTTGAACGTCGCCATCGCTCCACAACATGTAGCACGCAGCGGGCGTTTCCGAAATTTGGAATCCGAGTGCGCTTCCACTCTGCCAGAATATCGGATGAAGTGCCGTCTTTAGATCAGTTCCGATAGGCCGCCAATCACTTGTCGGCAGGGGACCGGAATCGTCGGAATAGAGATTGATCCAGCCGTTGTGTACCGAGTAGAGGGGGTGAAGGTCCACCGAGAATCTTCTCGATATGTCTGGCATTTCGGTGGTGGGTAGGTAGCCCCGCCTGGCCAACACGAGATCGCCTTCTTGCATTATATAAACCAGCGACGGCGGTTTGGATTCGGTCAGCACGATCGCCGCATCTTGGACGCAACGGGATAGCATGGTGATAGTCCGCGGCAGTAGTCGCGCGAGAGGCCCCCAAACCATTCCGGCCGCCCGGAGTCCAGCGTCAGGAGCGGAAACCAGTTCTTTCCAAGATGATGGGACCGGCAAGGGTTCGAGATTGGTGGTGTCCTGATACGCGAACACCGTTGGATTTCCCTCATGATTGACTTGCTCGTGAATGGTCTGCAGATGGAGCTTGTGCAATGTCAACCTCCCTCAGGGCACGGTGCGTCGGACACTTTCTTCTCGATGATCTTCTTCTGTGCGGCACTCCGTGCCGCCTGTTCTTTGCGATGGGCGGGTAGCACGCTGAATGGGTAGGCGATCTTGCTCGTCTTGAGGCCTACATAGTTATCCCAGTGCGTGTCGCTTTTTGAACCATTGCAACTGCGGCATGCTCCGTCAAAGTTCGACGGCGTGTTCGCGATATCCGCCTGCGTATCGCGATCCAAGCAGGCAAACCCCGGAGTATCCGCGATGCTGCTTAGAGGATAAATATGATCGGCTTCGAGTTTTGCGACCGGATTGCCTCCGTGGATGTAACATACTTTCGATGCCACCTTGTTTACTCTTGCTTTCGCGGCGTCACTTGGAGAATCGGAGCGAAGTCGTGCATACTCGCTCTTGGTTGGCTTGCGAGTGCAAGAACTTTTGCCGGGACACTTCTTTGTTGTGCTCTCGTCAGGTGGAGCCATCCCGTCGACATGCGGAAACGGCGGCGTCTGCCCCGGCGGCGACGCATGGTTATGCGTCGTCAAGTCCAGGTGCCGGACGACATTCTCCCCCTCGAACTTCACGTCCATCGACCACGCCGTGAAGTAGACCTTGCCCTGGATCTGGTGCGTGACGACGCCCATGCCCTGGGCCTTGGTCGCGGCTTCGTCGCCCGTGCTTTTTTTGAAGTAGGACTTGTTTTTGAGCATGACCTCCTTGCCCGCCGCCGTGACCGACTTGCTGCCGTCGGTGGTGTCGCTGGCTATGCCGGTGTTG
>CALLYM010000067.1 GCA_937858155.1 uncultured Phycisphaerales bacterium | reverse complement strand
TGCGCCTCGGCGTCCGCGCGATCGACACCTGCATGCCGTGCGGCCGCGGCCAGCGCCTCGGCATCTTCGCCGGCTCCGGCGTCGGCAAGTCGACGCTCCTCGGCATGATCGCCCGCAACACGGCAGCCGACGCCACCGTGATCGCCCTCGTCTTCATCGGCACCGCGTTCGCCTGCGTGCCGGGCGAGCCCAGGCCCATCGGCAGCCACTGGACGTCTACGGGATACCGTGACAGCAACGCGGGCATCCTGACGTTTACGCACGATTGGACCCTCGACAGCGTGACCGATCGCGACGGACACCGGATCGCCGTCATAAGCGGGGTGACCAACGTCACTATGCCCGCGAATACGGGGCTCCTCTCCGCGTTCTACAAGTCAACCATCACCAAGGGCAGCGGGATTGCCCACGTCGAGTTCGACGTCGATCGCGGCATCATGACCGGGGCCCGTCTGGAAACCACCATCGAGTTCGACAACGTGGCAAGGGCCGACCGTGATCCCATGAAGTACAAGCCCTACAAGCAGTCGCTGCGCGACATCACGACCATCACGCTCGAAGGCGTTGGCGAGACCGCGAAGACGTTCACCAAAGACCCAAGCCCGGATCTGCAAGGACCGTTGGAGCCAGACGCGGGCTGATCACCCCTTGGCCGCCTGGAACGCGGCAATGGCGCGTGCGCGGCTTGTCGAAAGTTCGACGAGCATTTCCGGGTAGTCGATGCGCGCCCGTGCCAGCGGGGCCAACCGCGATGGATCGTGGACCGCGTTCCCCTCCACGTCCCGCAGCTCCCGAACATGCCTGCGAATGTACTCTCCGCTCGGATCAAATCGCTCACTCTGCGTGATGGGGTTGAAAATGCGGAAGTAGGGTGCCGCGTCGGTGCCGGTGCTGGCGCTCCACTGCCACCCGCCGTTGTTGCTCGCCAGAAACCCGTCCACCAGGTTCTGCATGAACCATCGTTCTCCGCGCCGCCAGTCGATGAGAAGGTTCTTTGACAGGTACATCGCGGTGATCATGCGGACGCGGTTGTGCATCCAGCCCTCGCTTGCAAGCTGGCGCATGCCCGCGTCCACGATTGGAACGCCGGTTGTGCCCGCGGTCCAGGCCTTGAAGTGACGCTCGTTGTCGATCCATGAGACCCGTTCAGTCCAGGGCTGAAATGCCCGGTGCTTGCACACCCGCGGAAAGGCGTGCATGACGTGTATGTAGAACTCGCGCCACAGAACCTCGGTGATCCAGCAGGCCAGACCCTCGCTGCCGCCCTCCATGCGTCCTTTGTTCGCCTCCACCGCCGCAAGCACGCACTGCCGTGGTGAAATCGCACCGACCGTCAATTGCGGTGAGAGTTCGCTGGTCGCGGCCAGTGCGGGAAAGTCACGGTCATGCTGGTACCGTGCTGCGAGCTCCCGCACGAACACGGCAAGACGCTTGCGTGCCGCACGCTCGCCGGCGGGCCAGCGGTCGGCGTGGGCGCCGCGTGTCCATCCGGGGACTTCCTGGGGCACTCCACAGGGTGTACCCACCATGGCCGCTGGGGGCTTTGGATTCGCCCACTCTCGCACCCCCTGGTCCCCAAGTATCCGCACGCACGCCTTCTTGAAGGGAGTGAACACGGTGTAGGATCGGCCCTCCCCCGTCCTGACTTCGCCCGGTTCGATGAGCGACTGGTCAGTGCACGGGTGGGCTTTGATGCCCGCCACTTCGCACGCCTTCCGGACGTGCGCATCGCGGACCGCTTCGTTGACCTCGTACTCTTTGTTGAAAAATACGGAATCGCACCCATGTTCCCGCGCGAGCTCAACGACAATATCGGCCACGCTCGCAGGCTTCTTGGCCGTTCGGATGATCAACGCAACATGCAGGTTGCGCAGCTCCTCCGAGAGCTCCTTGAGTGTCCGAAGAATAAGGTCAACCTTTGCCGGCGCGTAGTCGTGTGCACGCCATTCCTGAGGAGACACCACAAACAGCGCAACGACCCCTGAGTCACTCGCTTTGCACGCGTGGTGCAGTGCGGCGTTGTCCTGCGTGCGCAGATCGGATCGGAACCACACCAGGGATCGCATCAGAGGCCTCCTCAAAGGACCAACCGTACGGGTGGCACGTGTGCAACGCCCCTCGCGGGCCTTTGGGCCGCAACTATTCCGCGTGCCGCGAGCTCCCAAGCCAACCTCGAACCAAGGTCGACGCCCACGCTCGCGCAGCAATGGGCGTGGCACGCCCGGTGCCGTGGTGGCTGTGACGCCATTGGCCCGCATCGAGGCGTGGTTTGCCGCCCAGGGCTGGGAAGTCTGGGAGTTCCAACGTAGGGCGTGGGAGGCATACGCCGCCGGAGAACATGGCCTCGTTCAAGTGCCCACCGGCGCGGGCAAGACCTACGCCGCGTTCATGGGCCCGCTCATGGAAATGATGACAGGGACGTCCAATTCTCACGCCGCACACCCCGGGCTGCACACGCTCTATATCACTCCCCTCAGAGCGGTGACGCGCGATATCGAGCTGGCCCTCAAGCGGCCGATCCAGGAGATGGGCCTACCCCTCAATGTTGAATCACGCACCGGCGACACAGCCGCGTCCATCCGCGCCAGGCAGCGCGAGCGTCTGCCCCACGTGCTGGTCACAACGCCCGAGTCCTTGTGCCTCTTCCTGACGAGGGAAAACGCCCGTGAACAGCTCTCCACCCTGCGGTGCGTGATTGTCGATGAGTGGCACGACCTCATCATCAGCAAGCGCGGCAGCGCGACCGAACTCGCACTCGCACGCCTGCGCGCCTGGGTGCCAACACTCCGCACGTGGGCGATGTCCGCGACCATACCCAACGCGAAGGAAGCCATGGACGTGCTGGTGGGGGTCCCCCTCCACGCGGCCAAGGCACGGTTGATCCAGGCCAAGATCGACAGACCCGTCCAGATCCGCGCCGTGCTGCCATCGAGCTTGTCACGCCTGCCCTGGGCCGGGCACATGGGCCTCACGATGCTGCCCGACGTGCTGGCCCAGCTGGACCCGGCTGTACCCACGATTGTCTTTACCAACACGCGTTCCCAGGCGGAGCGCTGGTTCCACGCGATCACATTCGCCCGGCCCCAGTGGCAGCCATGCATGGCCCTGCACCACGGCAGCATCGACCGCGACGAGCGTGAAAGAGTGGAATCCGGCCTCAAGACCGGCGCGGTCCGCATCGTCGTGGCGACGAGCAGCCTCGACCTGGGTGTCGACTTCGCGCCGCTGCAGAAGGTACTCCAAATCGGGTCCCCCAAGGGAATCGCACGCATCGTGCAGCGGGCGGGCCGCGCCAACCACCGCATGGGAGGAAGCAGCGTGGTAGAGTGCGTGCCGACGCACGCCATGGAACTGCTGGAAGTGGAAGCGGCGCGAGAAGCCTTCGCCGCGGGGGACCTTGAGTCCCGGACACCCATTGCGTGCCCGCTGGACGTGCTAGCGCAGCACCTGGTGACCTGCGCACTCGGCGGCGGCTTTCGCGCCGATGAAATGTTCGCGGAGGTCCGGACCGCGCACTCGTTCCGCGGACTCACGCTGGCCGAGTTTGAGTGGGCGCTCAACCTCGTGACGGTGGGGGGGATCCTGAAGCATTACCCGCAGTTTCAGCGCGTATCCAGGTGCGACGACGGCGTCTACCGCGTCACCAACGCGCGTGCAGCCCAGCTCCACCGCCTGAACCTTGGCACCATCACCGGGGCCGAATCTCTTGAGATCCGCTACGCCTCGGGCAAACGGCTCGGGCACATCGACGAGGGGTTTGTGGCCCACCTGCGCCCGGGCCAGAAGTTTGTGTTTGCCGGCAAGGTGTTAGCCTTCGTCGATATCCGTGACCTGACAGTCATATGCCGCCCGGCGCAGGGCAGCACCACAAACACGCCCATCTGGGCGGGCACACGGCTCCCGATCACTGAGAGTCTCGGCGCCGGGCTCCGCCAGGTGTTGGAGCACTCGGCAAAAGTTCATGCCAACGACGCCTGTCAGAAACCCCTTCCGGACCCGTCACCGGAAGTGCTTGCCGCGCGCGACCTCATCACCACACAGCTCCGTTTGTCGCGAGTCCCGGGCGCAGGCGAACTGCTCATCGAAACAACCCGGTCGCAGGAGGGGTGGCACTGCTTCGTGTTCCCGTTTGAAGGTCGGCTGGTCCACGCCGGTCTCGCGTCCCTGTTCGCCCTTCGATTGGCGCGTCTCCGGAGCGCCACGCTCTCCCTGTCGGTAAATGACTACGGGTTCGAACTCCTGAGCGCTACTCAGTACCCGTTCGGCAATCTCCTCCGCACGAATCTGCGCACGATCCTTGCCACGCAGTCCCTCGCCGAGGATGTCGCCGCCAGCGTGAACATGACCCAGCTCGCCCGCCTCGCCTTCCGGGACATCGCCAGGGTCGCGGGCCTTGTGATGCCTCACTACCCAGGCGCACGGAAAACCGGACGCCAGCTCCAGGCCAGCAGCGGGCTGATCTTCGATGTGCTCCACGAGTTTGATCCGCCGCCCGGCAACCTGCTGCTTGAGCAGGCCCGCAGAGAAGTGCTTGAACGACACTTTGAGCGTGCCCGAATGACGCGCACCCTGGAACGCCTCGCAGACGCATCACCCATACTCGTCGAAACCGAGCACCTGACGCCCCTCTCCTTCCCGCTCGTCATTGAGCGAGTAGCCACCAAGGTCACCAATCAGTCCGTGCAGGAACGATTGGCCGCCATGAGGGAGGAGTGGGGCACCGCGTGACCTGCAGGGAAGGGCTTTTCATCCTGAACACGCGGTGGAATGGTCTCGCGTTCGCTCCTGTCAGATGCGGCGTCTGCGAGCACGCCACACTCCCGCCGCTCCCAAGAGAGTAAGGCAACCCGGCGACGGCACAATCGACACGTTGTCGATATCAAAGAAATACGGACCCGCTTGGCCCGCGAGCGCGCCACCTACCTGAACTCCCACCTGCACGCGGTTAACGTTGCCGAAGGTCCCGCCGTACGTCACGCCCGGGCCCTCAAAGATGAACGGAGTGCTGGGGTCGATGGGAACCGTAAACGTCGTCCACGTGTTTGGAGCGACGGCCGGGGACACGAGCGCTACTGCACCCGCCCCGCCGGGACTTAAGCGAGCGTAGAAACTGACCGGCACCGGGGCGTCGTGCCGAACGGAGAACGACAGAGCCGTCACCCCGCCGCCGATCCAATCGCCCCAGAAGTTGCCGCCGCTGCTCCCAAAGTTGCTCTGGCCGCAGAAAATGAGTGGAATATCGCCGACAGGGTTGCTCGCGAAACTCACTGAGCGGCTCGCGTAACCCGATCCGTCCGGCCCGCCCGCGGGCTGATAGGTCAGTGGTGTAAACGTACTCGCGCCGCTCCAACTGGCTGTCGCGGACGAAAAGGTCTCGTTGTAGGGCACGGTCAACGCCCGCGAATGTCCAGCGGCCACGCCGATTCCGACCAGTGCGGGAACCATCCAACGCAAGTTCGTCATTTGATGTCTCCTCTCAAATATGCCTGAAATCCAGCCCACTCTAGCGCCGGGGAGCGCAAAGTCGACTAAATCAAGACAAAATGATCCAATATTATTCTTCTAGGACATAAATGTGTGGAAGTCCCCCGCCCGGATTGGGGAGCATGCGCTGCGTCAGGAGAGCGCACGGATCGACGCGAGGGTGCGAGCACCCCGTGCCCCGCGCGCGACCAGCGCAGCGTTCACGGCTTTCACGATATCGCCGTTCAATACCTTCGCGCGCACAGACCGGATCATCGGCTCCAGCACGACATCTTTCTGCATGGGCGGCACGCCCGTCCGAATCGCCCGGTACGCCGCGCGAGTGCCGGCACCCAGGCTCTGCATGGTGCGATTGGAAGGACCCGGGCCCTTCTGCGTGCTGAACGCATCGAACCGTTGCTGAGCGCGCGCGCGCACTCCAGCGGCATCGGCAGGGCTCGGCTCATCTTCGCTGCGTAAGTTTGGGTCGATCGCGAATGCCCTGGCCCGATCGGTCCGCGAACAACGCGCGTCCACCAGGCAGGTGCGCCAATCCGCCGCCTGGGCGGCCACGATCAGTTCAACGGCGAGCACTGCGGAGGTGTTCTCGATGACCTGCCGCGCTTTGCGTGCGGCGAGCGTCGCCATGGCGACGTGGTCTTCGGTGTTGGAGGACGTGGGGATTGAGTCCGTGGATGCCGGGTGCGTGAGCACCTTGTTTTCCGAAACGAGGGATGCAGCGGAATACTGGGCGATCATGAAGCCAGAGTGCAGGCCGGGGATGGCGATAAGGTTGGGCGGCAGGTGCCGGTTGTGGTGCGAGTCCAGCATCATCTGCACGCGGCGCTCCGCGATATTGGCAAACTCTGCCACCGCGATCGCCAGGCAGTCCGACGCGACCGCCACCGGCTGGCCATGGAAGTTGCCCGCGGAGAACGCGCGTGTGTCGACCGGTCGTCCCGATTGCAAGGGGCGTGAGCGTCGCAGGGCCACGCCGAAGGGCTCGCCGCCATCGAAGAAAAGCGGGTTGTCCGTCGCCGCGTTGATCTCCGCCGTCGCCACCATCTTGGCGTACGCAATGGCATCCCGGCTCGCGCCATGCACCTGGGGTGCGCACCGGATCGAGTACGCGTCCTGGACCGAGTCCGCCCATTCGCAAAGGTTCGTGCCCTCGATCAGACGGCGCATGTTCGCCGCGCTCTCCTTCTGCCCTGTCATGCCGCGCGCGTCGTGCACCCGCGGGTCAAGGAACGGCAGGCGTGCGCACGATGACTCCATGGTCAGCGCCGCCGCCGTGTCCGCCGTGTTGGCAAGCGTTTGCGCATCCTCGACAGCCAGGGCCAGCATCGCTGCCGAAACGTTCGCGCCGTTCGTCAGCGCCAGCCCCTCCTTCTCCACCACGGGCTGCTGCTGGACCACACGCAGAGCGTCGCGGAATGCGCCCGCGGATGGCGACGCCCGCAGCACATCCCACAGGGTGCTCGCCGGGAGCAACGTGACGGACTGGCCGGCAATCATCCATCGCCTCCCGCGCACGCCGGCGGGCGATGCTCGCTTCCCCGTAATGTAAAAGTGCCCCTCGCCGAGGAGCACCGCGAACAAGTGCGAGAGCGGGCACAGGTCGCCGCTCGAGCCTAGCGAGCCCTTGGTGGGGACCAGTGGGACAACTCCTGTATTGATCATCAGGAGGACTATCAAAGCCAGCTCCGGCCGCACGCCCGAGTGGCCACGCAGGAACGCATTAAGACGCACGATCATCGTGGCCCGCACGACTTCCGCCGGAAAGTAGTTGGATGGGTCCAGCCCGTCGGCAGTATCACCCACGCCCGCCGAATGGCTCAGAAGGATGTTCCGCTGCAGTGCGATCAAGTCTTCCGGCGCGATCGCGATGGACTTGAACTCGCCAAAGCCGGTCGTGACGCCGTAGATCAGGTGACGCTGCCTATCCGCCGGACCAGCGGCGCGGTAGGCTCGAACAATGCGGTCGATGGCCGCGCGGCGCTTCCGGACGCGGGCAAGTCCCGCGGGATCGACCGCGATCCTCACCGACGGATCGCGTGCCGCCCGTGCAAGGTCTTCAGTGCTCAGACCACCCCCGGACAGCGTCAAGGTCTTCGATGCGGCCGCCATGCTCGTGCTCCCTCGTGCCCCGACACAACCCCTCTAGACGCCCGCCAGCAACTGCCGCGTCGCCGGAACAAGGTCCGCCCGGGGCACCTCAAGCTGGCCGGGCCGGGTCCGCAACCACTCTTTGCGGCTGGTGGTTTCAGCCGCCAAACGGCGACCCTGCTCCATTTCCTTCAGCACCACGACGCCCCGCGCCTTCTCGTCTCCCCCGTAGACCACCACGAGCGGCACGCGCTGCTGGTCAGCGTACTTGATCTGCCGCCCGATCCCCTTGGACCCGAGGTAAAGCTCGGTCGGGATACCCGCGCGACGCAGCTCAAACGCCATCTGCACGCACTCGTCTCGCACGGTGTCGTCCATGACCGCGACCAGCACCTGTGCGGTGGCGTGGCGGAGGGTGACCCGGTTCAGTTCCACCAGGGCCGCGAGCAAGCGGTCTACGCCGATGGACGCTCCGGTCGCGGGCACGCGCTCACCCAGGAAGCGAAGCACAAGATCGTCATACCGCCCACCGCCGAAGACAGAGCCAAACTGAGGTGCATCCAGCAGCACCGCCTCGAACACCGGGCCGGTGTAGTACGCAAGTCCGCGCGCGATGCTCAGGTCCACCGCGATGCGATCATCCCCGTACCCGAGTGAACCGAGCGTGTCTGAAATCCGCCTGAGCACGCCGATCTGGTCCTTGGCGCCCTCGACGCCAGCGAAGGTGCGTTCCAGCTGTTCCAGCACCTCGCCCCGGCGGGGAGACTGGATGGCAAGAAACTGCTCGATGCGTTTCACCTGCGACAGGTCAAGCCCCAGGCCCGGAACCTGATCGCCCGACTCGTCCTTGTACCCCGTCGTCAGCTCATCGCGGACCCGGTCCATGCCGATCTTGTCGAGCTTGTCGAGCACGCGAAAGACATCCGCACCCGGGCGCTCCTCTTCCACAGTCTCCTTCTCGACCCTGCCCCCACCCACGACCTTCTTGACCCGTAACACCGCCGGCACTTCCGCAAACCGCAGGAGCATGTCCAGCACCATGCGGCTGGAGAACCGCACGCGGAATGGACCCACGTTCAGCGCCGTGAGCGTGTCGGCCATCGCCGCCATGATCTCCGCGTCCGCCATCTCGGTCTCGACGCCCACCGAGTCGATGTCAAACTGCGTGAACTCACGGTACCGCCCGCGGTCGGGCTTGTCGGCCCGCCACACGGGGGACACTTGGTATCGCCGGAAAGGGCGGGGGAGTTCCGGGTACTGCGAGATCACGCGCGCCAGCGGCACCGTGAGGTCAAACCGAAGGCCAAGCTTCTCGTCCTCGGGGTTCCGGACGCCGAAGATCGACCTGTTCGCCTCCTGCCCGCCCGTTCCCACGAGCACATCGAGGTACTCGATGGCCGGCGTGCCCAGCGGCACAAACCCGTAGTTTTCATAGACACGCCGGATCGTGTCAATGATCTTCAGGCGCGCACCCATCTGCTCCGGCAGGTAGTCCCGCAGGCCACGGTAGAGGCGTGGCGTAACTTGTTCGCCCATGGCACAAACTCCCGCCGAGCCTGCGAGCAAGTTGACCCGGAAATACCAGCGACGGGGCACGATCCCGTAACCTCTAGATCCACAATCTAGCGCTCTACCAATTGAGCTACGCTGGCCAGTCGGCGGCAAGTGTATTGGGCGCGGCTGCCCTGAGCAAGGGTGGCGATACACATAGGGGGCCGGGTTTCGTGGGGCTATCCACCCCCGGCAGACCCCAAAGAGCGGGCCCTCCGCCGCGAAAACCAACGAAAGCGGGCGACCGGATTCGAACCGGCGACGTACAGCTTGGAAGGCTGTCACTCTACCACTGAGTTACGCCCGCATGGCGCAAGCATAGGTGTGGGGAACTGCGCACGCTGAGCGGAACGAATTCCCACGCTGTGCACTCATTCTCCCGAATCCTGCCGGTTGAAGTGCGCGTTCTGCATCGGCACCAGCACGCTCAGAATGTTGTGCAGCACCTCGGCAGGGGAGCCCATCGCGTCCACCTCCGCCACGATCTCCGGCGGGTAGAACTCCAGCACCGGGTAGGTCTCGCGCTCATACACCTCGAACCGGCGCCGAATGACATCGTCCTTCGCGTCGTCCGCACGGTTGTCCTTCATCGCCCGCTTCTTCATCCGCTCGAACAGCATTTCCTTGTTCTTGGCAACCAGGTGGATGACCTGCAGAACGCTGCACGTGCGGTACAGCAGCCGTGCCTGGGGCACGCTCCGCGGGAGGCCGTCGAGCACAAGGATGTCCGCGTGCGGCTTGAACAGCCCCAGGATCGACGCCGCGTACACGTTCTGGCCCCAGATCTTCAGCGTGACGTCATCCGGCACCAGCTCCCCGCGAGATGAGTACTGGAAGAACAGCCGCCCGACCTCGCTCTGCGCGTCGAGGTTCCGGAAGATGTCCCCGGTCGACGAGTGAAAGAACCCCGGGATGCGGGCCAGGATCTTCCCCTGCGTTCCTTTGCCCACGCCGGGCGGTCCGAAGAGAAGGATGGTTTGGTAGTGACTGGACATGAAGGCTCCCACGATCTCTGAGCTGGGCAAACGCGTGCGCCCTGAGTGCAGCACGCTCGCGGTGAGCGAGCGTGCCGGTGGACTCGCACTATGGTAAGTGGGGGACCCAAACCGGGGAAACTGCGGCGAAAGATGGGTCGCTCACGCGCTCCCGGCCCTTGCCCTCGCCGGCTTTGCGCCCCGCCCGGGCGCAGGTGCCGACGTCTTTCTCCGTCCGACCTGTATGGGCTTGGGATCGGGCGCGCCGTTCGTCGCCCCGATTACGCGCTCGCCCGTGATGGGGTTTGTAAAGTGCTTTTCCTGAATCGGCACGACGGACTCAAGGATGTGCTGCAGGACGCGGGCGGGCGAACCGGTCGCCTCCACCTCGCGGATCAGGTGCGCGGGGTAGTACTTGAGTACGGGGAAGGTCTCCTTTTCGTAGACCTCCCAGCGTTTGCGGATCACTTCTTCCTTGGCGTCGTCGACTCGGTTCTCTTTCAGCGCACGCCGGCGCAGGCGCTTGATCATTTCCTCTTTGTCGGGGCAGACGAGGTGGATGATCTGGAGCACGTTGATGTGCTTCTCCAGGAGTTTCGCCTGGTTGACGTTGCGGGGGATGCCGTCCAAAACGAGAACGTCCGCCCGTGGCTTGTAGTCGCTGAGCACGGTTCGCGCGTGCATGTTGTGCTGCCACATGCGGACCGTCACGTCATCCGGCACAAGGAGGCCACGACTGGAATAGTGTAAAAAGGTGCGTCCCAGCTCGCTCCCCGTGTCGATTGTCCGGAATACCTCCCCACACGAGAGGTGGTAGAACCCCGGCACCTGCCCCAAGATTTTGCCTTGGGTGCCCTTCCCCGCGCCCGGGGCGCCGAACAAAAGGACCGTCTGATATCTCGTGTGGGTCATGGCATGCCTCCGGCGGGACAACCGTGCACAACCGGCCCGCAGACACCAAAGGTAAACCACTCTGGCCGGATCCGCAACCAATCCGCGGGTATTTTGCTCCCCGACAACCGCATAGACCTCGCAGTCGGGATGGGCACGGAAAGTGCGCACGCAGGACGTGCACCCCCAAAAAAGACAGCGACCCGGCGTCGTGCCGGGTCACTGGGAGAGAGTTCAATCAGGGGGAGAGTGGTTTCTCACCGCTTACGACGCAGGCCGACGAGCAGACCCGCACCGGCCAGAACCGCCGTGCCCGGGGTCGGGACGATCGGAAGGCGGAAGATGAGGTACTCGCCTGCGTTGTAGCCCGGATACCCGAAGGGGTCGGGAACGTTGTCAGGGTTTGCCCACATCCAGTGAGCCTGGTTGCTGATACCCGCAATGGTGCCCCAGGGGCCGACGCCGTTCGCGCCGCCGTTGACGGGGGTGCGCCACAGGTTGCCGGCATCAGCGATGCCGATCTGGGTCGTCACTTGACCAGCGGTGGGGTAGGCACCCGCAAAGTCGTCGATGTCGATGCCCGTGCTGAACACCTGCCAGCCTTGGCCGGCCACGCCCGTGCGGAGCGTCGGGCCACCGGGGATCTGGAACTCGCCCAGGAGGCCCTGAGCGTAGAAGTCGTCAGACCAAGCGCCGATGTAGAACACCTGGTTGGTATCAAACGACCAGGGTTCCGCGACACTCCAGTTGTAATCGCCGGGATTGCCGTCCGCGCCCAACTCATTGCCGCCCACCAGGGTCAGGGCACCGTTGCCGCCGACGCTGTAAAGCGAGTAGTGGTTGTCGGCGGTCACGACCGCGTTGACGGTGGTCGCCGAGGCGAGGCCAGTCAACGCAAGCGTGGCAATAACACCAACGCCAAATGTGGCAACTCTCTGCATAAATCTCCACCCTTCTCTGGGTCAGTCCGTTGTGCCCCGGTGAACGGCCGGGACATGTAGAAGGTGCACCAGAAATGGAGAGATGCCAGAAAACTGCGCAGTTTTTTGTTGTGAATGACCTCTTTTCTGCCGGCAGAACCGCGGTCACAATAAAAAACCCGGGCTCGGAGCCCGGGTTGGTCGCAACGCACGGAAAGTGTTACCCTAACAATTTCCTCCCGAGAACATCAGAAGGAAGTCCGCAATATCTTCGGTGTCCGGGAACAGACCGTCATCGTTGATGTCAATGTCGTCGCAGAACGGCATGTTGGAGCAGAACCCACCTCCAAACGTGCTCAGCAGGTCGTCGATGTCCAACGTGTCCGGGAACAGTCCATCATTATTGAAGTCGATGTCGCACGCCCCCCCATTCATTGGGCATTCGGGACAGGTGCCACCGACAGTCACGCACACGAGTTCTGAGCAGCACTGCCAGGCGTTGGGTGTGTGGGTGAAAATGCGGAAGCACAACTGCTGCCCCACCTGAGCGCCGGTGAACTGGAAGTCGAACTTCGCGCTCCCGTACTGGTTCAGGGGTGGGACCACTGGCTGGTACGCGTTGAGGATGTTGACATTCGGGGGTGGGCCCTCGTAGATCGCGAAGACGTGCCCGATGTTGTACAGCAAAGGCTGAATGGTGACGCTGAGGTTGCAGCCCTGCGACGAGCAGCTCGCATAAGCGACCGCGGGCTGGGCGAAGCAGGTGGGTATGTGGACCTCGTGATCGAATGTGCAGCACTCGTTGTTGGTCGTGTCCATCAGGATGATGGGCAGCTGGAAGTCCGTGCCTGGCGCCTGATTGCAGATCCGCACGGTCTTGACGCTGCTCGTCTGCCCGTTCAAGAGGTAAGGCGAGGGGCCGAAGAAGATCACGTTGGGCGTGACATCCGTGTTTGGTATGAGCATGTACTGCACGGTGTGCCCGCTGTTGTTGGTCAAGCGGAACTTGTAGATGTAGCAGCCGGTCGGCTGGCCCGCGGCGTTCAGTTCGGCGGTCAGGGTCTCCTCGGAGAGCGTGGCGCACGGCCCCGTAAAGCACGGGACTTCCACGTCGCCCTGCTTCGTCTTGTCGGCGGTGCTGTCATTCGCGTTGTTGTAGTCAATGAGCAGGTCCACGCCGGAGTTGTCGGGCTTGATGCCGGTGATGCCGTAGGCGAACTGGACGGTGCCGCCCATGTAGTCGCTGCTCGCCCAGAGCCGCCCATCAGTGCCGGGGCAGCTCCCACCCGTGGTCACAAGGTCCACATCACAGCCGCCGGCCGCGTTGGTGCCGCTCCCCACGCCCACGGAAAAACCCAGCCCAGCGTTGTAGTTGCTCGTCGGGATCCACGAGTTGCTTGCGGGGTTGAGAGCGTACTCGAGCAGGCGAGACTGGTGTGCGCCCGTCCCGCTGTCGTTGTACATGCTGCGCTCGGCCAGGAGCATGCGGCACTGGCCGGTAAACTCGATATCCGCCACTGGGCTTGACCGCTTGTCGTTGGTGTTCCAGCCCGCCACAACCGGGAGCGTGGGCATCTGGACTTCCATCCGGCGTGACGAGGGCACGATGGTGCCCGCGGTGATGGCAACAGACCAGATCTGGTTGGGAGAGGTCGCCGCGAAGCGAGAATCCTGCCCCCAGACGCTGTAGTACAACCGCCCGTTGTGCGGCTTGACAGCCCAAACACGCTCCCCCAGCGGGGCAAACTGGCGGTATCGGCCGTCGCACGCCGCCCCGGGTGCGGTGCAGTCAAGGGCCGAGCCAGCGCCGCCTGTGCCGGTGGCGTGGTCGTACCACCCTAGGATCGCGCCCGATGTGCTGAGCTGGTAAATCCTTCCGTCGCTCAGGTGGCTGGCGAAGAAGGTCTGCGTGGAACAATCGAACACCACGTCACCGATGCCGGGGCGGGTATCTCCGTCGCCTGCAGGCAAGGCGGGGTTAGGATCAGGAAGCGTCGCGAACACGGAAGCGGTGCCCATCGCGGTGCCGCTGGCGATCTTGATGATCGACGTGGCCTTGCCGCCGATGGTGCCCTGGGTACCCAGTCCGATCCAGCCGTTGAAGCGTCCGAGGTAGAGGTTGCCCTGGTCGTCAAACGTCGTGGCAAAGACAGTTCCGATGCGTTCACGGGTCCAGTCCGTGCCCGCCGCCGTGGGCGGGAACAGCTGCGCGGTGGACGAGAGCCACTCGCCGCCCGCCGTTGGGCATGGGGTGATATTGAGGTCCTTCACCCGAAGAACGATGTCGTTCGCGGCCGCGGTTCCGAAGTCGGCGTGGGTCTCCACCGCAAGCCGTCCGTCCATGAATGGCGCGAATGCGCTGTTGGTGTATTGGGGGGCGGTGCCGCAGCACGAGGAGCAATCCTGCCCCGTGGGATCTGGGCATGGCTGAGCATTGGCCCCGGGGTTAATGGTCAGTACTGCGCCCGTGTTGCCCAGGCCGGCGAAGATATCCACGACTCGGATGAGGTACTGATGGCCGCAGCTCACGTTCAGCGTCAATGGCTGGCAGGTCTGCTGGCACGCGAGTTGTGTTCCCGTGGGGGTGCATGAGCATCCGTCAAACACCTGAATGCCATAGCACTCCCCGGTCGTTCCGTCGGGCAAGAGGTAAAACCCACCGACCGCTGCCGTCCCGGTCCATGACGCGGTCCAGCAGTACCACACGTCATTGCCTGGCGTAAACCCCGGGCAGAACACCTGGGCACTCGGCGTCGACCCGATCAAGTCCACATACCACGAGCCCCCGCCAGAAATCGGACTTCTGTTGGCGCAGTCGTCGTTGGGGGGTGCCGCCAAAGCCGTGCCTGCGCAGACCATGGCGCCAACGGTCGCGCCCATCCAAGTGCGGACGTTCCTCCACATATGCCACCTCCTGTACCAGTTGTTCTTTGTGCCGCGGGACATTGCGGCACGCCACTTGACACAAGGTACAAGAATCTTGGGCCCGCATGCCCCCCGAACTGGCGGAATGTCTTCACAAAGACACAACCCCGTGCTGGGCACGGGGTTGCGCTAAGAACTTGTATGTCTGCTGTCCGAAAAAAGACTTACTTCTTCGCGCCCTTGCCGCCCTGTTGGGCTTCGAGCACTTCCTTCATCATCCCCGCCGGCATGGCGCGGTACTCGAGGAATTCCATCGTGGCGCTTGCACGCCCCTGGGACATGCCGCGGATGCTGGTGGTGTAGCCGAACAGCTCGGACAAGGGGATTTCCGCAGTGACCATCTTCACTGGGTCGCGGTCCTCGGTATCGATGATCATGCCGCGGCGGGACGAGATGTCGCCAGTGATGTTGCCCAGGTAGTCGTTGGGCACCGTCACGACGACCTTCATGATCGGCTCGAGCAGCTGCGGGCCGCAACGCTCCACCGCCTGCAGGAACGCCTCGCGGCCCGCCTGCTCGAAGGAGATCTGGTCCGAGTCCACGGCGTGGAACGAGCCGTCGACCAGCGTCGCCTTCACGTTGATCATCTGGTACCCGAACTTGGCGCCCGTCAGCGCGGTCTGGCGGATGCCGTACTCGACGCTGGGGATGAACTCCTTGGGGATCGAGCCGCCGACGACCTTGTTCTCGAAGGCGACGCTGTCGGTGAAGTCGAGTTCCGCCTCCGCCGCCTGCTCGGCCGTGAACGGCTCGAGGTTGATGGAGCAATCACCGAACTTGCCGCGGCCGCCGGTCTGCTTCTTGAACAGACCGCGGACGTACTCGGCCTTCTTGGTGATGGCCTCGCGGTAGGAGACCTTGGGCTTGCCGGTCTCCACGTTGATTTTCATGTCGCGGATGAGCTTGTTGCGGATGATTTCAAGGTGCAACTCGCCCATGCCCATGATGATGGTCTGGCCGGTTTCCTCGTCGTACTGGCTGCGGAAGGACGGGTCCTCGCGCTTGATGACGCCGAGCGCCTCGGACAGCTTGCGCTTGTCGTCCTGGCTCTTGGGCTCGATGCTCATCGCGATCACGGGCTCGGGGAAGTGCATGCGTTCGAGCAGGATGGGCTGGTCGATGTCGCAGAGCGTGTCGCCGGTGTAGCTGTCCTTGATGCCCACGACGGCGACGATGTTGCCCGCCGTGACTTCCTCCAGGGGGATGCGGTTCTGGGCGTGCATCTCGAAGATGCGGCTGGCGTTCTCGCGTTTGTCGTTGCCGGGGTTCAGGATGCGCGTGCCCTTCGCGAGCTTGCCCGAATAGACGCGCATGTAGGTGAGGTCGCCGTGGGTGTCGCTCACCACCTTGAACACCAGGGCCGCGAAGGGGGCCGCGGGGTCGTGGGGCCGGGTCATGGCGTGGTTCTTGTCGCGCGGGTCGGTGCCCTGCACTTCCGGCTTTTCTGTGGGCGCGGGGAGGTAGTCCACCACCGCGTCCAGCAGCAGCTGCACGCCGATGTTGCGGAGCGCGGCGCCGCAGAGCACCGGGTAGCAGCGGCGTTCGACCACGGCCTTGCGCACGGCCGCCTTCATCGCGTCCACCGGCAGGGGTTTGCCCTCGATGTACAGCTCCATGAGGTGGTCGTCCAACTCCGCGATCTTCTCCATCGCGACGTGGTGCCACTTGTCGAAGTACTCCTTCTCCTCGGCGGGGATGGGCTTCTCCACCATCGTCTCGCCCTTCTCGCCCTCGAAGAAGTACGCCTTGCCGCTGATGAGGTCCATGACCCCCTTGTGCTCATGGCCGTGGCCGATCGGGCACTGCAGGGGGATGCCGTTTGCACCCAGACGGCTCTTGATCGTGCCGAAGCGCCACCGGTACAGCCAATTCCACGGACTCCGGATTTCCTCCCGGTAGCTGGTCTCCAGCGTGGAGTCGTTTTTCCAGTCCACGTCGTATCCGCCGTCCGTCAGCACTTGCGTGAGCGCGGTTTTCACGGCAGCGACGGGGGCGGCCAAACGGGTTTCGATCTGGTCTGTCGGAAGCGGGTGAGGGGCCCCGCTGCAACTCAGCAGCGTCGCGGCCAGCGCGAGGATGATGCCTGCCCGCACATTCATTTGGCTTTGCTGTCCGGGGAGCGGTAGACGAGATGGGTGTCGGTCTGTGTCACGCCTTCAATGCCATGGATCTTACTCAGGACTAATTGCGTCAGGGCATCCTGATCGGGCACGTCGGCCACGACGATAATATCGGGTTTTCCCCAGCAGGGATCGATGGTTCGAATGGCTTTGATCTGCCCGAGTGCTTTCACGACGCTCGAGGTCAAGCCCGGGCTCACGTTGATCATGATGTACGCGCGATCGGACATCAGTTTCGCTCCGCTGCTTGGTGCATGAATCGTAAAGGGGACCGCCGGCTGGCCGGATTGCTCGTCACCGTAACGGACTCCCTGCGGCGGTGTCAATACGGATGTTGCGGGTTTGGAAGCGGGTACGGAGGTTTTTGGTTTTCTTGGCATAATGTCACTTTGGGGCGACAAGCACGTGGATGGTATGGCGGTCACTGACGCTGGTGAGATCCGATTCGAGCCTAGTTGGACCGCCGATACGGCCCTCCGGATCGTAAATGAAACAGAATAGGTGCCTGCATGATTTTCGCGCGCTGTAATGCTGGGCATCGGCGGAGATCTGATCGGCCAGTTCTTTGGTGGTGAGGCCGGAGCGTGTCTTCTTGGCTACGATGGCGATCTGTTCTCCGTTCAAAAGCAGGGTGGTGCGGGTTGACCCCCCGGCGTAAGGCGGAGTCCATTCCTCTGTCCCGACCTCGTCGAACTCCAGCTTCAGAAGCGCGCATAGGAGATCCTGCAGGTCGAAGTCGTCTTCCACTTCCAGTGTCGTGCGGTAATCTTTCCGCAGACGTAGCTGTCGGGCCACGGCGTGAAACCGCAGACAGACTTTACGGAGTGCATCAAGCGGGTCCGGCTGGGCCTGATCCATATGAGTGACGGTGGGGCTTGCGGCCGGCGGCGGCACCTGTGCCGAATCAGCGGCAGTCGGGGATGGCGAGGCATACGGGACATAAGATGGCCGTTGAATCGGCTCCATTGACGGAGATGGAGCAACGGGGCTCGGCGTCGCCGGCGGCATCGCGGGTGGTTCTGCTCGCAGTTGGCGTACCGGATTCTGTGGGGCTGTCTCAGCTGGCGTTGAGACGTGAGGCGCAGGTGCTGACACAGGGGCCGGCGTAGCCGGTTGTTCTTGCACAGGCATCGCGCGAAATCGCGCTGATTCGAGGTGGCTTGCGGGAATGACCGGAGCCGGCGGTTGAACCGGAGCGGGTGATGCCGATACCGGTGCGGGTGCCGCAGGCGGAGCCGGCTGGACGGATTCGGTCGGCTGGCTCAGATTCGTCGTGATGGCGACGGACATGGTGATCGGCGGCGTAGTCCCGGGAGTTGCTTGATTCATTGTAATCTGGGCTGACGGCGTCGCGGGAGGCACCAATGTCATCTGAGGCGGGGGCGGTGCTGTGTCAGTCAGTGCGGCTTCGGGCGCCGGCGTCGAAGGAGCGAGGCCTTGCAACTCGAGTTTTTTTCTCTCCAGCGCGGCGATGAAGGATTTGACCAGCAGGACGCTCTGTGCCGTTTCGGCAGGAGTGGAGATCTTCAGCTTGTGCGTGCGGTGCGCCTGATATTCCGGAGACCGTTCTCCGAACAGCCGGCGGACCGTTTCACGAATTTGCAATTCGGCCTTGGCCCGCGCGCCGTCGCGATAGGGAAAGCCTTCGCGGCTGAAGTCTTCGATCGCGGTGAGAATGCCGTGAAAAGTCTCGATGCCGTGGGTGATCTCTTCGATCACCGAGGCTTTCGAGCGTGTGCGTGGAGATTCTGCAGAGCGTGCGCGTGCCATACGATTGAACGAAGCTTAGCCCAGGGGGCGCACTCTGACAAGAAAACGAGGGAATCCTGCTGCGAGATGAATATCACGAGGGGGCGGCTGAACGCGGATTGGAAGAATCGAAACGCAGGATGCTGAAAAATCTGATTGGTGCCCCCGATACGAATTGAACGTACGACCTACGGTTTAGGAAACCGCTGCTCTATCCAACTGAGCTACGGGGGCGTGGCGTGAATCTAGCGCACTTGGGAGAGGGGTGCAAGTGACGGCCGTGGGCATGCGACCGCGGTCTTGTTACGGTTTCTGCAGGCCGGCGTGTTGCGCGCCTTCTTCCCAGCGGCGAGCAAACTCTTGATAGGGAA
>CALLYM010000066.1 GCA_937858155.1 uncultured Phycisphaerales bacterium | reverse complement strand
TCTCCACACCGCCCGATCTACCTCCGGGAACACATCGGTTGCTGCATAATCCACCTCCGGGGCGGAAAGAGGATAAGAGAATCATCTTCCCACGGGTTGCGCTCGCTCGAAGACTCGCTCGCTCCACCCGTGGCTACATTCCGGCGCCCCGTTGGGGCGAAGTGAGGAAGTGAACCTGCTTCCACGGATTGCGCAGCGCTTCATCCGTGTCTACAGGCTTGCGCCCGGTTGGGGCGGGGAGACGACGCGGAGCAGGTCGTTGTGGAGGATCGTGTTGCTCGCGATGTGGGCGCGGCTGGCTTCGGCGGCGTTGCCGTGCCAGTCGGTGATGGTGCCGCCGGCCTCGGCGATGGCGATGACGAAGGGGGCGATGTCCCAGAGGCTGCTGCCGAAGTCGACGGCGGCGTCGGCGCGGCCGGTGGCGACCATGGCCCAGGAGTAGGCGTCGCTCCAGGTGCGGAGGCGCCAGGTCGAGGACTCCAGGCGTTCGCGGACGGGGGTGACGTTGTGCTTGGCGAAGGAGCGCGGCCAGAGGGACTCGACGATGGACTCATGGAGGTGCTGGGTTGTGCTCACGCGGGCGGGGAGTGTGCCCTGCCCCGGTGTGGACCACCATGCGCCGGTGCCCTTGCCTGCCCAGAGTGATTCCTGCAGCGCGGGGAAGAGCGCGACGCCGCCCACAACGCCCCCCACACTGCCGGCGTGCTCAATGCCAACGAGGACTGCAAAGGTGGGCTGGCCGCGGACGAAGGAGCGCGTGCCGTCGATGGGGTCGATGACCCAGCGGTAGCCGGAAGAGCCCGGAGTTTCGGGGAACTCTTCGCCGAGGATGGCGTCGCCCGCGAACTGGGCCGCGATGGCCCTGCGGATGATGGTTTCGCCTTCCTTGTCGGCGGAGGTGACGGGGGAGCCGTCGGGCTTGTCGATGACTTTGAGGGCGGGGGACTGGTAGAGGCGCATGGCGTTTCGGCCGGCTTCGGCGGCCGCGTCCCTGGCGAGGGCAAGGCGTGATGCGAGGGCGTCGGCGGTGGGGGCCGCGACTTCGCTGTTGTTTTGGGATGGTGTCATCGCTGGAGCGTACAACTCCATATGCTCGCCCCATGGCCGCGCTTATGGAACGGATCATCGCCACCCTGCTGAACCCCGCGTACGCGATCGCGAACCTGGGGGCGGGGTTGAACGAGCGCATCGCGAACTTCGGTCAGTTCGTGCGGTTTGTGGTGGAGGTGCTGGAGGGGATCGGGCACGTGCGGTCGTGGATGCGGCGCGACCGGGTGGGGCGGCAGCTGTTCTTCGTCGGCACGGCGAGTGTGCCGGTGGTGTGCCTGACGGGTGGGTTCATCGGGATGATCCTGGCGTTCGAGGGGTTCCGCCAGTTCCAGTCGATCGGGCAGGAGGCGCGGCTGGGCGGCGTCATCAACCTGAGCATGGTGAAGCAGATCGGCCCGGTGCTGGCGGCGGTGATGCTCGCGGGCCGCGTGGGGTGCTCGCTCACGGCGGAGCTGGGGAGCATGCGGGTGACGGAGCAGTTGGACGCGATGAAGGCGATGGGCAGCAACCCTGTGCGGGTGCTGGTGGTGCCGCGGTTCCTGGCGTGCACGCTCATGATCCCGCCCCTGACAATCTTCAGCAACCTGTGCGGCGTGCTTGGAGGGTGGGTGGTCACGACGAAGTTCTACCACGCGGACCCGGCGTTGTACGTGAAGTACAGCCAGATCTTCATCAACTGGTACGACATCATGAGCGGGCTTGTGAAGAGTATTTTCTTCGGCGCGGGGATCGGGGTGATCTCGTGCTGGAAGGGGTTCACCTGCAAGCCGGGTGCCGAAGGTGTGGGCAAGGCGACGACAGATTCGTTTGTGACGAGCTTCATCACGATCATCATCATGAGCCTGGTGCTGGCGAAGATGCTCAATGACATCGACTTCATGATCCATGGGGGGATTGACTCGGTGTTCAAGTAACGAAGACCAGGCCGAAAGGCTGAGGGGCAGACCACCAACAAGGTGGGGCTTCTGCTTGCACATCCTGCCCGCCGCGGCGACAATCGCGATTCCATGGCCGACCCGGACCCCATCCCGCTCGAACCGCCGGAGCCCCCCAGGGGTGTCTCGCCGTTGGGCATGCCGGGGATGGGGTGGGCTGACCCCGCCAACCCGACGGTGGTCGGGCGCGGGATTGCGTGTGCCGGCTGCGGGTATTCGCTGGAGGGGCTACCGATCGGTGGGAACTGCCCGGAGTGCGGCATGCCCGTGGAGCGGTCGCTGCGGGGCCCGATGCTGAGGTTCGCGGGGGTCGATTACCTGAAAAGCCTGCACTGGGGGGTGTGCCTGGTGCTCATCGCCAACATCCTCACCATCCTGGTGTTTGTGCTGGGTTTTCTGGGGCAGGTGGGGTTGGCTGCGGCAAAGGTCAACAAGAACCAATGGTTTGACGCGGCGACGGAGCTGTTCGGGCTGGTTCCGACGGTGACGGGGCTGGTGGGTTACTGGCTGTTTACGACGCCTGACGCGGCCTTGCAGCACGCCGAGCAGCCGGCGACGGCCCGCAAAGTGGTGCGTGCGATGACGGTGGTGCAGCTCTGCGCGTCGCTGCTGGGGGCGGTGGCGACGCTGGTGGCTGTGCCGGCGATCTCGGCCGGGGTGGGGCCCGCGGCCCAGGTGGCGTCCAAGTCGTTCGCGTTCGTGGCGATGGTTGCGTGGGGTACGGCGTTCTTCGCGGTGATGCTGTACGTGAAGTGGCTGGCGATGCGGGTGCCGGACGCCGAGATGATGGACCGGACGAAGATGTACATGTGGCTCTTGCCGCTGCTGGCGATCCCCGGGTGCGTGCTGTGCTTCCTGGGGCCGATTGCGGCGATGATCCTGTACATCATCCTCTTTGACCAGGTGCGCGGGCGGTTGAAGGAAGCGCTGGCGGAGGCGAGCGAGGCGGCGTACTTGTCCGGCGGGCGGACGCGTGGAGGGACCAGCCGGGGTGCGCTGTGATCGTTCTGGCTGGATCGGCTTGCTTGGCGCGCCGAAAGTTGGTATTGTTTTGTCTGGTGGTGGCATCCGCGTTGGGCGTGCCCTGGCAGAGCACGTAGCGCACGCGGGTCGGCGTCTTGCGAATGGATGCGCGGGGCGCGCGAGGTTTTGAGCCACGCCGGTGTGCCATGTCGCGTTGGAGGCGTGCAAAGGAGCATGCGCCCAGCGCACCGCACTGCAAGGGTCATCCGACTGCGCGCGATTTCATTCCCCTCCCGCGCACCCTTCCGCTCGCTGAGTACACACCCCATGGCCGCTATCGCTTCGCGCTCTGCCTTTATCCACGGACAATGGACCGCCGCCGATTCCGCCCAGCTCTACGGCGTGCCCGACTGGGGCAAGGGCTACGTGGGCGTCAATGCCCTGGGTCACATCACGGTGATGCCGACGAAGGAGGCCGGCAAGCAGGTGGACCTGCACGAGGTGGTGCAGGGCCTGCGGGAGCGCGGCATCCACACGCCGGTGCTGCTGCGGTTCAACGACATCCTGACGCACCGGCTGCGGGAGATCCGCAAGTCGTTCAACGATGCGATGAGCGAGCAGGCGTACACGGGCGGGTACTCGTGCGTCTACCCGATCAAGGTCAACCAGCAGCGACACGTGTGCGAGCAGATCGCGGCGCTGGCGGTGGAGCTGGACTTTGGCCTGGAGGCGGGCAGCAAGCCGGAGTTGCTCGCGGTGCTGGGCTTGTCCGCGACGGCGGGCGGCCCGGGCGTCAACGGCATGCCCATCATCTGCAACGGCTTCAAGGACGACGAGTTCATCGAGACGGTGACGCTCGCGACCAAGCTGGGACGGAACATCATCCCGGTGGTGGAGAAGTGGACGGAGCTGGAGCTGATTGTCAAGCACGCGAAGACCTACGGCGTGCGGCCCAAGATCGGCCTGCGGGTGAAGCTGTCCAGCCGCGGCGCGGGGCGGTGGGAGAGCAGCGCGGGCGTGCGGAGCAAGTTCGGGCTGTTCGTGAGCGAGCTGCTTCAGGCGGTGGAGTACCTCAAGAAGCACGACATGCTCGACTGCCTGAACCTGCTCCACTGCCACGTCGGCAGCCAGCTGTACGACATCCGCGTCTTCAAGAACGCGGTCAATGAACTCACGCACATCTACTGCGAACTGGCGAAGATGGGAGCGGGGCTGCAGTACCTGGACATCGGCGGCGGCATGGGCGTGGACTACGACGGCTCGCAGTCCGCCTGGTCCAGCAGCATCAACTACACCGTCAGCGAGTACGCGCAGGACGTGGTCTACCGCATCAAGAGCGTGTGCGACGCGGCGAAGGTGGCGCACCCCAGGATCATCTCCGAGAGCGGGCGGGCGATGACGGCGTACGGCTCGATCCTGATCGTGGACGTGCTTGGGTGCAGCACGTTCGAGGCGGACCCCGACATGGGGAAGATCGAGGCGTCGATCGAGAGCGAGAAGAAGGCCGGCAATGAGGTGCCCCAGCCCGTGCTGGACCTGATGGACGCGTTCAAGAACCTGACGGAGCGGAACCTGGTCGAGGCGTACCACGACGCGACGCAGGCGCGCGACGAGGCGATGAGCCTGTTCGGGCTCGGGTACATGTCGCTGCCCATGCGCAGCGTGGCCGAGCAGCTCTTCTGGGCCATCGGGCAGAAGATCCTGGAGAAGGCGCAGAAGAAGGAGGAACTCCCCGAGGAGTTTGAGAACCTGCCCGAACTCCTGAGCGACATCTACTTCGCGAACTTCTCGCTGTTCCAGTCCATGCCCGACTCATGGGCGATCGACCAGTTGTTCCCGATCTGCCCGATCCACCGCCTGGCGGAGCAGCCGACGAGGCGGGCGATTTTGGCGGACATCACGTGCGACAGCGACGGCAAGATCGACCACTTCGTGGACAAGCGGATTGACAAGAAGACGCTGGAGGTGCACGCGCTGCGCGACCGGCCCGAGGAGGGCGCGGGGTGCGAGCCTTACTACCTGGGTGTCTTCCTGCTGGGGGCGTACCAGGAAATCCTGGGTGATCTGCACAACCTGCTGGGCGACACGCACGCGGTGCACATCGGTCTTGATGAGACCGGCGAGTGGGAGATCGAAGAAGTCATCGAGGGCGACACGGTGGAGGAAGTCCTCGCGTACGTGCAGTACGACGTGCCGGACCTGAAGCGCGCGATGCGTCAGGACGTGGAGGCGGCGTGCAAGCAGGGGAGGTTGACGGTGGCGGAGGGCAAGAGCCTGCTGAAGTACTACGACGATGGGCTGGAGGGGTACACGTACCTAGAGGGATAAAGAGGCTCAGATGCGAGCCTGAGCAGGGACATCTCGGGTGTGCGTGCCTAGGTTCGCGCCAGAGCCTCTATTGATACAGTGGTCGATGGACGCACTGACTCGGCGAATCAGCAAGTCGCATGATGCCATATGGGCGAGCATCGACCGCAAGGTGCCGAGCGGTGCTGGCATCAAACCGAAGATCGAGGAGCCAGCAAAGGAGCGGATCGCCCAAGCGATATACCACGAGGGTTCGCGATGGCGGAACAGCGCTCGCAAGTACGCGCGAGATATCTCCTTTCACCTTGTGGATTGGTACACGGACCTTGAACTATTGCGAGCGGTGATCCGGCATCCGCACAAGTTCACGGACAAGGAAATCGCCGCGATTGTCGTCAGATTCATGGTCCACGCCCCGCACCACATCGCCGCAGCGCACAAGATTCACGAAGAAGAAGCGATCCGCGACGTGTTCGAACTTGGCATTCACGAGGACGGTCCGCCGCGGAAGTCGGGGTGCCTCGGTCCGCCCATGCCGCGGAAGAAGCGTCGGCGAGCGGCGGGGAAGAAGGCCAAGAAGTGAGCGTCTTGCCGCCTTTGTCGCCAATCACGCTCCACTTCGCTCTGACCCGCGACGAGTTCATCCTCGCGAGCGTGGAGATGCAGCACACCGCGATGGGCAGGAAGGCCCGCGCCGGGTTCCGCAAGGGTGGGGTCGCTTTTTTCGCCGTTGCGCTCGTGGCCATGGGCCTCTGGGTCTACACACTGTGGCATAATGGCTGGAAGCTGACGTTTGACCTGCTTTTCTTCCTGTCGATGTTGTGCGGCGCTTTGGCTTGGCTGCTTTTCCGAAGCGGCACGGACTCGGCGGCGAGGTCTCGTGCGGAGAAGAGTGCACACGGCCCGATGTTTGAGGACCTGCAGCGCGAGCACACGCTGACGATCAATGGAGAAGGCGTGGAGTTCGTGGGGCGGGATTCCCGCGCGTACAACCGCTGGCGGCTCTTTGAGTCCGCGGAAGTCACACCCTCGTTCCTTGTGCTGGTGATGTGCGACCAGCGCGTGCGGGTCATCCCGCGGCGCTTGCTGCCCGATGCGGAGGGACTGGCCCGGCAGTGCACGCTCTGGATCGCGGCAGATGGCGGCGGCGAGCAACGCAGCGTCGTGGCATACCTCCAAGCTCACGACACGCCGTGCCCCAAGTGCGAGTATCAGCTTCGGGGCCTGGACCGGCCGCAGTGCCCGGAATGTGGTGTCATTCTGGGGCGGGAGAACCTGCCGCAGGCGTTTGTGGGGTAACAAGGCGATCAGGCTGCGTGCGGGCCAGGAATCTGGTACATTCTCAGGCCTATGCGCAACGCGCCACAGCCGACAGCGAAACCGGGAAGGTCACCAACGGCCCCGTCGCGCCACGTCGCCAGCGCAGTGCCCGAGCCAGAGCCCGAGCACGAAACCCCCTGGTTCCATCAGCATGTGGTGTGGGGCGTGGTCGCCGGGGCGGGGGCGATCGCCCTGGCGGGGCTGCTGCTGGGGTCGCTGCCGATCAAGATCGCTGCGGTGGTGCTCGCGCTCACCATCCTGCAGGGGCTGTGGCGGGGGTGCACGGAGATCGTGGGCTTTGTCGCGGGCATGGTTATCGCGGCGCTGGTCGCGCCGCCGCTAGGACGGGCGTTGGAAGGGGTGGTGGGCTCGGTTGTAGGCACGGCGGGCATCGTGAACCGTGTGATCAGCGTGGTGCTGGTGGCGATCGTCATTACGGGCGTGGTGGGCATTGCCGGCAGCGTGCTGGCCAAGCGGTTCATGAAGAAGCGCCCGGACCTGCGCGCGTACGACAAGTACGCCGGGGCTGGGCTGGGGCTGGTCGAGGGGTGCTTTGTCGCGATGATGATCCTGTGGGTGCCCGTCGCGCTGCAGCCGGTGGCGCAGATCGCGACGGCGACGGACCGCGAACTGCAGGCGCTGCCGGAGCAGCGGGGCGGGCAGAAGCGGTCTTCCGCGCCGGCATGGTCGGGCGAGCTCATCGAGTTCGCCGAGAAAACCAGGTCCAGCTTCGTGGGCGGGCTGGTGAACGCGACCAACCCGCTGCCGGATTCGCGGCTGCTCGCGCTGGCCAGTGAATTCTCTGAGATTTCCCGCGACGAAGAGGCCATGACGCAGCTCCTGCAGAGTGAGTCCATGCAGCAACTCCAGAATCTCGCGAGTGTCCAGCAGGCGCTGGACGCCATCAAGGGTGATCCGGAACTCGCGGGCCTTGTGGGCGATGCCGGCGTGACGCCCGAGGGTGTGATGGCCTTTTTCAACAGCGACACCATGCTGCGCGTGCTGGACACGACGACGGTGGTGCAGGACGCTGCCCCGCTCGTGACAGGGCTGGAGCGAGAAATACACGAAGCGAAGGCACGGCTGGATGAGCGGAAGCGATCTGGGGGCGGCTAACAGCTTGAGGCGCCCTGATGAGTGCTGCATGGTCAGCCCCGAAGACCGCTCTGCATCGGCCGCCGAACCACGGCGGACAGAGTTTGCGTAGTGTTCAGCCATGACACCGTCCCCTGTGCATATCTCCGCGGCCCAGCAGGCGGGGCACCTGCGCTGGCTCCACGAAGTGACGCCCCTGCCCACCGCTGCGGGGCGAGAGGGGGCGGTGATAGCGTGGATGAACAGATGGCTTGCGGAGCGGCCCGACCTGGTCTGCACCACGGACAGCGCGGGGAACCTCCACATTGCCTTCCGCTCACACCCGAAAGACCCGGTGTCCGGGCCGCCGGTGTACTTCACGGCCCACATGGATCACCCTGCGTTCGTCATCGAGCGTGTGATTGCGCCGAGTGTGGTGCAGATGTCGTTCCGAGGCGGGGTCATGGACGAGTACTTTGTCGAGGCACCGGTGGTGCTTCACACAAAGAGCGGCACGCACCGGGGGCGCCTGGCCGGAACCGTTGAACATGTGCCCGGGCCGTTCAAGCACTATCTGGCAGAGTTTGAGCGCAAGGTTCCCGACGCGGCGGTGGGGGATGTTGCCGTGTGGGATGTGGGGGCACCTTCCGTGGAGGGCGACTTGTTCCACACGCTGGCGTGCGACGACCTCTCCGCGCTGGTTGCTGCAGTGGCCGCGATGGACGTGCTACGGGCTGATGGGCCCAGGCACGATGTCCGCCTCTTGCTGACACGCGCGGAGGAGGTGGGATTTATCGGGGCGATCGCGGCGGCGCGCGACACGACCATGGAGCCCGGGTCGCGCGTCATCGCGCTGGAGAACTCGCGATCCTTCCCCGAAAGCCCGATCGGGGGTGGGCCGATCGTGCGGGTCGGGGACCGCATGAGCGTCTTCAGCCCAGCGCTGACGGACGCGGTGGCGAAGCGGGCGGAAGAGATCGCCGGGGGCGCGTCGAGCGTGACGGCGAGCCAGAAGCTCGCGGAGCTCTCGAAGTGGCGCTGGCAGCGGAAGCTGATGGCGGGCGGGGCGTGCGAGGCGAGCGTGTACTGCGCGCTCGGGTACGAGTGCACGTGCGTGTGCCTGCCGCTGGGCAACTACCACAACATGGCTGACTTAGAGAACGTGCAGGCCGGGACGAACACCACGCCCCCACGCGTCGCGCGAGAGGTCAACAGCGTCTGCGACTTCCACGGGCTGGTGGACCTGCTCGTGGCATGCGGGCGCAAACTGCCCGCGGGCGGGGCGCTGACGGACCGCTTCGACAGGCTGTGGGGTGAGCGGGCCTTTGTGCTGTAACGTTCGTCGCTTTCGCACACCGCTTGTGGCTACACGCACGGCCCGCCGCTGAACACGCTCAGAAATGCCTCGATATCGAGCGTGTCAGGGAAAAGGCCATCATTGTTGAAGTCGATGTCTCCGCAGTTCGGGTCGTTGCTGCAAGTCCCGCCGCTGAACACCCGCAGGAAGTCTTCGATATCCGCCGTGTCGGGGAAGAGACCGTCGCCGTTGAAGTCGATGGAGTCGCACGTCGGCCCTGATGGTCCAACGGTGACATCGTCCAAGGAAAAGCCCACCGCGCCTTGGGTCTGGACCCATTCGAAGGTCGCGCTGGCGATGCCGGCACGATGAATGCCGACAAAGAACCCCTGGTTTGCCATCACCTGCTCCAGGAGCGCACCGGCGCTGTCGTAGACAGAGAGTCGAATACGCGAACCGGTGGGATCATTCCACGCGCCAACTCGGTCCGTGACAGAAGGCTGGCCCGTCGCCGGGTTCACCACTCGGACATGCACGGGCGAGACCCAGCTGATGGTGGGCTGGGGTGTCCCCGGGAGCGTGCCGCCGATCAGGTTGAAGGGCGATCG
>CALLYM010000065.1 GCA_937858155.1 uncultured Phycisphaerales bacterium | reverse complement strand
CTCGCGTACGACGGCGGCGAGTGGCGCGCGATCGCCGGCCCGCCGGGCGCCGACATGGTCGGCGTTCGCGCGGTCGGGCCGGGGGAGGCGTGGTTCCTCCTCTCCAGCCCCGAGAGCGTGATCCACATGCGCGACGGGACGTTCCGCACGGAGACGCTGGAGCGCGACTGCACGATCATGCACCTGGCCTTCCTGCGGCCCGATCTCGGCTACGCGGCCGGTCTCTTCGGCGCGCTGTTCCGCTGGGACGGCGCGCGCTGGACGCGCATCCGCCCGCCGACGCTCACCGACGATCGGGAGAGCCACCTCCGCGGGATCGTCGCTCTCGCCGAGGACGACGTGTGGGTCGAACTGCCGGCCCCGGAAGAGGCCGCCGAAAAGCCCAAGCAGGACGAACAGGGCCGATACCTGCCACAGTGACAGGCGCGGGAAAAAGGCGAGGGGCTCCCCGCGGAAATCCTTGCGCTGACTTTCGATCCGCACCCCCGGGCCTTTTTCCAGCCGGAAAAACCGCATTTCCGGCTGCTATCGCCCGGCATGCGGGCGGAGGCGCCGGTCGATGCGGTAACCGCCACGCCGGGTACGGACGCGCCGAGCCTCGAATACAAGATGTATCTCTTCACGCCGGGCGAAACCACCGTGACGTCGGTGCTCGGGCCCACGCTGAACTTCGTGCCCGGCAGGGGACTCCGCATGGCCGTGTCCTTCGACGATGAGGTCCCGCAGACGGTGACCGTGGTGCCCGCCACGTACACGGCCGCCCGCCCCAACTCGTCATCGTCAAGGTTTGCGGACCGCACCTGCAGAACGAAGTTCGTGAATGAGAGGTCGTCCTGCAACGTGTAGAAGGCCTTGAACGAGGGGCAGATCGCCTTCTCATTCGCCGTACGGCTGTCGGTCAACTGGCCAACCACCGCGACACCGACGCAGCCAACGAGCCCCAGGACGAGAAGACCGACCAGCCAAACGAACGGCTGCGCGATGTTGAGCGCCACCGCCGGCGGGACCTGCACCTGCGATTCCAGTTCTACTCGGGCGGTGCGGTGGACGTTATCAGCGTCCTCACTCGAAGCGGCACTTCCATTGATACACCCGAGTTCAAGGAAGTGCTGAGCCAGTACGAGACCGCGATGGATACCCAGCTCAAGGAGTGGGAGACCAAGGCGAGCGCCATCGAAGACGACATGAAGAAGAACCCGGACAACGCCATGCAGGCGCAGATGAAGGCGATGGAAGACCTTGGGGGAGTCTCGAAGCAGATCCGCGATGTGAACAAGGACTTCGCGGGCCGGGTGACTGGCATGATGAACGACGAGCAGAAGAGCAAGTTTGAGGTTGCCTTCAACGAACGCGCCTACCCCAAGGTTTACAAGAAGGTCTACGTTCAGGAGAAGCTGGAGGCTGCCGCCAAGCTGGACGGCCTCGACACCACGCAGAAGGAGACCATCGGATCGCTGCAGGACCAGTGGAGGCGTGAGTCCAAGCCTCTCAACGCGGCATGGACGCAGGCCATCACGGCCGAAGAGGACGAATCGGGGGGCATGTTCGGCTCCATGATGAAGCGGTGGGGGCAGCAGGAGGGGGACAAGAAGGGCGCCAACGTGAAGGAAGCCCGCGAAGCACGCAAGGCACTCGAAGACCGTATCAGTAAGCGTCTCGACGAAGTCCTGAGCCCACAGCAGAAAGAGAAGCTGCCCAAGAAGAAGCCCGGCAATATGGATCCATGGGCCGACATGTTCGGTTCCGGCCCGGAGGACGAAGAGGAATAGCAATGCCGCACGCCTGTGCAACACCCGACGCAGCACTGCGTTGAGCCATTGATTCAGCGGAGCCACGCTCAGGATGTCCCAAACCGAGCCACTCTCATCTCCCGCAGCCGTACTCACCCAGGGCCCCACGCATTCGCGCGTGGGGCCTTCGTCGCTGCGCACCACGAAGTTCCGCGAAGTCACGGAGCGTCCCGATATCGACCCTGCGGCGGCCGGTGTGATCTCCGCCCAGCACGCCATCCGGCGTCGGGTGGTGCCCTACGCGTTGGAGGGGAAGCGGATACTTGTGGCAATGGTCGACCCGGCGGACGCGTCCGCGGCGGACGAGGTTGCTGTCGCCGCGGGCAAGCCGGTGATCCGGGTGAGGGTTGCGGAAGACCTCTTTCGCGAGGTGCTGCGGGAGGCTTACGGGACGACCGCGTCTCAAATGGCCGCCAGACTTGGCGGTGCGCAAGGGGGCAACGAACTGACGTCCAACCTGGAAGCGATCGAGGCCGACGACCTGCACAGGATGGCCGAGCAACCCAGCCTGATCAACCTGGTGAACCTGATCATTCTTGAAGCGGTCCGCACCCGCGCGAGCGACGTGCACGTGGAGCCGTTTGAGAAGAAGCTGGCCGTGAAGTACCGGGTGGACGGCATGCTCGTGGAGCAGGACAGCCCCCCAAAGCAGTTGCAGCCCGCCATCACGAGCCGAATCAAGATCATGGCCGGCATGAATATCGCCGAGCGGTACGCGCCGCAGGACGGGCATATTTCTTTGCGGTTTGAGGGGCGCAAGATCGATATCCGCGTGAGCACGGTGCCGACGATCTACGGCGAGAGTGTCGTGATGCGAATCCTCGACAAGGAGGCGATCACCCTCGACCTTGAAACGCTCGGCATGCGCGTCGAAGACCGTGCGAGCATGCAGAAGCTCATCGACCTGCCCCACGGCATGGTGCTGGTGACCGGGCCTACCGGCAGCGGCAAGACCACGACGCTCTACGCGGCGCTCACAAAGCTCTACGACCCCTCCCTGAAAATCATCACCATTGAAGACCCGGTGGAGTATGAACTCAGCGGAGTGAACCAGATCCCGGTGAATCCCAAGCGTGGCGTGACGTTCGCCGATGGCCTCCGCAGCATCCTCCGCCAGGACCCGGATGTCATCATGGTGGGCGAGGTGCGCGACGGAGACACCGCGGAAATCAGCGTGCGGGCGGCGCTCACCGGCCACCTGGTTTTCAGCACCCTGCACACCAACAACGCCATCACCGCGCCAGGACGACTCCTCGACATGGGAGTCGAACCCTTCCTGCTGTCGAGCGTGCTGGAAGGGGTCATCGCTCAGCGTCTTGGGCGGCGCGTCTGCCAGTCCTGCCGCCAGCAGGTCGAGTTGACGGAAGAAGTCGCCCACCGCCTTGCGCCCGTCGAGCGGGCAATGTTCAAGATCAACGCCCGGGGTCACTACCTTGGCTGGCGCGGCGCAGGCTGCGACAAGTGCAACAACGCGGGGATGCGTGGGAGGCAGGGTTTCTACGAGGTCATCCTCACCACGCCCGCACTCCGGCAGGCGGTCGCTGCCGGTGCGAGCGCGATGGAAATGGCCAGGCACGTGCAGCCCGGGTTCATCACGATGCGTCGTGACGGTGTCATGAAGGCCGCCTCGGGCATGACGACGGTGGAAGAGGTGCTCCGCGCCACGCAGGACGCGGATGAAGCGGTGGGGGATGCGCCGGTCGCGCAGGAACCAATGGGGGGGCGGCGGTAAGCGATGCCGACATTTTCCTACAGGTCTGTGGGCGCTGGAGCCGCGGGGGGCGTGATCGAAGCGCCGGACCGCGCGGACGCGCTGCGCGAACTGCTCCGGCGGGGTGAGACGCCGTCAAGCCTTGAGGAAGTGTCGTCGGCCTCCGTCCCGCGCACGCTCGGTACGCCGAAGGCGCAGGACTTTGGACCGCGCGTGGGCAGCGTATGGATGAAGCGTGCGGACCTCGCGATGCTGGTGCGCGAGCTTTCTGTCGCGCTCAAGGCGGGCCTGCCGCTCGTGCAGGCGCTCCGCACCATCGCCAAGCAAGGCCGGAAGGACTCCCACAAGCGCCTTCTTCACTCGGTGATCGAACAGGTCGAAGCGGGGAAGCCCTTGTCCGAGTCCTTTGCCGGCTGGATGCCGCCTTTCAACGAACTTACTGTGAATCTCACGCGGGCGGGCGAAGCGTCCGGCAAGCTGGGCGAAGTCCTGGGCCATGCCGCGACCCTCCTGGACCGGGACGTAAAACTCCGGCGCACGCTGTTGTCCGCCACCATGTACCCGATGATTCTCGCCGGGCTGGTCATCATTGCGGTCATCATCGTCACGACGGTCATTGTCCCCAAAATCCTGGCACAGGTCGGGGCGCAGGCGGCGGTCCTCCCATGGCCAACCCGAGTATTGCAGGGGTTCGCGCACTTCTTCGGGTCGTACTGGTGGCTCATCCTGGGAGTGATTGGTGGCGGCGCCATGCTGTTCTCCGCGTACTACCGCTCTCCCAAGGGACGGCTGAACTTTGACACATTCATGCTCCGTCTCCCGCTCGTGGGCAACCTGGTGCGGGATGTGGCGGTCGCGCGTTTTACCCGCACCCTCGCCACGCTTGTGAATTCCGGGATCCCGGTGGTCGCGGGGCTCCGTGTCACGAGCGGAACGCTCGGCAACCGCGCGATGGAGAGTGTCATCGACCACGTCATCGAGCAGGTCTCGGCCGGCAAGACGATCGCGCAACCTATGGAAGAGAGCGGCTACTTCCCGCCCATGCTCGTGCAGATTGTGAACCTGGGCGAACGCAGCGGGCGCCTCGACGAGCTGCTCATGCAGGCCGCCGACGCGTTTGAAGACAAGACCGAAAGCAGCGTCAAGGTGTTCACGGCGGCCCTGCCGCCAATCCTGGTCGTGTTCCTGGCGGGTATCGTGGGCTTTGTCGTCCTTGCGATCATGCTGGCGTTGTCCGCTGCGCAGGACGCCGCGATGACTGGGTAGCGTTGTTCCACGAAGCAAAGGCAAGGGCATCTTTCACGCAACAGCGAGGTGTGCAATGAAGGTCAGGCAGACAAAGAGACGCGGCTTCACCATCATCGAAGTCATCGTCATCGTCGTCATCCTCGGGATTCTCGCCGCGGTCATCGCGCCGCGCTTCCTGAGCAAGATCGGGTCCAGCCGCACATCGGTCGCCAAGGCCAACGCGGCATCCCTCGCGAGCGCGATGAAGACCTACATCATCGATTGCGGGATGCCGGAGTCGGGCGCCACCATCGACATCCTGTGGGAACGGCCCGGCAATGTGGAAGAAGGGAAGTGGAAGGGCCCGTACGTGGACAACCAGGAGGCCCTCAAGGACCCGTGGACCCGCCCCTATGTTCTTCGCATACCGCCCGAATTTAACGCGGACTTTGACATTGTCTCGTACGGCGCCGACGGTCAGCCGGGAGGCGAAGACGAAAACGCCGACATCATCAACGGCAAGAAGTGACGCAATCAAGTCCTTCTCGGGCATAATGACAACGTGTCTCTCTCCCGCATTCATCCCCGCCTGCTCCGCGGCATGACCATCATCGAGGTGATTGTTGTGGCAGTCATTCTGGGCGTGGTTGCGATGCTCACGATTCCGCGGCTGCTCGGCGGCGAGGGCCGTCATGTCGCCGCGAAGGCGGACCAGGTCGCGCAGGTATTGACCGCGTTGGCCCGACGGGATGCCGCCGTGTCGCAGGCACTTGCACTGTCGTACGAGCGTGAGAGCGGCACGGTGGAAATCCTTGTTCGAAGCCGCGATCCGCTCGCCAAGGAGCCTTGGGTCACGGACCTCATGCTGCCCGAGGCATCGCTCGGTGATGTCCAGGTGCAGTCCATCGAAGTGGACGGCGCTGATGTGGAGCCCAGCTCATTCCGCGTCGTTCTGGACCAGTACGCACCGCGCCCGGCGATCCGCCTGGTCCTCGTGGATAAGCGAGGGGGGAACCCCTGCAGTGTTGAAATGGCGGGCACGGCGGGTCAGGCGCAGGTGGTGCCCGGTGACTTGCGGGGGAAAGGCCTGTCCGGCAGCCAGACGTCGTCCGTGGACCTGGACGCGGCAGGGAAGGAGCAGGAGTCATGGTGACTGCTCCGTTCGCTTTCCCTTCCGCTCGTCGTCGCGCGTTCGTGCTTGTCGACGCGCTGGTCGCTGCAGTGCTGCTGGGGGTGTCGCTTGCGGCGGTCGTCGGCATGATCAGCAGCGCGATGTCCGCCCAACGCCGCGGAGAACAGATGGAGGTTGCCGCGATGCTGCTGGACGAACAGCTTAACCTCGTGGTCGCGCGCGGGCCCGATCAATACGCGCAGCGTTTCGGGCTGGAGGGCAGGTGCGACCCGCCATTCCAGGACTACACCTACGAACTTGACTTTGATTCACGTTCCGCGGGCGAGGCGTACACCGTGACCGCCACCGTCGCGTGGGTTGACGCGGGCCGGAAGTTCACCGAAACTGTGCAAACCAAGGTGGCCCCTCGCCTGGGCGATGACGCGGACCCGGACCGCAAGCCCGAGGAGAATGTGATCAGGAAATGACGCCCATGACGCCCCAAGCTCCGGCGCGCTCCCGGCCACCGCGGCCACGTTCGCAGCGGACCGCCTTCACGCTTGTGGAGCTTGTGGTCGGCATCGTCATAGTCGCGTTGCTCGCGGCAGCGGCAGCCACGGCGATCAATCAACTCGTGCGTGCGCGGACATCCGCCGTGTCCCACCGTCAGGCGTTCTCCCGGGCGAGTGATGCGGCCTCCCGCATCGCGCTGGATCTGGGCGCGGTTACACGCGACATGAACCTCTCGACGTGCAAGGTACAGGTCACCAGTTACGGCGCTCCCAAGCAGCCCCGCGATGAACTCCTCCTCCTCGTCAGGTCCACACGCCCTGTGCGGGGCCTTAGTGAAGTGACCGGAGCCGCCGAAGGGGCGGACCAGGAAGTGCAGTACCGCCTGAAGGATGACGCCGGCGCCCCCACACTGTGGCGCAGGGCCGACGTAGCACTGGACGGTATTGTCGACGGCGGCGGTATCGCCTCGCCCTTGATTGGGGGCGTGCAATCGCTCTCGCTCGAGGCCTATGACGGCACGGCGTGGAAAGAAGCTTGGGATAGCGACAGCGACGGCATGCCCCACGCCGTCCGCGTGGTGGTGACCGCGTCCAGTGATGACGGCAAGTCCACGGCCACGGCCCGGCGGGTCGTCGCAATTGACCGAGTGCCCCTCACGCCCCGGAGCGAGGAGAGCACCTCCAGCTCATCTTCCAGCTCGTCCGGCAGCGGAGGGGGTTCTGGCGGAACGGGCGGAACGGGGGGAACCGGGCAATGACACGCCCAGCGCCACCATCTCACTCCCGCCGTCCGCGCAATCACCGTCGCGGGTTTGCCACTCTGCTTGTCTTTGGCGTGCTTGTCTTTGCCGCTCTCGCACTCGCGATGGTGCAGGCTTCTGCATTCGGGCAGGCGGGCAGTGGGCGTGAGGCACTGGCCCGCGTCCGTGCCGAATGGGCCGCCCGGGCGGGCGTCGAGGCCGCGCTGGCGCGGCTGGAGGCCGAGGTCGATCGGGGCGATCAAGGAGACGCGTTTGGCCAGCTCGAAGCCATGGCGCAGGTCGCGGATGGAGATCTCGAGGGTTCGACGTGGCGTGTGAGGTCGTTGCAAGACGGACGCGAAGTCGCGGGTCCAGAGGATGCAGCGGCCAAGATCAACATCAACCGAATGACGCGCGACCAGCTCCTGACCATTGAACCGTTCATGACGGAGGATGTCGCCGACAGCGTGCTGGACTGGATCGACGCCGACGACGACACTCGTGAGCTGGGCGCCGAGATCGGTTACTACAAGGGCCTCACCTACCCGGTGGAGCCCCGAAACGACGTCATGCGGTCGGTTGCCGAGCTCGAGCTCGTCGCTGGGGTTGACCCCAAGGACGTACGCGGCGAAGACTGGAACCTCAACGGCATCCTTGACCCCAACGAGGACGATGGCGACGCGTCTTGGCCGCCGGACAACCAGGACGGCATTTTGGACCGCGGCTGGTCGGGCGTGCTCACGACTTATAGCAGCGAGAGCCCGCTGGCCCTCTCGGGCCAGGAGCGGCTCGACCTCACCGTGGCCAGCCTGAACGACATCGTGTCGCGTCTGGGAGTTACTCAACCACAGGGCCAGGCCGTACGAGACAGCGTGGATCATGTTCAGGGCATCCGGCAGACTGACTTTGTCCGGTACCCGCTGGGCACGCTCAACCGCCAGGCCGCACGCAACCAGGGCAAGAGCCAGCAGGAACAGCGTCAGGCCGCCCGTGTGCAGGCCCTCACCAACGAACAGATCGGCAAGGTGCTGGACGAGTGCAGCATGGGCTCGGCGCAGCTTGCCACGTTCATCCCCGGTCGCTTGAACGTCAACACGTGCGACGCCAAGACCATGGAGTTCCTCGCCGAGATTGACCCCAGCCTTGCGGACGCGATCATCGCGGAACGGTCCGGGCGTAGCAACGGCTTCACCAGCGTTGCCGACCTCCTGGAGGTCGACGGCATGACCCGTCAGAACCTCGCGGACATCGCCGAGCTCCTCACCACACGCTCAAGCGTGTACGTTGTACACTCCAAAGGGCGCGACGAGCGCACGGGCCTTGAAGTCGAAGTTTCCGCTGTGCTGGACGCGTCCACGCTCCCAGCGGTCAAAAGGGAGGTGCGGGTCCGATGACATCGCGAGGAACCAGCACGAAGACGGCCGGACGGCTGACCGCCGGCATCGACACGTACGCGGACCGGACGTCGGTGGTGGTGGTCCGCGCCGCGGGCGCGGGTAGCACTCTGGGAGCCGTCCAAGTTGTCGAAGCTCGTTCGTTCGCAGCCGCCGACAAGGCGGGTGTCGCTGCGATGTGCGAGCGGCTGCGCGTTTCGCTGGTGGTGCGTGCCGCCCCGGCCGATGCGTGCACCGCCAGAGCGGCGACCATCCCCACGGGAGAAGCCGCCGGTATGCTCGCCGCGGCCGCTCTCCTCGCGGAGAGTGAGGTGCCCGCCGATGTTCCTGCGCACCGCCGCGCGGGCGGCTTGCTGCCCGCTCGACCGGGCGCCTCCGTCCGGGATGCGCTCCTCACGGGTTGGATGCGGGCCGAAACGCCGGCAAGGCTCACCGACAAAGTTGACGAATGCTGGACGACGCCCATGGCGTGCCTCGCGGCGCTGCGTGGGGGCAATCCCCTTGCCGTGCTCTGCAGACCACACCAGAATGCCTCGTGCATCCTTGCGTCGGGGGACGCGGGCACCGTGGCCCGGGTGCTCATCGAAGACGCGGACGACACCGGGGCTTGGCAGCAGAGCGTCGACCAGGGCATAGCGGACGCGTGCGACGCCGCGAATGTGAGCGCAGCGATCACGGATGTGCACGACGGGTTCTCGATAGCCGGCGGCATGGACGACCTGCGCGCACGCGCGCTCGGTGCCAGGGTCGATGACGAGTGGCTCAAGCTGCACGCTGTTGCTCTTGGTGCAGCGATGGCAGGGCTGGATTGCCCACCGGGCTTGGCCCCCTTGGCATCCCTCCACGCGGTCGCTCCGAAGGAACGCGTACCGGCCCCCATCCGCTTTGCTTCCTGGATCAGCCGTCCTTCGGTGGCTTGGCCCATCGGGGCAGCGGCGGCGCTTGTGCTGCTTGCCGGGCCGTGGGCACTTGCGCATCAGCGCGCTTCGGTTGCCACGGGAAAGGCCGCACAGTTGGACGACGCGAAGAGCCAGACCAAGGACTTGGGCTTGAGGGCGGCGGCATACGAGCAACTCGAAGTCGCCCGCTGGCCCATGACCAAGGTGCTGGCGGACGTAGCCGGCGCGGCCCCCGTGGGTATCACCATTGAAGACGCGCGGGTTTCCACCGAACAGGGGGTCACGCTGCGGGGTGTTGCGAAGTCGCGTGAGCTCGTCAATGAGCTGGAAAAGAACCTCGGCGCCACCCGCGTGTTCCGCAACATCAAGCAGAATCGAAACGAGAGCAAGCCCGGCGGTGGAGCGGAGTTTGATCTTTCCGCCCAGGTGGATGTGTACCAGGTGCACGCCCCTGTGAAGCCCGTGAAGGACTTTGCGACCAAGAGCCTTGCCGTGGAGCTGTACGGCGACGGTGCATCCAATACGACCATCCCAGTCGGCGCCAAGCGCCAAGCGCCCGTGGGTTCCCGTGCCTCCAGCAGGTTCTCGTCCCCGAGCTCAGACACCGTGGACACAAATCGCCGAACCACCACAGCTTCGTCCGAAGTCCCGCCAGCGGTGACAGACGCGGACATCAATGCAATGGATGTGGGAGCGGCAATGAAAGGATGGACAACCCGGAAAAACTTCCTGCAACGAAACGCGGGCATTGACCCCACGATTAAGGCACGACTGGAAGACGAGATCACGAAGATGAAGGAACGCCAACGGAAGGCCAGCGAAGGAGGTAACAAGAAGTGAGTTCACCCCTCCTCCAACGCTGGAAGTCCCTGTCCCCCGTGATCAAAGTTGCGATCGGAGCCGCTGCGTTCGCGGGGCTCTACTTCGCGGTGATTGAACGCGCGCTGGACGCCATCAACCGCGACTCCGGCAAGAGCACGAGCGCCGAGTCCGCCATCGCCGAATACGCACGGAGTGGTGGCAAGCTCCGCACCGCCAGCGAGTCCGTCTCCCGTGGCGTTCGCCAGTTTGGAGATGTGGCTCTGCCGGGCGACCCGCAGTCCCGCCCCAGCGAGTTCAATTCCGCAGTCGACTCGGTCCTCAGCAAGCACAGCGTGCAGAACATCACCAGCACGTCCCGCACTTCGCCCATGAGCAACGGCCCGCTCACCAAGTACCTGGGGACGGGCCAGCGGGTGGACCGCGTCATGAAGGAGTTGTCTTTCAGCGCAACGCCCGAAGCGTTTGACGCCGTGCTCGCCGACCTCGAGCGCACGCCACAAGTCGCCGCCATTTCTCGCGTCCAAGTCCGCCAGGGTGACGATCGCGAAAAGGCCGACCGCCTGCTGAAAGTCAGCATCGCCCTGGAGACGTGGACGATCAACCGGAAGGAGCAGAAGTGAACAGCTCCTGGCAAAGAGCGTGGCGGGCTATGTCCGCCGCCGGCGTCACAGCGACCGCGCTGGTCATCCTGGCATTGGCGGTCTGCGCGCCGTTCGCGTGGCGTTTCGCCCGCGCGTGGTGGATGCCCGCGCCCAGCGCGTTTGTGACAAAGGACGACAGCAAGGAAAACGTGGCGCGTTACGCGGCGGCGTTCGACCCGTACGTGAAGCAATTAGACGGCCGGTCTCTGTTTTACGAACCTTCGGCGCCGGGCACGGAGGGCGAGGTCGCGGTGGAAGAGCAACCGGAAGACAACCCCGATGCGCCGGCACCCACGCGGTACGACGGCCCGGCGATCACCGCAGCGGTGCTCGACACCGTCTGGTTCAGCGACGGCCAGCGCGTCAAGGTTGGCGAAGGAAAGAAGGGTGACCTTGAGGTTGTGTCGACAAACACACCGTGGGATATCCGGGTGAGGTGGCGCGGCACGGAATTCACAGTGCCGTTCTTCGAGCGTGACAAGGTGATTTTCAAGGACAGGGGCCCGACCTCGTCCGCCGCCAAGGGCGCCGTGGCAGCACGGCCCGAACCGTCGCCCGCGTCAGACGCCGCGCCCCGGACCAAACTCACGGAATCCGAGCCCGACAAGCCAGGCCTTGGCGCGACGAAGTTGGTGGACGCGAAGCCCACTGACACAGGCTCCCCAGAATCGAAACAAGAAGGCACTCACGCCCCCACCCAGACGACGCCTACGGAGACGCCTCGATGACCAATCTGTCCCGCTTCTATGCCCCCTTCTGCGTCAGTGCTCTCACGCTCGCTCTGTGCGCCGGCACGACGCTGGTTGCGAGCGCGCAAGGCGATGCTCCAGCGCAAGGCACAGCTCACGACGCGCCCCTGGACCAGCGAGGCCGACGCGTCGTGGAAGGGCCACCCACCACGCTAGCGTTCAAAGAAGTCCCGGTCTCCGACGTTGTGCCGTTCATCGTGGAAGTGACCGGAAAGGTGGTGCTGCCGCAGACCGGCATCATGGCCCGCAAGATCACGGTGCTCAATGACCGCCCCCTCCCCCGTGAGGAAGCCCTGGACCTCGTCGTTCTCGCGCTCCAGCAGAACGGCATCGCGGTTGTCGAGTCCTCGAAGATTGTCACGCTGCGGGACATCGGCGAGACCAACCGTCAGGACGTCCCTGTCATTGGGCCCGATGAGAGCGTGCTCAACCGAACTGATATCGGCAACATCGCCGAGAAGGTGTTCCCCCTCAAGTTCAACACCGCGAAGGCCACAGGCGATGTCGTGAAGACGGCCCTCCCCGACTTTGCCAAGATGTCCGTGGACGAAGAATCCAACCAGATCTCGGTGATGGGCAACATCGGGCTGCTCCAACGCATCGAAAGCCTCATCGCTTCTCTGGACCGGCCCGCGGCTGGCGCCCTCCAGACCGAGACATTTCGGCTCCGTTACGCGGATGCCGCCGCGATCAAGACCAACGTCGAGGAACTCTTCGGCGCAAGCGCTTCCAGCCGCAGGCAGAACGATAACCAGAACCGTGGGTTCCGCTTCCCCGGTCAGCCCGCCCAGGATTCTGGCGGTGCCAGCACCGCCGAAATCCGTGTATCGGCCAACACCCAGCAGAATTCCGTGACCATCGTCGCGGACCCCGTGGTGCTGAGCCAGGTCCGCGACCAGATCAGCAACCAGTGGGACCAACCTCTGCCCGAGGAAGCAATCACGCCCCGGGCGTATGACCTGAAGTACACCGATCCGGTCAAGGTCGCGGCGCTGCTCGAAGGCCTCTTCGGCAAGGCAACGGGCACGACCAGCGGTGGTCAGCAGAACCAGCAAGGGCAGCAGGGCCAGCAGCCGTCCTCCGGCCAGGGTGTCGGCCGCCTCGCGGGCCAGTTCAGCTTCCAGGCTGTACCTGACGCCGGACGCCTCATCGTCGTCGCGAAGAGCCCCGACAACGCCGCGATCATCGACAAGATCGTGAAGGAAATTGATCAGCCCCAGACGGCCGGCCTCCCCAGCGTGATCGAACTCAAGCACGCGAACGCAGAGGACCTCGCCGAGCAATTGAACGCGCTGCTCGCACAGGAGGGCACGCTCGCGAGCATCCGCCGCGCCGAATCGGGGCTGTCCTCCACCAGTTCCACGGGGTCCAGCCCCTTCTCGCAGAACGCCGACACCACCAACACGACCGCAAATACAGATACACAGAACGCCAGCAGCACACTCTCCTTCTGGTGGCAGCGTGCGCGCACACCCACGGATCGACGCAACGCAAGCAACCTGATCGGCCAGCTGCGCATCGTCCCGGTCTGGCGTCAGAACGCGCTGATGGTCGTCGCACCGCCCGAATACAAGCAGTCCATCCTCGACATGATCTCGGCCCTGGACAAGCCCGGTCGTCAGGTCCTCATCTCCGCCATCGTCGCCGAAGTTTCCCGTGAGGACGCACTTTCCCTGGGTCTCCGCTGGAGCAGCCAGACCATCACTCCCTCCAACGGCGACAACTCCATATCGATCGGCACGACCCAGCAGGGTACCAAGAACAACTACGCCACTAGCCTCTTTGACACCAGCGTCCTCAACGTCAATACCGACGTCAACCTCCTCCTCCAGGCCCTGGGGCAGGATACAGACGTCAGCATCCTGAGCGAGCCCAAGATCTTCACGAGCGACAACCAGGAGGCCGAATTCTTCGACGGCCAGGACATCCCCTTCATCACCGATAGTCAGACCAACGCCCAGGGCAACCTCGTCCAGTCGTTTGATTACCGCGCTGTCGGCATCCGTCTGACCGCCCGCCCCCGTATCACCGTCCAGCAGGATGTCGACCTCCGCGTGAATGTGGAGCTTTCCAGCATCGTTCCTGGCCAGACCATCAATAACGCATTCGTCGTTGACCGCCGCGAGACGACGACACAGCTCATTGTCAAGGACGGTCAAACCGTCGTCATCTCCGGCATCCTGCGGGAAGAGGCCACCAACATTGTCCGCAAAGTGCCGCTGTTTGGTGACATCCCGCTGCTCGGAGAACTCTTTAAGAGCCGTGACATAACCAAGACCAACACCGAACTCCTGGTGTTCATCACCCCCGTTGTCGTGAACAACACCGACGAAAGCGGCCCCGTGAATGAACGATTTGTGGATCGCCTGCAGGGCATCAAGGACGACTTTGGCAAGGACGTAAAGAAGGGTGATCCGCGTCTGCGCCCCGGTGAACTCGTGAAGCCCGACGCCCCGGAAGCAGTCCCGCCGCCCGCCCCGACCGGCCCGTCGGGTGCAGAGGTGCATGAAGTGCCGGAGACTCCACCCAAGTGAGCAAGCGTCATCAGCCCATCCGTCGTTGCACGCTGGCGGCGATCTTCGCGGCCACAGGGATTATGGGTGCGTGCGTAACAGTCAAGGAACCTCGCGTCCAGCGGGGTATCCCCGTCAGGGACAACCGCACCGCCGCCGCAAAGGCGGACGCTCAATCTCGCGCTGTCGCGAACGCACAGCGGCCCACGGGCCCTGTGGCCCAGCCGGTGACGTCGGGCGTCTCCACAGCCCACGTGCAGATATCAGTCGCGCCGCTGGGGCTTCTGAGGTACAACGCGCAGACGCTGCCCCTGGTGTCGCCCGACGGTCACTACCTCGCCGTGCAGGAGGGTGAGGCACCCACATGGGACACGCTGCTTGCGACGGATCGTGCCGAACCCGCGGACCAGGTCCGCACCCTCACGTATTCACTCGGCGAATCCGCCCTCACCCGAACCGATGCAGGCACAAACCTCCCAACCGGAATCTGCCTCGGTCGAGACGCGATTGCCGAGGGGTTCCTCGTGGAGTCCGTCCGACCCGACGGGGCTCGCTGGATCGGGCTGTGCAATTGGACCACCGGCCAGGTCAATTGGCTTGTGCAGGGAGCCGCGGTGTCGTCGCACGCGTCGCTCGTGGGAGCGGGCACCCACCCGGCGATCGCCTACGAGCGCCGCGACCGTGGCACTGCCCGGGCGTCCATCGTGTTCCGTGACGCCGAGGGTTTTGAGAGCACCCTTGCATCGGCAGATGTGTCCTACGCCTACCCCACGGCCTCGCCCGACGCGTCAACCCTGTTTGCCTGCGCAATCACCTTCATCGCTTCCGGCGACGCTTCACAGCCTCCCTCAGGATCCCTGGACCTAGTCGCGGTACGGATCATGGAAGATGCTTCACGCCCCGGTGGCCGAAAGCTGGGGTCAATCATCGCACAACGACCGCTCGGGGTGTTCCCGGATGTGATGGCGGCGGCCCATCAGGTCCTCGCCTCCACGCAGCCTTCCGCGTGGTGCTCGCCGCACGCGTCGATGTGCCAGTCTTCGCTGGTATTGACGCACCCCTCCCGGGGCCGCGCCGCGGTCTTCAACCCAGCGGACGCCGCACTCACCTGGCTCGCGGACAAGTCTGTCGGAGCGGTCGCGTGGGCCGGTGCGGGCGCAGCCGATCAAGGGTACTTCTGTACCGCCCCGCGCGAACTGGTGTTCCAGCCGTTCGCTTCAGGTGATGCACAGCCCTCCGCCACACGCATCCTCCCTTCGCCTTATGTAGCCCGGGTCATCGCCGCGCAACCCGAGCCCTACCTCCTCTGCTTCGGACCATCCAAGCAACGTCCGGACGAACTCGAGGTGCTCCGAGTAGGCATCGGTTCAAAGTAGCAAAGACTGAGGCCCGCTTCGTCTCGCGTACCGTTGCCCCCCGTGCCCGCGCCGCGAGAAACCATCCCCCCGTTCACGCTTGACGACCTGGCCCGGCGGGCAGACGCCTGCTCGCTCGCCGACCGCGAAAAACTCAGGCGGCGAATCCATGCTCTGAGAGTAGCCCCACGCGTCGCGGCCACCGAGTTTGAGCTTGTCCAGAAGCTCGTCGCCGACGCGCAGCAGCGCATGGAGCACCGCCGCTCGCGCGTGCCGGTCATCTCTTACCCGGACGACCTTCCCGTCTCCCAGAAACGTGACGAAATCAAGTCCGCGATCGAACGCCATCAGGTAGTGGTGATTTGCGGCGAGACCGGCAGCGGAAAAACAACCCAACTCCCCAAGATCTGCCTTGAGCTTGGACGCGGCGTGCGCGGGCTTATCGGCCACACCCAGCCGCGCCGCATTGCCGCGCGCAGCGTTGCGGCACGCATCTCCGAGGAGCTGGGGTCGCGTATCGGGGGTGGGGGGCCGGTGGGTTTCAAGGTCCGGTTCGGTGACTACACGAGCCCCGACAACTTCATCAAGCTGATGACGGACGGCATCCTGCTCGCCGAAACGCAGAACGACCGTTTTCTCAATCAGTACGACACGCTGATCATCGACGAGGCCCATGAGCGCAGTCTCAACATCGACTTCATGCTGGGCTACCTCCGCACCCTGCTGCCAAAGCGCCCGGACCTCAAGGTCGTTGTCACAAGCGCCACGATTGACCCGGAACGGTTCGCACGCCACTTCTCAACAAGAGGTGCGGACGGGTCCACTATCCCTGCCCCCATCATCATGGTCTCCGGCCGAACCTACCCGGTCGAAGTGCTTTACCGCCCGCCAGCGAGCGAAGATCTGGACGAACGTGACCAGCAGATGCAGGAGGCCATCCTGCACGCCGTGGACGAGTGCTGCACCCATGGCAGCGGCGATATTCTGGTCTTCCTCTCAGGCGAGCGTGAAATCCGCGAGACCGCAGAGACCCTCCAGGAGCACAGGTTCCCAGGAGAGAAGCACCCGGAAGTCCTGCCGCTTTTCTCGCGACTCGCGGTCGAGGATCAACAGAAAGTCTTCCAGACCCACGACCGTCGGCGCATCGTCCTTGCAACGAATGTCGCTGAGACAAGCCTCACAGTCCCGGGAATCCGGTTCGTCATTGATCCCGGCTCGGCCCGGATCAACCGCTACAGCGCCCGCACGCGTGTGCAGCGTCTTGAGATCGAGCCCATTTCCCGGGCGAGCGCCGACCAGCGGAAAGGCCGCTGCGGCCGCCTGGGCCCGGGCGTGTGCATCCGCCTGTACGCCGAGCAGGACTACGCAGGCCGACCCCACTTTACCGACCCCGAGATCGTCCGCGTCAACTTGGCCAGCGTTATCCTGCAGATGGCCGCCCTGCACCTGGGAAAGGTGGAAGACTTCCCCTTCGTCGAGAAGCCCGACAGCCGGATGATCAAGGACGGCTACGAGACGCTGCAGGAGCTGGGCGCAGTGGATCACAAGGGCCAGCTCACCCCGATCGGGCGAGACCTCGCACGCCTCCCCATCGATCCGCGCATCGGGCGCATGGTGCTGGCAGCGGGGAAGGAGGGTTCGCTCAATGAAGTGCTGGTTATTGCATCCGCACTCTCCATCCAGGACCCTCGCGAGCGCCCCATGGCTGTGCAGGACCTGGCCGACGAAGCGCACGCGGAATTCGCGGACAAGCTCAGCGACTTCCTGACCTACCTCAACCTCTGGTCCGCCTGGAAAGACCGCAAGAAGCACCTTTCCTCCAGCAAGCTGCGAAGGTGGTGCAAGGACCACTTCCTCTCGTTTGTCCGCATGCGGGAGTGGGAAGATGTGCACACGCAGCTGGCCGACATGGCTGGCGACCTGCGCCTCCATCACAACCGCCAGCCATGCCCGCCCGATCGCGTCCACCGAGCGCTGCTCACAGGCCTGCTCGCCAACATCGCCACAAAGGCCGACAAACCCGACCGTGAGCTCGGCAACTATCTGGCCGCCCGCGGCAACCGGTACAGCATCTTCCCTGGGTCCGCCCTCTTTGGAAATGCTCCCCCCGGCGGGTACATGTGGCTGATGGCAGCGGAAGTTGTGCGTACGACAAAGGTCTACGCCCGCACAGTCGCACCCATCCAGCCCGAATGGATCGAAGAACTCGCCGCTCACCTCCTGAAGCGCACGCACAGCGAACCGCGCTGGGACCGTCAATCTGGCCGTGTCGTCGCGAACGAACGCATCACGATCTTCGGGATCGAGCTTGTGGCGAAGCGGCGGGTTCACTTTGGCGCGATCGACCCGCCCGCCGCGAGGGAGATCTTCATCCACCACGCGCTCGTCCTGGGAGACATGGACACGCGAGCACAGTTCCTCGCACACAACCTGGACTTGGAAGAGAGCGTCAGCGAGTGGGAAGTTCGGTCCCGCCGAAACAACCTCCTGGCCGACATGGACCGCCGGTTCCAGTTTTACGCCACCCGTGTCCCCCAGCACATCCTTACCGCCGCGGCGTTTGAGAAATGGCGTTTCGAAGAATCGAAGAAGAACCAGCGATTCCTCTTCATGAGCCTCGAGGACCTGATCGCGTCCGACGCCAACCTGCCCGGCCTTGAACAATTTCCGGACACGCTGGACGTGGGCCCTCTGCGCCTGCCTCTGACGTACAAGCTCGACCCCGGCAAGGATGACGACGGCATCACGATGCGGGTGCCGCTCGAAGCCTTGGGCCAGCTCACCCCTGAACGGCTCGCGTGGCACGTTCCAGGCCACCTCCGTGAACGCGTCGAGACCACTCTGAGGGGGCTCGGGAAGGACTACCGACGGATACTGCCTCCGCCCGGTCAGCTCTCCCAGCAGGTACTGCCGTTGCTCACCCACGGCGAGGGAAGTCTCCTCGATCAGTTCCGTGCCGCCATCCTGAAGGCCACCACGCTGGATGTCCCGCGGGAAGCACTCGCCGCTGTGCCACTCCCGTACTGGATGCAGATGAGAATCGAAGTAGTGGGGGGGGAAGGAGGTGAAGAGCGAGTCTTGGCGGCCGGACGTGACTTGGGCCAGCTCAAGGCACTGCTCGCCCCGAAGATCAAGGCCGGTCTCCTCACGAGCCCAAACCGCTTCACGCGTGACGCCATCAAGCACTGGGACTTTGGCGACCTGCCCGAGCGTCTGGAGATAGAGCGTTCGGGCGTCGTCATCGGCGCATACCCGGGGATATTGGACGCAAAGACGAGCGTTTCTCTCCGCTTGTTCGATACGTACGAGAGCGCTCAGGCCGCGACGCGTGCCGGAGGCCGTCGGCTCTTTATTTTCGAAGCCGACCGTGCCCTCAAGTCCCATTGCGCATATATCCCAGGCATCGAGCAGATGAGCCTGCACTACGCAACCCTTGGCTCCCGCGCTGAGCTGGCCGCGGCTGTCCAGGAGCTCATCGCCGACCGCGCGTTTATCGGTGACATGCTGCCCGTCCGTACCGAAAAGGAATTTGCTTTCAGGACGACGCGGGGGATCGAACGCCTCCCCGCCGCGATGCAGGAGGTTGTCCCTCTGGTCACCACGATCCTCCAGCAGTTCCACCAGGTGCAACGATCGCTCGGAGCACACCACCCGGAAGCCTTTGCCCCGGCGATAAGCGACATGAGCAGTCAGCTGGTGGCGCTCTGCCCGAAGGATCTACTGACGTCGACGCCGTTCCCGTGGCTCCGCCAACTACCGCGGTACCTCCAGGCCATGCTCATGCGCCACGCGAAGCTCCAGAGTTCCGGGGGTGGTCCCGGAGCAGGAGCGCAGCGCGATGCCCGCCTCGCGGCCGACGTCCTCGCCATCCAGAAAGCGCTGAACGAACTCAAGGAGCGTCAACAGGCGCTGAACCTGTCCGCCGAAAGGATCGAAGAATTCCGCTGGCACTTGGAAGAACTGCGTGTGTCCGTCTTCGCACAGGAACTCCGCACCAGCGTCCCCGTGTCAGTGAAGAAGATGCAGGACATGTGGGCCGCGATCGTCCGCGGGTGACACCCCACACGGCCAGCACCCACGGTCCTCACTCAGCCGACTCACACCGCGGCGGACTTGCGCCCGAACGCGAAGTAAATGAGCCCGCCGATGAGGGGAACAAGCAGGATGACGATCCCCCAAAGCAACTTCTGCTCCGTCGGGCGAGGTGAAAGAATGAGGTGGATGACCGCGATCACCGCCACGCAGAACTTCGCGAGCAGAAGCAGGCCCAGGAGGCCAATCGCCACAAGTTCGCCGCCCGAGAGGTTCATCATCCCGCGATTCTACGCCCCGGCACGGTCACGCCTGCATGGGCCGACGCCCGAGCAGGAGGTACAGCAAAGCGCCAAGGAACGGCGCTACAAGCACCACCAACGTCCAGAGCAACTTCTGCTCCAAAGGGCGGTTGCCGCTGAAAATACTGATCAAGGCACATCCGGCAAGCAGCAGGGGCAGGGCCACAAGCAGCGCAATCACCGCGACCATCCCAAAGCCAATTCCAAGTCCACTCATGGCGTTCTTCCTTTCCAGCAAGGCTTCCCCGGGGGCCGCACCGATTCCAACACACCTGATGTAGTTGGGGGTCGCCTCAAGCCGATTTCATAGTGGTCACCGATTCTCACCCGTCGGAGTGTGGTACGCCGGCACCTACCCTCGTGCAGCAACGCACAACCGCCTGAAATGCGTTCAACCTGATGGTCCAGGTACTCATCATCCTCGCGTTCTTCGCGGCTCGGTTGCAGGAGGTTTTTCCCTCTACAACCGGGGAGTCCGGTACCGGGGTGGCACGCTTGGGCCATGAACAACCGGATGCAGTCCACCCGTGGTGGGGTTCTGTACTGCCGTTCCTTTCGCTCCTCGTGATGTGGACCGCATTCCATGTATTCACGCTCCGCGCGGGCGCTTCTATCGATCGCACCGGCCGCTTGGCGCCCCTCAACCGCGCCCACGCGCTGATGACAACGCTGCGCATATCCGTCCTCATCGTGCTCTTCGCGAGCGTGCTCTGGCCGTCCATTGCCTGGGCGGACCGCGTCCGCGCAGTGGTGGGGGACGTTGTCCTTTTCGACGAGCTCGTCATCGCGTCACCGGTATTACTCATGCTCATTCTGACATGGTGGAGCGTGGAGCCGCTGGAGCGAAGGGTGCACGATGCCCTCTTCCTGCGCCATGCAGACGCCGGCCTCACGCTGCACCCACCGCAGTCCCGGGCTTCGTGGGTGTGGACGCAAGTCCGTCACCAGATGCTCCTGGTGCTTATTCCCATCTGCTCGGTTCTCGCGTGGGGTGAAACCACCGAATTGCTCCCACGCTGGTTTCACTCGGGTGAAGACGCGTGGTGGGTGGAGGGCCTGCACTGGGCCGGCATCCTGGTGGTTCTGCTCCTCACGCCCCTGTTCCTCCGCCTGGTGTGGAGCACCGTACCGCTGGGCGACGGCGAGCTCCGGGACCAGATCCTGCGCACATGTCGGGCATACCGAATCCGCGTTGTCGGTCCGCTCGTATGGCGCACGCACGGCACGCTCATCAACGCGGCGATACTCGGCATGTTCTTCCCCTTCCGGTACCTGCTCCTGAGCGATGCCCTGCTGGAACGCCTGCCACGTGAGCAGCTGGAGGTCGTGCTCGCGCACGAGGTCGCCCATGTCCGAAAGCGTCACATGCTGTGGACGGGGGCCGCGGTCTTTGCCACAATCCTCGCCACTGGGTATGGGACAGAGGTTGCGATTCAACTTGTTCCGATCCCCGAGCTAATCGCGCACCTGGCATCCATCGGAGGCGCGATTACGTCGGTGTTCCTCGGATTTCTGGTGTTCGGATTCGTAAGCCGTCGCTTCGAGTGGGATGCGGACGCCTTCGCCGTTGCTCATATGTCGCGCAGCGCTCCAGACGCATCCGCGCCCGCACGTATCACGCCTACCGCAGTGGACGCTGCAGTTGCAACTCTGCAGTCTGTGGCGGACCTGAACGCCATCCCCGTGGCCAAGTTCTCCTACCGCCACGGCTCTATCGCCCAACGACAGAAACGGGTAGCCCAGCTTCTCGGGGCCCCCGTAGACCACCTGCCCATCGCAAGACAGGTGCTATTCCTGAAAGCGGCCGCGGCTACGCTGCTTGTTCTCGCCATGATCCCGATTGCGACCTCGTTCCTGTGGGACGTGCTGCAAGGAGGTGGTGCACCATGAGCCTGTCCACCACAGAATCCAGCCTCATCGCCCCTCTTGAAGCCCGCCAGGATGCTCTGACCAAAGACCTGTCGGCGCTGGTCGCCATACCGACAGGTCCAGGACCCACGGCACGCCTCCATGAGTGCCGCCATGTGCTCTGCGAGCGATTGCAGCGGCTCGGGGCTTCGCTCGAACTAATCCCAGGCCAGCCTCGCCCCCCTTGGCTGCGCGAGGGCCCCGCGACACCAGCAGACGTCGCAATCCCGCCCCTCGCGCTGCTGCGATTCGAACACCCAAAGGCCCGCGCACGAGTGCTGCTGTGTGGACACATCGATACCGTGTTTCCGTACGATCCGGCCTTCTCGTCGCTCAGCATCGGACCAGGGACCACCCGCGCCACGGGACCCGGTTGTTCAGACATGAAGGGAGGACTCCTTGTCGCCATCGCCGCGCTCGAGGCCCTTCATGCCGCCGGAACCCCGCTCTCTTGGACCTTCGCCCTCGTCAGCGACGAAGAAACCGGGACCTTCCACGCCGACGCCGCCCTCCGCGCGGAAGCCTCCAAGCCACGCACAAAGGGCGGGTATGACTGTGGCCTCATCTTTGAGCCCGCCCTCCCAGACGGCGGCCTTGTCCTGGAGCGCCCCGGCAGCGGTCAGTTCATGATCGAGTGCCGCGGCAGAGCAGCGCACGTGGGGCGAGACTTTACCTCCGGCTTGTCCGCCGTCCGCGCGCTCGCCCAAGCCGTCTCGCGTGCATGCGACCTCGCCGATCCTGCAAACGGCCGCCTCGTGAACGTGGGACCTCTGGAGGGCGGGACCGCGACCAATATCATCCCGGATACCGCGCGCGCGTGGGGAAATATCCGCTACTTCAGCACCCACTCCGAACAACACCTCTCTCAAGAACTGCGTGCGCTCGAATCCATCTCAGGCGGTCTTCCTGGCACGCGTGTTGAGCTCGTCCTGAACCGCCCGGCGAAGCCCAGGACCCAAGCCGTTGAGAACCTCGCGATCCTCGCCCGCGACTGTGCGTCCGACCTGGGCCAACAACTCCCCTTCGGCACGACCGGGGGCGTTTGCGACGGCAATAACCTCCAGGCCGGCGGACTGCCCACGCTCGACACGCTCGGCGTCCGAGGCGGGGGCCTCCACACGACTCAGGAGTGGATCGACCTCCGATCCCTGGTGGAACGAGCCCAGCTCAACGCGCTGCTGTTGCACAGGCTCGCCAGCAAGCCTTGAAGTGACAGCGCAGCGCCGGTGTCCCCGGCTACTATGCCGCCCGCATGAATACGCACGAATCGCAACTCCTGTCCCGCTTCCAGTCCCGCAACGCGACCATCGGAGTCATCGGCCTGGGCTATGTCGGCCTCCCTCTTGCCCGCGCCATGCACGATGCCGGCTTCCGTGTCGTGGGCTTCGACATCGATCAGGTCAAGATCGAAATGCTCAAGAAGGGCGAGGCGTACCTCAAGCATCTCGGTGAATCGCTGACACGCACGCTCTCCACCTCCAGCCGCTTCAGGCCCACCAGCAACCCGGCCGACCTCGGCGAGTGCGACGGCATTTGCATCTGCGTGCCGACACCACTGGGCAAGCACCTGGAACCGGACCTTTCGTTCGTGGAGAACTCGACACAGCTCATAGCCAACGCGCTCTCCGCACGCAAGGGCGACCGTGCGAACGCCCCCGTGCTTGTCTCCCTGGAAAGTACGACGTACCCAGGCACCACACGGGAAGTGTGCATCCCGATCCTGAGGAAAGCGCTGCCCAACGCCCCCCTCTTTGTCTCCTTCAGCCCGGAGCGAGAAGACCCGGGCCGAGCGGGCGTGGAGACCAAGACGATTCCCCGCCTGGTGGGGGGCATCGACGACGCCAGCACCCGTGTAGCGACCGCGATGTACTCCGCGGCAATCGCCAATGTGCACTCCGTCCCAAGCGCTGAAGTCGCGGAGGCCGCCAAGCTCCTCGAGAACATCTACCGCGCGGTCAACATCGCGCTCGTGAATGAACTCAAGGGCGTACTCGGCAGCATGGGCATCGATATCTGGCAGGTCATCGACGCCGCGTCCACGAAGCCCTTTGGCTTCCAACGCTTCACCCCCGGCCCGGGCCTCGGCGGCCACTGCATCCCGATCGATCCCTTTTACCTCACGTGGCGTGCCCGCGAGTTCGGACATACCACCCGCCTCATCGAACTTGCCGGCCAAATCAACCATGCCATGCCCGGATATGTGGTGGAAAAGGTCTCCGAAGGCCTCAACAACGCCACCAAGAGCATGAAGGACGCCGACGTCCTCGTTCTGGGCGTCGCCTACAAGCCGGACATCGACGACTTCCGCGAAACCCCCGCCGCGGAGATCATCGAACTCCTCATGGAGCGTGGCTGTCGGGTGTCCTACCACGACCCGCACATCCCGCGTCTCACCGGCATGCGCAAGCGTGCCATGGACATGTCGAGCCAGCCGCTCACGCCCGAACGCCTCGCCAAAGCCGATGCTGTGGTGATCGTGACCGATCACAAGGCAATCGACTGGAAGGCCGTCGGTCAGCACGCCCGATTGGTCATCGATTCCCGCAACGCCATGGCAGCCGTCGGCGCGATCAAGGCAACGGTCATCAAGGCCTGATCCGTCTTGCAGGAGTGTGCCCCCGAGCGGCCGCAGGCAGCAGTGAAATCGAATGAATCCGGGGCCCCAGGACAACGTCCTATAAGATAGGTTATGTAAAACAAGGTGCCGATGCTGTGACGAATGGCACGTCCAACCACGGCATGCGGCCTCGGTGCGCGCCCCGAGGTCACGGACTTCTTGTGAACAACTCACCCGATCGACCGCGTTTGTGCGCACAAATGCGGTCGATCGACCGCCGCCCCCTTGCACCGCACGACACGTGCGGTATGGTCGTGCACAGAGACATCAGGTGACCGTGCAAACACACCAGCACTCACGGAACGTCACGCACGACCGCACAGCACTCACACAAGGGGGAACGTTCTCATGCCGTCCACGCTCATAGCTGACCCGCTCCCGCCGCTCGACCCCACCGACGACAAGCTCCTCACGATCTACCTCACCGAGGTCAACACCCACCTCCCCGCCTTCGCGAACAAGTCAGGACTTCCTTTCACCAACGCCATCGCCTTCCTCGCACGCCCCGACATCGCGCAGTACATCTCCTACTTCCACAAGCTGCGCGAATCCACCCAGCGCATGATCGCGCTCAACTACCTCCGCGAGCTCGTGGAAGTCTCCGAGGATCCCATCGAACAACGCCGTGCCGCAACCACGCTCCTCCGCGCCCTGGGCCGTCCCCCCCTCCCTGCGGGAGGGGGAGGGGGGTGGGCTCCCTCCGCGCCGCCCACACCCAAACAACCAACCCCGCCACGCGCACCGACTCCACACCCTCACTCCCCACCGTCTCACAGTCCTCCTGCGGACTTCGCCCAGCCCGCCACCACCGCGTCGCAGGGAGCGGCACATCCGAGCATTCCAGGCCTGAAAGGCCCCGCCCCTCCTACTTCCTCCACCACATCCCGCCACCATAGACCGCACTCTCGCCCAGGTCTTCCGCAATACGGATCAGCTGGTTGTACTTCGCGTTGCGGTCGCTCCGGCACGGCGCACCAGTCTTGATCTGCCCGCAATTCGTCGCGACGGCGAGGTCCGCGATCGTCGCGTCCTCGGTCTCGCCCGAGCGGTGGCTCAGGATCGCGCTGTACCGGCTGCGCATCGCGAGGTTGACAGCCTCAAACGTTTCGCTGAGCGTGCCGATCTGGTTCACCTTCACCAGGATCGCGTTCGCGCACCCGGTGTCCAGGCCCTTCTGGAGGAACCTCTTATTCGTCACGAACAGGTCGTCCCCCACCAACTGCACCTTGTTGCCCAGCTTTGCCGTCAGTTTCTTCCAGCCCTCCCAGTCGTTCTCGGCAAGGCCATCCTCGATGCTGCGGATCGGATACTTGCCGCACCACGACGCCCACATGTCGATCATCTCGTCGCTCGAAACCACCTGCTTGGTGCTCTTGAACATCTTGTAGCCGACCTTTTTCTCGGCCGCGGCCTCGTTCCAGCACTCGCTCGTCGCCGGGTCCAGCGCGACGAACACCTGCTCCCCCCACTTGTAACCGGACTTTTTCACAGCCTCTTCGATGATCTGTAGCGCCTCCTCATTGCTCTTGAGGTTGGGCGCGAACCCTCCCTCATCGCCCACCGCGGTCGAAAGGTGCTTGTCGTGAAGGACCTTCTTGAGGTTGTGGTAAATCTCCACGCCGCACCGCAGACCGTCGGCGAAGTTGTCGAACCCCCACGGCTGCACCATGAACTCCTGGAAGTCCACCGTGTTGTCGGCATGCTTGCCGCCGTTCAGAATGTTGAACATGGGCACGGGCAGAATCTTCGCGCCACTGCCGCCCAGGTAGCGGTAAAGCGGGAGGCCAGAAGCCTCCGCGGCGGCCTTTGCGCATGCCATCGACACCGCGAGGATGGCGTTGGCCCCGAGTTTCGTCTTGTTGGGTGTTCCGTCCAACTTCAGCATCGCCCCGTCGATCGCTTCCTGCTGCGCGGCGTCCATACCCAGGAGTTCTGGCGCGATAGTTTCGTTGACATTCGTGACGGCCTTCATCACGCCCTTGCCAACGTACACACGCTTGTCGTCGTCCCGCAATTCGCACGCCTCATGCTCGCCCGTCGACGCCCCGCTGGGGACCGCCGCCCGCCCCATGTGCCCGGAATTCAGCATCACATCCACTTCCACGGTGGGGTTGCCCCGGCTGTCCAGGACCTGGCGGGCGTGGAGGGCGGTAATCTCAAAGGGCATAAGGTGCTCCGTCATAGGACTGGTGAGGCGGTCGGGCGTGCCATCCGTGGACGCCAATATCCAAGGATACCGCCCACCCCCACTGCCCGCCTAGCCTTTTGTTCCGCGACTTACGGAGCCCGTATGCCCACCACTCCCGAAGGATTCGCTCAGCGCACGCAGACCCTCAAGGGCGAAATAGTCGAGCAGGGCGGACGGGTGCAGTCCATGCTCGAAGCGGCCTTTGCCGCAGCCTTCGACCGAGACGAAGCGAAGGCGAAGGCGGCCATCGGGATGGACGACGCGGTCGACGCGGCGGATGTCGCCATCGAACAGCGCTGCGTGCAGGTCCTGACCGAGGCAACCAGGGGTGGCGCTGAGATTGACGCCCGCCAGCTGCGTGAAATCCTCACTATCGTCAAGGCGAACAACGAGCTGGAACGCATCGCCGACGTTGCCGTCGACCTGGCCGAACTGGTGCCAGCCCTCGGCAAAATCGGCACCCCACTGCCCGATACATTCCGCGTCATGACCAACAGCGTGATCGGCATCGTGCGCGACGTGAACCAGAGCCTCGGACGCAACGACCCCGCCCTCGCCAACATCGTTCTGCAGTCCCAGCACGCCGTCACAGCCTTCAAGGCAGCCCTGCTGCGAGAAGCGGAGCAGAAGCTCGCCAAAGGTGTGACCACCCCCGACTTCGCATTCCAGCTTCACGAGATGGCGTCGATGTGCGAGATCATCGCCGACCACTGCACCAACATAGCCGAGCAGGTCATTTACCTGACCACCGGCGCGATCGTCCGTCACATGGAGACAAGCTGGGTCGAGATTTCCCGCCCTCCCCAATCGGGAAGCTAAGACCGCCAACGCGTCGCAACGCGGGGTATACACGGAAGCAGAGAGACCAAACCTCCACGCGGCGCCACAGTTGGCTACGTTGATGCGTCCGCGGATCGTTTATTGTCACGCCCAAAGATGTTAAGACGCGCTCGCGACGCAGCTGCGAAAGCGGGCGAGGAGGATCGAACTCCCGACATTCAGCTTGGGAAGCTGACGCACGCGGTTTCCAAGTCGTTGTCCTCCCTCGTGTTGCGATTCTGTTAGGCGCTCGTGATAGCGCTATTGCTAGCTCGCCGATTTCCCACCCAGTCACTTCCTGTCACCGTTTCAGCGGGACAAGCGCTGCTGCGGGGAAGGCGGCGGAAGTCGCGGGACGCGGAAGTGCGGAAAAAAGCTGTGCACCACCTGTCTATGTGAAAACCTCAGCCGCACCCCTGTCGTGTAGCATGCCACAACCATGGCGCCTAGTCAGGCCTCTTCTGTTCTTCGTCCTGCCTGCCACTCGCAAAGAACTGGTCCTCCATGCCCATCGGAAACCCAAGAACGCCAGGCATACGTGAACACGAACCGGAGTCGACATGGCACAGGTCCCACATTTTGTCTGCAAGCCGTGCCTCAGTACGCGAAAATCCCCACGAAACAGTGGCCTCTTTACGTACACTGAAACACTGCACAAAAGCGCGGACGGAGTTTTACTTACTTCCACTTCAAACGTCAATCTTGGAGCATCTGTAAACGTTATTGGACGTTCACCATCTTCCCCAGATTGCATCGGCTCTGCAATGCAACCTCTGGCCATCACAATATTTGCGCAGTGATGCGCTCCCGCGAACCCGCCCGACGCTTGTGCTCGATGCTCGTTCACTCGCTTTTCGAAGGAGCCTGTGATGCGCAAGCAGTACTTTTCCGTCGCCTCCGCTTTCTGTGTTTTCTGCCTGATCAGCCTGAGCGCGTGCCAAACGAGTACGCAGCAGGTCACCTGCCTACCCGACGGCTCGGGGATAGCGGGCGATCCCGCGGGACGCGCGTTCATCGCTGGACTGAACGAACGCCAGATCGCGACCCTCGACGCGAAGGATGCCCTCATCCAACACGCTGAGGCCGATGCTTCCTTGCAGCCTTGACTCCTGACGCGACGCTCAGAAGGACGATAAAGTCCTCGCCGGGCCCAGAGGTGGTCCGCAGGGAGCAGCGGAGTTGGAGTCTGCAGTTCAGCGTCTCGTATCAATGGAATTGCCCCGTGTGATGCCACAGGGCTTCGTGGCTGCACGCCTTCCCGGGAGCGGGCCTGTTTCCGTCGCGGTGGTTATTTCGACGATGGGTGCAGAGATCGGCGCGCCTTCGCTTGTGATTGTTCGCGAGTTGGCGGCTGGACGGGTCCTGCTTGGTGCCCTCGTTGATGCCCAGGAACGCGTCTTGCAGTGGTTGGAAGTCTGGGTGCAATCACTCGCTGCGGCGGACTCCCCCGAAGCGTGCCCCAACGGTCAGGCCGACCGACTTTGGGTGGGGAGCATTGAGGCGATGGCGACGATGTCGAACCAATCGCCCATCATGGTCGACCGAGCGGGGTCTCGCTCCACCCCTTTCTTTGTGGTACCTGACTCCAGGGGTGGATGGACCTGCGTTGAACCTCGTGGAGAGCCGGGTCATCGGTGGGAATTGTGCACCGACGATGCACGACTTCAAGGGGAGGGTCTGCCGTGCTTTGACGCCGATACACAGAGGTACTTGCACGTTCCTCAGCACCCCGATCTTCCACTAGTGGATTGCAAGAAGGTGGCGGACGCGGCATGGCGTGTGACGCCGGTCGGCGTGAAGCACCTGGGTGTGCCCGAGCAGTCGTTGGCGTGCAATCCGTGTGGAGGGTACCTGTGCGTGCGTCCACTCGTCGTTTACTCACTCGCGGACTTCCTCACGATGCTGCGTGAGCGGGTGGAAGGAACCGCGGAGGGATTCCCAGTCTCCTCGAACGGGACGTGCGACCCTTGGCTCCTCCGGGGCGCGGCGAACCGGCGCTCGCGCGCGATCGAGGCGATGCACCTGAAACTGCGTTTGCTTCGTGACGCGGTGTCCGAGGTCCGCGCTGTGGTGCACCGGACCGGTGCTCCCTTGCTGAACCTCTCGGATAGTTCCTTCCGCGTCACGCTCCCCGACGAGGCCCCCGGCCTCCCGCGTCTGTGGAACGCCCGCTGCGTGCTAGCCCACCCGGGTGAAGGGGTCCGGGTGACGGTCCACGGGTCGGAGAAGGCGTACTTCAGGCCGGGCCCGTCCCACACGTCTTCAGTGTGGAAACCGGGCGACGTTGTGGGACGATTTGTCTCCGCGGCGACCAACTTTGCGGTCACCAAGGCCCGCACCGAACGCGAGGGTGTCGTGCTCGAGGGGTTGCTGCGTCGGTCAACGATGGACCTTCGCGCCCATGACCTTGTTCGACTGATCTTCACATGGGCGTCCGCCCGCTATGAGGTCTGGGCGCAGGTGCAGCAGGTCGGGGGTGGACCCGACGTGGAAGTGACCACGATCCCCTACAAGGATGCCGGCTTGCTGCGCGATATTGAGGGGTCGCGGACCAAGGTCGAGTGTCTGGTGATGCCGATCGTGAGTTCACCCTTTGACCTTTATTCCCTCGCGGTGCTGGGCGTGTTCATGCTTCTTGTGGAAGACCCGTCTCGATTCAACAAGACGAAGGTGCTTCTCGAGAACCTCGCCGAACGGTGCGCCTTGCTTGCAAGTGAAGATGCTCAGGCCCCTCTGGAGGCGCGCATCGCGCGGACGCTCGCTTCGGACGCGGGTCTCGCATCGTTCCTCGCGCAAGCGGCACCCAGGCCAATCCCGGAAGACCTCTGGCTCGGGAGCATCGCGATGCTCATCCGCGCCTTGCCCGAATCAGGGCCTGACAGTTCTTGCGCCAACCCGCGTGACGTTCCCGCCCACGCCCTCCACACCGTCTTTGATCCGCTCCTTTCGGACCTCGACCGCCTCCTCGCCGTCAACCTCAAGGGCTCGTTCCACTGGGCGGTCGCCGCCTCGCGCTCGATGATCCCGCGCGGCCGCGGCCGGATCGTCCTCCTCGCCTCGCAGGCGGCGCTCGTCTCGCTGCCGAGCCAGTCCGCCTACACGGCCTCGAAGGGCGCGGTCGCCGCGCTCGCGCGCAGCCTCGCGATCGACTGGGCGCGCCACGGCATCGGCGTGAACGCGATCTGCCCGACGTTCATCTGGACGCCGATGGCGGCGCCGATGCTCGAGATCCCCGAGGTGCACCAGGCGGCGGTGCGGCGCATCCCGATGGGGCGCGTCGGGCAGCCGCGGGACATCGGCGGCGTCGTCGCGTTCCTCTGCGCGCCGGCGGCCGACCTCGTCACGGGCGTCGTGCTCGCCGTCGACGGCGGCTGGACGGCCGGGGAGCCCGAGCTCCCCCTCTAGGGACGCTCGGAGTGGCTAGACTCGCACGGGATGCTTTGGTCCGACGTAAGCGGGCCGGGCGCGGGAAGGAAGGAGCACCGGTAGGCAATGGCTGACGCGCACGTGAACGGCACGCGGCTCTGGTACGACGTGCACGGCGAGGGCGACGAGCACCTGCTCCAGATCGGCGGGGCCGGGTTCGCGCACGAGAACTTCGGGTTCGTGACCCACCTGATGACGCCGCACTTCAAGGTCATCGAGTTCGACCTCCGCGGGTACGGCCTCTCGGACCGGCCCGAGGACTGCGAGTACTCGATGGACCTCTGGGCGGACGACATCAAGGCGATGCTCGACGAGATCGGGGTCGCGCGGACGCACGTCCACGGCACGTCGATGGGCGGCATGGTCGCGCTCGCGTTCGCGGGCCGCTACCCCGAGATGATCGACCGGCTGATCCTCGACTGCGCCTCCGCGAAGAGCGACTTCATGGCCCGCGGCCACTGGGAGGTGTGGAAGCGCCTCGCGCAGTCCTACGGGATGGGCGGCGAGCCGCTGGCGCTCGAGATCGCGACGAAGTGCCTGTCGCGGAGGTTCCTGGACACGGAGCAGGGCCGGAGCACGGTCGGCGTGATCCAGGGCGTGCTCGACCGCAACTGCTCCGTGCCGGTCTTCTCCGGCGCGTGCGACGCGATGGCGACGATGGACCTGCGCCCGTACGCCGCGAAGGTCGCGTCGCCGACGCTGATCATGTGCGGCTCCGAGGACTGCCTGACGCCGATCGACGCCGGCCCGGACGGCGCCGGCTCGCGCTGGCTCGCCGAGCACATCGACGGCGCGCAGCTGTTCGTCGTCGAGGGCTCCGGCCACACGAACCTGATGGAGGAGCCCGAGCTCTCCGCCCGGGTCGTGATCGACTTCCTCCAGGGCCGTCCGGTCTGATCGACCGGGCTCCGCACGGCCGGCGGCGCCGGGGACGATTCCTCCCGGGACCCGGCGCCGCCGGCGCGTTGACAAGCCGCCCCCTCCTAATGTCTGCTTTCCGACCGTGAGCGCACACGCGATCCCGGAGGACGTCGACGGCGCCCTCGCCTGGCTGCGCGACCACCTCGGCGCGCAGCGCGTCGCGCTGCGCCTCGCCGACCCCGTCGAGGTCTACCCGGTGCGCCACGAGGCGCTCGCGCCCGGCG
>CALLYM010000064.1 GCA_937858155.1 uncultured Phycisphaerales bacterium | reverse complement strand
TGTTCGCATTGTCGGTGTCGGTGTAGACAAGGTTGTAATCTGCCCACCAGGTGATGCCGTCGGCCTGGTAGGAGATGCGCGCGGTCTGGTCGCCCCCCTTGTCGCTGTACAGGTCCCAGACGAGGGTGGGGCGAGTGATAAGGCCCTCCGGCAGGCTCGGCAGGTTCAGCGAGCTGTAGCCATTGACCACGTCGATGGTGCCGTCGTCTTTCTTCAAGATGATGCCGCCGGAGGCGGAGATGAGCGTGCCGTGCACGGTCTCGGCCTGTTGCCCCCGTGTGACGTCGAGCGAGATGGGCTTGTCAATGTACTTTTCGAGCAGCTTCTGGTTGCTGACGAGGTCAAACTGGAAGTTCTGTTCTCCCACGCGGGTGCCCTCAGGGTCGGTGAGGGACTTGAACGACACGGTGGTGGGCTCGATAAGAGCGGCCACGTCCGTGATCCGGAGCGTGGTCTTGCCGCGCTGGAGAGAGATCGGGCGGTCCTCGCGGATGAACGCGTAGCCGGGGACTTGCTGATTGGCGTAGGCGTAGTCGAATTGCTGGCCGGCGCGGGGGCGGTACATGTCGGCGGGGATAGCGCCCGGCTCGGACGATGAGTAGATCGTGACGGAGGTCGTCGGCTCTGCCTTCACTTCAGCCCACGCGCCGGCGGTAGTCCCGGCGAAGGCGACAAGCAAGGAAAGGCGAGTGCGGAGCGAGGCTGCGGTGCTGAGCGGCATGGAATAGTCCCCTTAATGGCGGTGGTTCCTGACCTTTCGCCAAGCCCAAGCGTACACAGTGGGCTGGCGACTCCTGTGTGACGGCTGCGATTCACACCTGGTTCCGGGCGTCGTACGGATGTGACGCACCGGTGACACCGGGCATCGAAAGTTCCGGGGCCGAGATCGGAGATGAAAAGGGGATCATTCGTCCGCCAACAAGCCTACACACCCGTGCAGCAACCGAGGAACATGAAGCGAGATACTTCCGGCCCCCTCGGGGCTCACGCGGCGGCGCGCGCCATCGTGACACAGCCGATCGCTCCTCCTGGTTATACGCCGGCCGCGGCGAAGTCTTCGGCCCGCAGGTACCCGAAGAACCTCCTGCACACCCTCACGCACGCGAGGGAAGCGCGGGCCGCGGAGGGTGTGCCCATTGGTCCCGCAGCTCTGGAGCGTCTTTCTGGCGCGCCGCTCGGGGCGACCTGGCTGGGTCACGCAACGGTGCTGCTGCGCATGGATGGGCGCTGGGTGCTTACGGACCCTGTTTTCTCTCACCGCATCGGCCTCAAGCTCGGGCCGCTGACGCTGGGTGTCTCTCGCCATTCCGCCGCGGTGGATCCGCGATCGCTGCCCCGGCCCGACATGATCCTGCTGAGCCACGCACACTTTGATCACCTGGACCGTCCGAGTCTGCGAGCGCTGGCCGACAAGGGAACGCGGGTCCTCACGGCGCGGCACACAAAGGGGCTTGTGCCGCGCGGCTTTGGGGACGTACGCGAGGTGGATTGGGGCCAGGACATAGACATGGATGGTCTGCGCGTCCGGGCTTTGCGGCCCAACCACTGGGGGGCACGGACCATCTGGGACAAGCACCGCGGGTATAACGCCTACCTGATAGAGCGCGCCGGGGAAAGGAAGGAGGGCGGCCGCGATACACAGCGCGTGCTCTATGCGGGGGACACCGCCAAGAGCGACGTGTTCAAGGGCATGGGGCCGGTTGATCTGTCGATATTCGGTATCGGGGCGTACGACCCGTGGATCCATGCGCACGCGAGCCCGGAAGAGGTGTGGGAAATGCACGCACACGCCGGGGGTGAGCACTTGCTCCCTGTGCACCACAGCACGTTTGAATTGAGCGACGAGCCCATGGACGAGCCGATGCGCCGTTTGCTCGCCATCGCGGCAGATCAGCATCACCGCGTGGTGGGCCGCGCGTTTGGCGATGTCTGGACCAACAGCTAGCACATCGCCAGAACAACCCGAACAAGAACCAATCAATTGTGCCGCGCGCGTGCGGGATTGTCACCGTTCTGCTACAGTCTGCGTCCCGGTTCGCCCTGCAGGGTGCCGGATGCGTATGGATTGTGTTGCCGCGTGCAGTTCGCGGTTGTTGTTTGTCTGGTTTGACCCGCCCTTGGCGTCAGGATGCCCGCATGACCACTGCTTTTTCTGTCGTCCGCCCTCTCACCCTTGTCGCCGTTGTCGGCCTTGCTCTGGGCTTGGCCGGGTGCGATACGCGGTCGCCGTCCGCCCAGGCCGTCACGAACGCTTCCACCCAGGTCTCCATCGCGGGGCTGAATTCCCCGAGCGCGGAGGAGGGCACAAAGGGCCTACAGAATGCGGTGAAAGAAGTTCGAAACCTCCAAGGCACGCCCGCCGAGCAGGCGGCTGCGGCGCTGCTGGTGGCGCAGGCGTCGATGAGTGAGGGCGAGGCGTCGGCCATGGACGCGACCCGCTTCGAGAGGGAGCTGCGGATCGGACTCTCTGACCTGGTGGACATGAGCAACCAGTGGGCCCGGTCCAACGCGCAGGCGGCCGCAGCGGCCGCGTTCGATCCCACCAAGCAGATCAGTGAACTCTCCACGCAGGTCACCGAGAAGGACCGGCAGGTGGCGCTCCTCGGCAAAGAGCGTGAGGAGACGCAGGCCCGCATCGCGGACCTGCGGGGCCAGGCCAAGGCATTGTCCGACCAGGCGCAGGACCTGCACAAGCAAGCCTCCGAGTTGGCGCAGCGTGCGGGCGACCTCTCCGCCAGGGAGGGTGTCGGCCTTATCGAGCAGTCCTCGAACCTGCGGCGTCAGGGCGATGCGAAGGCAATGGCCGCGGAACAGACGACCTCCCAGGCGGACCAGATCGCCCCGCGCGTGACAGAGCTCGAGACGCTCGCGCGCCAATACGGCAATCAGAAGGCGAACATCCTGAAGACGCAGGACGACCTTCGGAGGACGCAGACGGAAAAGCGCCAGGAAGCCGACGCGGCCCGCGCGTCCGCCAACACAGCGGCGCAGGCACTCAAGTCCCGCATGGATGCGCTGCTGACCATGCACGCGGGCGACTACACCACGGCGTTCGACAAGGCCGTGAATTCGTACAAGCAGGCCGCGGGCGAGAGCCGCAAGGCCGCCAACTCCGCGGGAGCAAAGCTGAGCCTGGGGAGCGCCGAGCTGGCGCTCGCCGGGTTGCACCAGCGCCACGCGCAGCTCTCAGAGAGCATCGCTTCCACCTTCGACCTTCTTGCCAACGTCAAGCCCGCGCTGCCGGCCGTTTCAGACATCTCTTCCAAGGCTTCAAGCCTGAGGGTGGAGAAGACCGCTTCGCTGGAAACTGCCAAGACGTCGCTGGAGGATGCGAAGAGTGCGTTCCAGGGGGTGCAGGTGAAGGGCGCCGCTGAGAAGGAGCGCCTGGATCAGCTGGTGGGCATGCTGGAGAAGCTGAGCGTTGGTAGTTCGGTTGAATCATCGCCGATGGCCGCACCAGAGAGCGGAGCTCCGACAGCCGCCGCGGCGCCTGCTGCCACTGATATCCCTGAGGGCGCCAAGGCCCTCGCCGCCGCGTCGATCAACGCCATGAAGGAAGGTCGCTGGGACGACGTGAAGGCCATGTACGCCGTGAACACTGAAAGCGGGAAGCAGATGCTCGATGCGTCCTTCCGGGCCGTCGCTTCCGGCACGCGGATGGACAAGGCGTTCCAGAACAAGTTCCACACTTCCTTCGCCGACGCGCTGAAGGGCAATCCGGGCGGGCAGATGATCGCGCCCATGATGTCCCAGCTCTCCAAGGGCGACCTTTCTGGGGTTGACATCGCGACCGTCAAGTACACAAAGAATGACAAGGGCGTGCAGATCGAGATGGGTGGCGTGGGCATGCCGCTGCAGGCGATAGAGAAGGACGGCGCGTGGAAGTTTGACGGATCCGAGCTGGACGCAGCGGGGCCCGCGATGGCGGCGCAGACGCAGGCTCTTTCGGGAATCCTCGGGGGGATGGACGCACTGGCGGAACGCGTCGAGAAGGGTGAGTTCGCGGATGCGAACGCCGCGATCGCCGCGTTCATTCAGGCCATGCAGAGTGCGATGATGGGCGGCGGAGGCGGCTGAACACAATCCCTTCACGGCAACACTCAGGCATGTCAACGGACGCCACGACCTCCCGCAAGGAACTCCGCCCCGGAGAGCCGTTGCTGCGCGCCGCGAAGATGCACGTGGTGGTGCCCGCTGCGCCCGTATTTGGCAGGGTTGTAGAGAACCGGCGGTGTACCGCCGCCAGGAAGGCCGCGGGCTTCGTGCGGCATATCGCGATCGATGTTTCAGGGACTGCGCTCGCGGGCACTTTCATCGCGGGGCAGTCGTTTGGCGTCCTCGCGGACGGAACGGACGCTTTGGGGAAGCCGCACAAGCTGCGGCTGTACTCGATCGCCTCCCCCAGCGCGGGCGAGGACGGCCACGGTGGCGTGCTCGCGACCACAGTGAAGCGCACCATCGATGAGCACTTCGATTCGGGAAAGCTGTTCCTGGGCGTGTGCAGCAATTATCTGTGCGACCTCGCGGTGGGGGAGAGCGTTCGCGTCACCGGCCCCAACGGGAAGCGGTTTGTGCTTCCGGAAAACGCTGCGCAGCACGACTACCTCTTCGTCGCGACCGGCACCGGCATCGCGCCGTTCCGGGGCATGATTTTGGAACTGCTCAAGAGCAGTGCCCCGTGCAAGGTAATGCTGCTGATGGGCTCGCCTTATGCGACGGACCTGCTATACCACCAGGAACTCCAGCAGCTTGCCTCCCAATACACCAACTTCACGTACCTGACGGCGATTTCGAGGGAGCGCCAGGCCGACGGGTCGCCCGCGATGTACGTGCACGAACACCTGGACAGGTCGCGTGACGTGCTCGTGCCGTTCCTGGAGTCGCCCCGCACACTGGTCTATGTCTGCGGCATCGCCGGGATGGAACTTGGGGTCTTCCAGCAGATGGCCCGCGTACTGCCCGCGTCTGCGCGGGACCAGTACGTGGAGGTGGAGATCGCGGCAATGGCTGATATTGCGGGTTGGACCCGCACCATGCTCCACAAGCAGGTCCGGCCCACGCGGCGTGTTTTCATGGAGGTCTACTAGCCCGGGGACGGGTCCCGGTTGACCGGGGGCGGGGGCGTTGTTAGGTTTGTCTCCCCCGCATGGTGGTTCCGCGGGGCTATCGGTCTTTGTTCGGACTCCGGCACCCTGGGCCGGCGATGAAGAAGGGACGCGGCGTTGATCATGCGAGTGCTGAGCCCGAAGTTCTTGATCCCTGCGTTGGTCCTCGCCGCGGCCTCGCTGACGCCCGCCGTCCGGGCCCAGGTCGGCTCGGGCCTCCCGCAGGCCATCGTTGCCGCGCCCAACATCGGGGCGACGGAGCAGCAGGCGATCGACGACCACCTGACCAAGTGGATGCCCAAGCTGGGCTCCAAGGAGGCCGACGAGGTCAAGAAGGCCCGCGAGGCCCTGGTCTCCCCGGTGCTCGAGCAGAACGTCTCGGTCCCCTTCCGGCTGGCGTACAGCACCTCGCTCATCGGCGCCAAGCTGGCGGACCTGTGCAAGAGCGACAACGACACGGTGGCGATCAACGCCCTGCGCCTCGCCGGCGAGGTCGCCGAGAGCCAGACGGTGGCCCTGGTCAAGGACGGGTTCGCCGACAAGCGTTCCTCCGTCCGCTACGGGGCGGTCTTCGCCTCCCTCCGCACCTTCGAGCAGGTGATGCCGGCGACCCGCGCCGTGGCGATCCCCGCCAACACGCTGGAGCAGCTGGTCAC
>CALLYM010000063.1 GCA_937858155.1 uncultured Phycisphaerales bacterium | reverse complement strand
AGAACTTGTAGCTCGCCTCGATGCCGAGTTCACCGAACAGGTGGGTAAGGACGGTCTTGACCGACTTGGAAAGATCGTGCTGAAGTACTTGGTCTTGGCTGACGAGGGCAAGACCGCGGAGATGAAGAAATTTCGTCAGAAGGAAGGGCGAGTGACGGACCTCGGGCACACCGCACAGAGTTTCCTTGACAAGTGTCTCGATGATGTGGACGTTGAATTTCGCAGTATTTTGATGTGACGGTGGGCATAAATTTTGTGTGACAAATGACACACACAGATGCACGCCAACCTGATGACTTTAGACTCTCGCAAACGTGGGACGATGTACTCGCAAGTGTTAGAGCATCATCAAGGGCGTTATCTGCTAGGTGGGGACTGGCGTCTGATGCTGCGGATGATGTTTGTCAAGAGTCCGTACTTTCTATTTTGGTGTGGATCAGCAACAATCCGCAACGTATGGGCGTGATAATGGATTCGGCAAGCCGCGCTTGTTTCTGTCGTGCGGTGGTCCGAAGCGTTGTCGCGAAATATTCAAGGAACGAGAATCGAGTTAAGTTGCTGTGGTCCTATGGAGATCGGAGAGGTAACGAGTCAGATCCGGCTGACGGAGTAGTTCGTCAAGAAATGTGCCGATTGGTAGAGGAACTCGTAGAGGAGTCAATTGTCGGCCCAATTCCGATCCTCGGTTCGCCTGCGGCGAATTCGCCGGGGTGGGCGGTTGGGAGATGGAAGAGTGCGCGCACGATCTCCAGAAAAAAAAGCGAACTTGTAAGTAAAATGCAACGGCGACTCGCGGAGTGACTACACCGCCTAAGGAGGCGGGACCGGGGTACAATGGCGACCAGTTCGCATCTCCCCCTGGACAACCGCGATGGACCTCGACCGATTCCTCGAACTTCGCAAACAAGCCCACTTCAAGAAGTGGTATGAAAGCCTCTCTCGATCCGAGCAGCAGCAAGAGGTCATGTACGCGCGGTATTTCAGCCAGTGGATCGGTAGAAGAAGATTTCAAGATTGCATTAAACGACTGACTCAGGCCGGTGAAGATCAGGCTGCTCTCACTTTCGCTGTACTTGATGATGCCGATAGGGTGTCGCTACGAGAGTACTTTGAGATTTACGCGTGTACCATGGTGAAACTGGAGCGAGGGGTAAAGCAGAACTTCTTTCAAGCAACGGGCAGAGGAAGCGGTGAGTTCTTGCGTGCCCGAAACGAGTTCGCCTGCCTGGTGAACGCGCTCGACGAACGAGACTTCATACCGCACGAATTGTTCAAGATTTCATAGAACAGCCCCGGCGTCTCCGCCGGGGCTGCCGTGTTGATCGGATTGGCGTTGCGGCGTCCTACGCCGCCTTCGCGGCCTCTTCCTGCTCTTCGCCCCCTTCCTGATGCTCCTTCGGCGTGATCGCCTCGATGATCTTGGCCGCAGTGGACTGCACGGCTTCGAGGGACGCGATGAGCGTTTTGGCCTCGCCGTCGTAGAGGTGGATGTAGTCGCGGGCGGCGCCGCCCACGTCCAGCCCGACCGCGCTGCTCACGACATACGCCACGGCTTCGGCCTGCGTCTCGCGGAGCGTCTTGCTGGCCTTGTCCTTGCCGCGCCGCTCCTCGGCGCGGTGCAGGAGTTCGTGCGCGAGTTCGTGGACGGTCACGGAGAACTCCTCCGCCGCGGGCAGCCCGGCCCGGATGCTGATCCTGCCCCCACGCGACACGCCGTCGCACCCCTCGGGCACGTCGTCGTGGTCGAGGGTGATGCCCCGGCCGCGGATGGCGTCCTTCAGGCGGGCGAGGGCTTTACCGGGGTCGCCGCTGGTGCGGGAGAGTTCCGGCAGCGGTTGGCCCTCGGTCTGGCTGACGTCGAAGACGAACGCGCCCCGGAAGCGCATAACGGGCTGGCTGGGCTGGCCGTCGGGGTCGCGGCTGCGCTCTTCGTCCTTGGGCTGGATCATCATCGGTGCCACGATGACGATGCCCTTCTCCCCTTGCTTCACGTACCGACCCAACTGCTTCCAGGCGGAGAACCCCGCCACGCGGGTGGCCTCGGGCTTCTGCATGGCGATGAGGCAGACGTTCCTGAACGAGTAGTGGTGGAACTTCCCCATCATCGCGAGGTACCGCGTGAGGGCCTCGCTCTTGCCCTGCGCGAGGGCCTCGGTGAGGGTGGTGAGGGCCTGGTCGGCGATCTTCTTGGCGTGCTCGGCTTTCATGGTCTTTTGCTCCTTGTTCTTGGCTCCGCGACGTGCGGTGCCTTCACCCCACAGGCACCCACTCGCGGAGCCGCAAGGAGCACGAGGTAGCCGGGGATGGGCGCTTCCACATCCTGACTGCCGCAGCGGCGCACCCAATCCATTGCTAGACCGGCGATGCTTGCTGCATCCGCCGGTGAAGTTCTTTCACGGTCAGTGATGGGTGCAGGCACGGCGGTGTGCCAGAGCGCAGCGATGGCACTCCCCGTGCTCCAGCGCAGGCGGTCACACAGTCACCATTCCATCAAGCCCATCCCCGGTGCCGCATGAAAGCCCCCTGCACGACAAGGATCGCTCGATGCTCTTCTCGCCACCAGCGGCCCTCGCAGCAGGGCATCAAGTCGCGCTCATGCGCAGCGATGACCGGGTGAAGGGACACACGCCGCAGTTCACGCCGCATTGCCGTGCAGAGCTCGCGTGGCGGTCTCCGCAGGGAGAGGACGGTGAAGGACGAGCAAAAGAAGTCATGGCACCCGTGAAGTCCAGCACAGCCAATCCGCGCCGTCACTCGGACGGCAACCCCGCCGCCCTCATGCCTGTGGGAGATGTTCTTCGATGTCAGCCAGTCGCCGCTGCTGCGAACGAACCCCACCTCGGCGGCACTTCCCCGTGAAACTCGCCCCGCGCATGAAACTCCCGCGCCGTCCGCTGCAACGGGCAACCCACGGGAATCAAAGACGAAAGAGAATGCGCACGGGGTGGGGACCGGTGTGGGACAGGGGTCAAGCGTCCTGTTCAAGTGCCGGGATTCGGCCCGCAAAGGTTGACGTTTGTTTACCAATTCTCAACCCGCGCGTGGCATACTGGACGTGGATGGCAAGGCAAGCGAGCAACCAACGGGAAAGGGCGGCAATGCTCCGTATCAACGTGCAAACTTCGGCGGCGGGCGCGAAGTCGTACTACTCGACGGCGGACTACTACAGCGAGGGCCACGAGGTCGCGGGCGTCTGGCGTGGGAAGGGCGCGGAGAAACTCGGCCTCAGCGGCACCATCGCGAAGCGCGACTGGGACGCGCTCTGCGACAACCGAAACCCCACGACCGGGGCCAAACTCATGCCCCGCACCAAGACGGTGCGCCGCGTGGGCTACGACTTCAACTTCCACTGCCCCAAGAGCCTAAGCGTCCTTTACGCGATGACGAAGGATGAACGCCTGCTCGACGCTTTCAAGGCTTCCGTGGACACCGCCATGCAGAGCATGGAATCCGAGATGCAGACCCGAGTCCGTAAGGACGGGAGCAACGAGGACCGCACCACGGGCAACATGACCTACGGCCAGTTTGTCCACTTCACGGCAAGACCCGTGGACGGCATTCCTGATCCCCACCTGCACGCCCACTGCTTCGTGTTCTCATGCACGTTCGATTCTGAGGAAAGTCGGTGGAAGGCTGGGCAGTTCGGGAGTCTCAAGCGGGATGCCCCGTACTTCGAGGCAGTGTTCCACTCAGTCCTCGCCCGCAAGATGGAGGAGTTGGGCCTGCCCGTGGAACGCACCGCCACCGGCTGGGAGGTCTCGGGCGTGCCGCAATCTATCCTCGCCAACTTCTCGCGCCGCACGGCACAGGTGGAGCAGGAAGCCAAAGACAAGGGCATCACCGATCCCAGGCAGAAAGACAAACTGGGGGCCAGCACGCGCGAGAAGAAGGCCGGGCACCTCTCGCCGAACGAACTGGATGCCCTGTGGCGGTCGCGCCTGTCCCATGACGAGCAAGCCGCCCTCAACTCCGTGGCATCCCGCATTGGCCTGGAATCGCTCCCGGAAGATGACAAGGCTGGCAGCGATGCCGTCAAAGCCGCCATGTCCCACTGCTTCGAGCGCACGGCAGTGGTACCCGAGCGCACGCTCCTGGCCGAAGCCATGAAGCGGAGCGTGGGCAAGGTTGGCCCGGACACCATCCATGCCACCACCGCCCGCGAACCGCTGATCTCGCGGGCCATCGACGGTCGGAAGATGGTGACGACGCGCGAGGTACTGGCCGAAGAGTCGGCCATGCTGGAGTTTGCACGAGGGGGGCGCGGGGCGTGTGCCCCGCTGGTGGGGAGTGCTCACCAGTTCCATCGGGACTGGCTCAGCGATGAACAGAAGCGAGCAGTGAAACACGTCCTCCACAGCACCGACCGGGTGATCCTGGTCCGTGGTGCCGCGGGCACGGGCAAGACGACGATGATGCAGGAAGCGGCGGAGGGGATCAAAGAGGGAGCGGGGGGCGGTAAACAACTCTTCACCTTCGCCCCCTCGGCATCGGCCAGTCATGGTGTGCTCAAAGAAGCGGGCTTTTCCAACGCCGACACGGTGGCGATGCTCTTGCAGAACACAGAACTCCAAGAACAGGCCCGCAACCAAGTCCTCTGGATCGACGAAGCCGGGCTGCTCTCCACGAAAGACACCAAAGCACTCTTCGACGTCGCGGGCAGGATCAACGCCCGCGTGGTCCTCTCCGGGGATCGAAGACAGCACGGTTCAGTCGAAAGAGGCGGCGCACTCAAACTGCTGGAAACCGAGGCCGGGCTGGTGCCCTCCGAACTCCGCGAGGTCCGACGCCAATCGGGCGAGTACAAGATGGCGGTGGAAGCGCTCTCGGCGGGCCGCACCGAAGAGGGGTTTGCTCGCCTCTCCGACCTGGGGTGGATCAAGGAAGTAGGGAGCGGCATCGACCGCGACCACGCGCTGGCGCAGGCGTACCTGGACGCAAAGGCACTCCCCGGCGAAACGCTCATGGTCAGTCCGACGCACGCCGAAGCCGACCGGATCACGGCGGCGGTGCGCACGCAACTCAAAGCGTCTCACCAACTCGGCAGCGAGGAGCGGGAGTTGACCATGCTCAAGCCCGTCAGCCTCACCGAGGCGCAGCGAGGCGACGGCCTCTCCTACTTGCCTGGCGACGTATTAGTCTTCCACCAGAACGCGCCCGGCCACCAGAAGGGGGCGAAGGTCGTTGTGGCAAGTCAAAGCACGGACACACTGGGCAAACCGCTCCCGCTCACGCAAGGGAAGCGTTTCACCGCCTTCCGCCCGAGCACCCTGCGTCTCGCGGTCGGGGACCGCGTGCGCATCACCCGAAACCGTGCCCAGAAGAAGGGCAGCAACGCCACCACCAACAAGCGCCTCAACAACGGCGACCTCGCCACCGTGACCGGATTCGACAAGCGCGGGAACATTCTCCTCGACAACGGGGCCGTGGTGGACAAGGGATTCGGGCACCTCGACTACGGCTACGTCGTCACGAGCCACGCCTCGCAGGGCAAGAGTGTCGAGCGTGTCCTGATCGCCCAGTCCAGCGAGTCCTTCCGCGCATCCTCGAAGGAACAGTTCTACGTCAGCGTGTCGCGCGGCAAGAAGCAGGCCTTGATCTTCACCGACGACGGGCACGCCCTGCTGGAAGCTGTCACCCACGGCGACAGTCGCATGACGGCGACGGAACTGGTTCACCTGCGTGAACACCGCGTCCGCGCCGCGGGGCGCGTGATCGGAAGCCCGGCGCTCGATCTGCCCGCACTCAGTGGAACCCCCACGCCCCACCCGCGCGACCACGGCAATCACAGGCGCACAGACCGGGAGATGATCTATGACCGATAGCATGCTCGACAAGTACCTGCCGCGCAGGTCGGAGAACGGGGCTGGCACACCGCACCTCACGGACGGTCTCGCGCCCCTGGGCGGCGAGTCCAGCGACGCCGACGACCTGGGCTGCTTCGGCTGGCTGCGCGGCGTGCGCGACCGCGCCCTGATGCTGGAACTCCGCCGGAAGGATGGCTCGATCCTCGCCGTCTCCTACGGCTACCTGGAGCGGGCCGAGTTTGACCCCGCCGTAGGGATCACCCTGCATGTCATGGGGAGGACCATCAAGATCACAGGCCGCAATCTGAACGGCGACGTGGGCGGGCAGGGCGCGAGCGCCGCAGCCCTCGATCCCGATGCCGCTGCCTTCGCCGGCGTCCGCCTCTTCCAGGGCATCACCCGCCACCGCGTCCCGTGGGTGCGGGAATCAGGCCAGGCAGAACGGTTCAACGGGCAGGGGGAAGGCCGGGGCGTCGTGGTGGAGAGGGTGGAGTGGTAGTCACATTGTGCTCTCGTGGCAAGAATGGTGACTCGCCACACTTTTGTGGAATTGTGGCAGCATTCCCTTGCAAACGACTCTTTATTGGGTGTTTTTGCACTCGCGCCCGCGCAGCGGTGATGGCTTCAATGTGCCGGCTGCACCGGCACAACACGGAAGACTCTGGAGAATCAAGAACAGCGATCATCACACCGAATCTCGCTCGCACTGCCGATTCGGCAGGCATGTAGCAGACTGGCACCAACACGATCGCGCCCCTGTGCTAGCTTCTGCCGCGGGCGAACCCGTTTCGGCCCCAAGTATCATGTCGCGGGTTGAGCCTGGGTGGCACATGGATTGCCCAACACCCCGTCCATGTCACGCGCAACCACATCACTCATCGTGCCTCCCATACTTCAGGCGGATATCAAGACCTTCGGCGAGGACAAGGTCAATCTTCCATCGGATACAGCAAAGGAGAGGAGAGCAAAGGTCAATGACCTCCGAGATCGCCTTGCCAAGTGGATGAAGGACCATCCCGATTGCGGTCTTGCCAAGTCGTACTTGTCCGGGAGCCTAGCGAAGGGCACAGCCCTGCGCACATCGAGCGACGTCGATGTTGCGCTCTACATCACCTATGACGGGGAGCGCAAAGCCAACCGCAAGCTCTCCAACTGGATCGCGGACCGCCTGCGGAAGGCCTACCCGCAGATGAGCGCTGAGCAGATTGAGCCACAAGAGTTCTCTGTCAAGATCAGGTTCAAGGAGGCCGGGGTGGAGGTAGATATCGTCCCCGTCTTCTACGAGGGCGACCCGCAGGATAAAGGGTGGCTGGTGTCGAAGAAGACGGGTCGGTTGATGCTCACCAGCATCCCGATGCACCTCGCGTTCACACGCAGGCGCAAGGACGCCCAACCGCAGCACTTTGCCCAGGTCGTGCGCCTCATCAAGTGGTGGGCCGCCGAGCAAAAGGCGAAGGATACGAACTTCCGTTTCAAGTCGTTCATGATCGAGTTGATCTGTGCCCACCTCGCCGACAACGGGCAGGACTTCTCCGACTACCGCAAGAGTATGGAGGCGTTCTTCAACTACATCGTCTCGACCGGGCTGAAGCAGCGGATCGCGTTCAAGGACTACTACGCCGCCACGGAACTGCCGGGAACGCTGCCTGACGTGGTGCAGATATTTGACCCCGTGAACGCCAAGAACAACGTCGCCTCGCAGTACACCGAGAACAATCGAAAACTCATCGTGGAAGCCGCGCAGGACGCGCTCGACGCCCTGAACGAAGCCCACACCGCGAACACCAAAGGGCACGCCGTCGAAATGTGGCGGGTTGTGCTCGGCTCATCGTTCAGGGGATAATGCATGACACACAGTTACACGACGACGCAGACATTCACACGCACGGACGCCCGCTACATCGCCGGCAAGGTCGCTGCCGACCTTCGCCAGTTGTCGCAGGCGTACGGCGAGCCCACCGAGGAGCACATCGACAACCTATTGGGCGAACTCACCGAGTACCTTGTCGACGGGTATCTAGACCGGATCACCTACGGATTCCGCAAAGGCGACCAATGGGTCGTCGCGCTCCGGTACAAGGGGACCGAGATTGGCTCGCTTACGACCGATGATCGCTCGGGGCGCGTCCCGCGCGGTGCCGATGTGACGAATGCCTCCTGGTGTTCCCATCTTGTCCTCAACAGCAAGTGGGAAGCGCTCTCGCCCGAAAAACGGGCATCGTACGAGCGTGCACTTCCGATCCAACGGACCAACGGGACCGAGCCGTCGCCGGGGGCTCGCGGGTGGATCGAGGACAAGACGTATTCCTCCTCTGGCGGCGGGGTCCGCCGCGCCTCTGCCGGGGGTGCGTCTTGAACCAGACCGATCTGTTCGAGGACATCGTCACGCTCCCAGACCCCCGCGGGCAGGCCGACTATGAGCGGCTTGTCGGGCTGGACGACTACAAAGCCCGACTCGTCAAGGAAACGCTCCTCCTCGTCGATCCCGGGCAACTACGCGACTGGAACAGGAAGCACCACAAAGGCGAACTCGCCGCCGTCGAGTACTTTCACTCTCGCCCGCCTCTCTTCGTCCTTGCGGGCGATGTGGGGACTGGCAAGACGGCCCTTGCCCGTTCATTCGGGAATCAAGTCGCCAAACTCGCGAAGGTGCGGGTCGAGCTGTATGCCCTGAGCCTCAACGCGCGCGGCAGCGGCGCGGTCGGCGAAATGACCCGCCTCATCTCCGGCGCGTTCAAGCAGGTCCGCGATGCCGTCGCCAAGACTCGTAGTGGCGACGGCAAGGCGGGGCGGGGGATCATTCTCCTGATCGACGAGGCCGATGCGCTCGCCCAATCCCGCGAAGCCGCGCAAATGCACCACGAAGACCGCGCGGGCGTAAACGCCCTGATCCGGGGCATAGACGACCTCGCCGCCGAGCGGCTTCCGGTCGCTGTGGTCATGTGTACCAACCGATTGGATGCGATCGACCCCGCCGTCCGCCGCCGCGCCGCCGCCGTGTTCGAGTTTGCACGCCCCAGCCGCGAGCAGCGCTTGGTCGTCCTAAAGGGCGGTCTTGCAGGAAGTGGCATGACCGACCGCGAACTCGGCCAACTCGCCGACGCCACGGGCGAGGCCGATGGTCGCGCCTACGGCTTCACCTACTCCGACCTGACCCAGCGCCTTATACCAACCTTGGTACTTGATGCCTTTCCGGAGCAGGCGGTCATCGGCAGCCGCTCGGTCGAAGTCGCGAAGGGTTTGAAGCCCACACCGCCGTTTCGGGAGCAAGCGGTCGCCGGAACGCACGGAGGCCAGCATGGCCGGTAAGCCGACGCTCAACGAGTTGTTCCAAGCCCTGCACGACCGGCTCGCCGGTGAGCTGGGCATCACGCGCCGCACGGTAAAGCACAACGCCACGATGGGCGCGGTGTCCGAAGACCAGTGGATCAAGATGTTCTACGAGCATCTCCCGAAGCGGTACAAAATCAATCGCGCGTTCGTCATCGACTCCAAGGGGGAGTGCAGCAAGCAGATCGATATCGTGATCCACGATCGGCAATACTCACCGTTCGTGCTGAACTACGGCGGCGCCCTGTATGTGCCGGCCGAAAGTGTCTACGCCGTCTTCGATGTCAAGCAGGGCATGAACGCAGAAGAGATGAAAGACACATCTGAGAAGGTCGCGAGCGTGCGGGCCTTGCACAGGACAAGCATTGATATCCCGACCGCAAGCGGGGTGCTGAAAGCCAAACCGCTTCACGACATCATCGGTGGTTTGTTGGCCGTTGACAGCGATTGGAGCCCGCCGTTCGGCTTGCCCTTCACATCGGAGATCAACAAGACCACAAAGGATGGACGGCTCGACATCGGGTGCTCGGCCCAGCACGGTATGTTCGAGGTCCTGTACAAGGAGCGGGATTCTGCGGCCGTTGATGCTCAACTCACGAACGCCGCGCTTGCATTGTTCCTCTTGCGACTGATTGACCGGCTGCGCAGCATCGCAACGGTGCCCGCGATTGACATTCTCGCGTACGCACGCGGCGGGATTACCACAACGAACACCTGAGATCGTTACAAGTGAATTCTGTTGATCTCTTCTAGCGTCACGGCATCGCCGCGGCGGTCATAGACCTGGGTCGTGAGGATGGAGGCGTGGGCGGCGATGTTCCTCGCGTTCTCGATGGTGCCGCCGTTCAGCAGGTAGATGGTGATGCCGCTCGCGCGGAACGAGTGGTTCGTGGTCGTGTCGGGCAGGCCCGCCGCCTTCGCGCGGCGCTTGACCATCTCCCACGCCGTCAGGCGCGACATGCCCCGGCCCGTGATCTGGCCGTGCTTGTCGATGGTGCGGAAGAGGGGCGCGTGCTTGTCGGCTCGCACTGTCTGATCCGCAAGTGCGGGAAGCCCCGCCAAGCGGCGCTCGATCTCTTGGTTCGCGGCACTCTGTTCCACTGCCGCGAGGTAGGCGTCGACGGCTTCCTCCGCCCGATGATGCAATGGCAACTGGTGCTCCCTGCCTCCTTTCTCACGCAGCCGCACCCATCGGCGGTTGCCGCTCAGGTGGTAGTCCTCCATCGCCAAGCCCACGACGGCGGAGACCCTGCCGAATGTGTAGACCATGACCGAGATGAGGGCACGGTCGCGCAGCCCCGAGAGCGTGGCCGCAGTAATGGAGTCCAGCAGGTGCCGCGCCTGCTGCGCGGTGAGCACGGGTGTCCGCCCCGTGCGGACGACATGCTTGGGTCCACGCACGCCTTCGGCGGCGTTGCCGCCGGGGAGGCGCAGGTATTCCAGGAGCATCTTGACCGCCGCGAGCCTCAACTTGACCGTCGGCGCGGCGAGTTGCCGCGTGCGTTCCTCGACGTAGGCAGCCACATGCAGCCTCGTCACTGTCTCCAGGCTGGTAATGCGGTTCGCCCCGCACCAGCCGAAGAAGTCCCGCACCGCCGTCGCGTAGGCGGCCCGCGTGTTGGGGTTCCGCAGGTGGGCGCAGAAAAACTCCAGGTACCGCTGGAACACGCCCGGTCCACAGTGGGCCACGACGGGGGGCACGAACAGGGCGGAGTCGTTGACCGCGGATTCGTGACTGGCGGGGACATGGCTTTCGGGAGGAGAACTTCCCGTTGAGCTTTGCAGGACAGCGTGATCCCCGTTCACACAATCCCCGGGAGGAGTGTGATGTTCGCGTACACCTTCGTGCCGCGCGAATGGAGGGGCTTGTCAGCCGTCAGCAGTTCCGCGTTGTAGCGCTTGGCCAGGGCCAGGTAGGTGCAGTCCATGACGGCGTGGCGGGCCTCGATGCTGAGGGCAAGGGCGGCATCGGTCAACTCCTCAAATGGGTACAGCACGAGTTCGCCGTCGTCGAGCAGCCGTTTCCAGCGCTCGGATGCCCGGAGGACCTGTTCGCGCGAAAGCAGGTCTTTGTGGAACTGGCGGGCGACCGCGCCCAGGACTTCCACGCGGACAACATCCGGGGCAATGAGCCGCCGATCCTGTGTGAGCAGGGCGCGGGCATGGTCCGAGCCGACCTCGGGGAGGAACCACTTGACGGCCACGCTCGCGTCGACGACGATCACGCGAGGCCATCGCGCTCGGCCCGGATGCCGGGCGTCGAGTCGGGCAGTTCGCCATGAGCGGCGCGGATGGAGTCGCGGAGCGAGTCCAGGTCCTCGATCAGGCGGTTTCGCCTTCGCTGACGTTCCTCGGTCAGAATCCTGCGCACCAAGCCGGGGACGGTCGTCCCCTCCCGCTTGGCGCGATCACGCAGGTCCATCATGACCGCGTCGTCCAGTTCGCGTACGCGCAAGTCCCCCATACACCCTCCATCTCTTGTGGCAGTTGGATCGAGAGTGCCACAATTCGCACCGTCGGTCAAGTATTTTCTGAGGTGAACGCGTGCGGTGAACGCGGACACACACACAAGAACGTCCACACACGTCACGGGACCCAACATAGAGGGCGTTGTGTTGGGTCGTCTTCCCATACGCGTGAGTTGGACCCATCGTTGGGAGGCGGGCATAAGTCAAGGATGGGTGACAACCGTCGCTCCAGCGCACAGATACTGGGAGTGTCCTCCCCTGCGTGGCAGCTATGCGGGAGGCGGTGGGAACATGTGCGGAAGTTGGCACGCGTCGCAGGATTCAACGCGGCGATGTTCCGCACGATGCGGATGCGAATTGTGCTTGCGGATGAGCGTAAATATGGGTAGCGTTGCGAAAATCGATGAAGAGCATGCATGAGGGAATGAGGTGGACGGAAATTTGACCGACGAAGGCAATCCATGCCCAGAAGCCGAACGTGCATGGAGAGACAACATCCGCGTTGCACTCCGAAGCTTTTCTGGAAGATCGCTCACTGACATAGTGACTGCTGCCACTCGGTTCGAGAAAGTCTACCGCGAAGAACTGGCGGCGGTCTTGCAGGGTCCCGTCAACTCATATCTCGCATCAGCACCTCAGGGCAACTACTCAGACAAGCACACAATCGTGTCCACATTGAACGCGTGCTTCGACCTGCTCGGTCTCTGCCCTCGTTGCCCGTCAACAAAGCGTCCTGCGCGCCTGATAGCCCACTATCTCCACGACAAGCACTCCGAAGGAAGATTCAGGCTCGAAGTCC
>CALLYM010000062.1 GCA_937858155.1 uncultured Phycisphaerales bacterium | reverse complement strand
GCTACTACATGGGCTGCATCAACCGCGTCGGCACCGAGGCGCCGTGGAACATCGGCAAGTTCTACGGCTCGTCCTACTTCGTCAACCCGCGCGGGGAGACTATCGCCCAGGCCAGCGAGGACAAGGACGAGTTGCTCGTCTCGGACCTCGACATGTCGGTGATCGAGCAGGTCCGCTCCGTCTGGCAGTTCTACCGCGACCGCAGGCCCGAGGCGTACAACGAAATCGTGGAGGCGTGACATGTCGATCATCATCAAGGGTGGAACCGTCGTGACCTGCGAAGGCCAGCAGCGGGCCGACGTGCTCATCGTGGGTGAGAAGGTCCACGCGATGGGCCAGAACCTGGACACCCCCGCGGGCACCCGGACCATCGACGCATCCGGAGCGTTCGTCCTCCCCGGCGGCATAGACCCTCACACACACATGGAGCTGCCTTTCATGGGCACGGTCGCGTCGGAAGACTTCTTCTCCGGCACCAGCGCCGCCGCCGCCGGCGGCACGACGATGATCATTGACTTCGTGATCCCTGCGCCCCAGGAACGACTGCTCGACGCGTACAAGAAGTGGCGTGGTTGGGCCGAGAAGGCCGCCGCCGACTACTCATTCCACGTCGCCGTGACCTGGTGGGACGACTCGGTCGCCGCCGACATGGGAACACTCACCCGCGAGCACGGCGTCAACAGCTTCAAGCACTTCATGGCGTACAAGAACGCCATCATGGTGGACGACGAAGTCCTCATCAATTCATTCCTCCGGGCGAAGGAACTCGGCGCACTCTGCACCGTGCACGCCGAGAACGGCGAGCTCGTGTTCCGCCTTCAGCGTGAGGTCTTCGAGCGTGGCATCACCGGGCCCGAGGGGCACCCTCTCTCCCGCCCGCCGGAGGTGGAAGGAGAAGCCGCCAACCGTGCCCTCCGTATCGCCGAGGTTGTCGGTGTGCCCCTCTACATCGTGCACAACTCGTGCTTCGACTCCATGGAGGCCATCGCCCGCGCCAAGGCCGAGGGCCAACGCGTCTTTGGCGAGGTCCTTGCCCAGCACCTCGTCATCGACGACTCCGTGTACCTGAACAAGGACTGGGACAAGGCGGCGGCCTTCGTCATGAGCCCGCCCTTCCGGGCGAAGGAGCACCAGGCCGCGCTCTGGCGCGGCCTCCAGGGCGGTGTTCTTGACACCACCGCGACCGACCACTGCTGCTTCTGCACCCCGCAGAAGCGCGGCGGGGACACCAAGGCCGCCATGACCGACTTCCGCAAGATCCCCAACGGCACCGGCGGTATCGAGGACCGCATGAGCGTCCTTTGGCATCACGGCGTGAACACGGGCCGCCTGACGCCGAGTGAATTCGTCGCCATTACCAGCACCAATACCGCGAAGATTTTCAACATACACCCACGCAAGGGCACCATCGCCCCGGGCAGCGACGCCGACATTGTCGTGTGGGACCCCGCGAAGACCCGCACCATCTCGGTGAAAACCCACCACCAGAACGTGGACACCAATATCTACGAAGGGATGAGCGTGACGGGCAACGCCGCCGTGACCCTGAGCCGCGGCCGCGTCCTGTGGGAGAACGGCAAACTGTTGACGCAGCGGGGCACCGGCAAGCACATCGACCGCCCCTGCTTCCCCGACTACTGGACCGCGCAAACTCTCCGCAACAAGACCACCGCGCCGGTGGGGGTGAAGCGATGAAAGACAATCACCACGGAGAACACGGATCAGAAGAACGTAAGAAGAATGCACCGGAACGGATACAGAGGTCGACCGCGCAATACCGCTTTTTCCTTCCTCGGTAATCTCTATGTTCTCTGTGGTCAATTGCCCTGTAGGAGCCTGAGCCATGCCCCCCTTCCCCGCACAAAGCAACGACTTCACGACCTTCACCCCCGCGCGAAACTATATCGGCGGCGAGTGGAAGAGCCCCGCCACCAGCCGCTCAACGCAGGACGTGATCAACCCCCGTTTCGGCAAGCCCATGAGCACCGTCGCAATGAGCGGTGCCGAGGATGTCGATGCGGCCACCAAGGCCGGCGCCGCGGCATTCCGCGAGTGGCGCAACTGGCCCATCCGCGAGCGTGCCCACATCATGTACAAGCTCCGCGAGCTGATGGTCAGGAACATTGACGAGCTCTCGTGGCTCATCAACCACGAGAACGGCAAGACATTCCCCGAGGCGAAGGCCGAAGTGGAGAAGGGCATCGAGTGCGTCGAGTATGGCTGCTCCCTCCCAAACCTCGCCGCGGGCAACCAGCTTGAAGTCAGCCGCGGTGTCGCCTGCGAGGTTGTCTATGAACCCCTGGGTGTGGTCGCGGGCATCACGCCCTTCAACTTCCCACTCATGGTGCCCCTCTGGATGCTTCCTCAGGCACTCGTCGGTGGCAACTCCTTCATCCTCAAGCCAAGCGAGCGTGTCCCGCTCTCCTCGCTCCGCCTTGCCGAGATGCTCGCCGATGCCGGCCTTCCCAAGGGCGTTTTCAACGTCGTGCAGGGCGGGCGCGAGGTCGTCGAGGCCATCTGCGACCACCCGCTGATAAAGGCCGTTGGGTTCGTCGGATCAACGAAAGTCGCCAAGCTCGTCTATGGGCGCAGCAGCGTGCAGGGCAAGCGAGCACTGTGCCTCGGTGGCGCAAAGAACCACCTTGTTGTCGTCCCCGATGCCGATGCGGAACTCACCGCCGAGAACGTCGTCGCGTCCTTCGTGGGTTGCGCGGGCCAGCGTTGCATGGCCGCGAGTGTCCTGCTGGCCGTCGGCAAAGTGGACCACATCCTGGACAGGGTGAAGTCGCGGGCCGCGGCCATCACTCCCGGGAAAGACCTGGGCCCCGTCACCACGGACGCCGCCCGTAACCGCATCAAGGGCTACATCGACGATGCCGAAAAACGCGGCGCAAAGATCATCCTTGATGGGCGCCGGGCAGACGCGGTCCCCGGCGGCTACTGGGTCGGTCCCACCATCATCGATAACTGCACCCTCGACATGCCGGCCGCCCACGAGGAGATCTTTGGCCCAGTCCTCTCCGTCGTGCGCGTCGGGACCATCGAGCAGGCAATCGAAATTGAGAACAGCAATCCGTACGGGAACGCATCGAGCGTCTACACCAGCAGCGGCGACATTGCCCGTCGCATCATGGGGAGCGTCGAGGCCGGCATGTGCGGCGTCAACATCGGTGTGCCGGTCCCGCGCGAGCCCTTCGGCTTTGGCGGCTGGAACGATTCCTGCTTCGGCCACGGCAATATCACGGGCTGGGACGGCTACCGTTTCTGGACACGCCAGCGCAAGATCACCAGCAAGTGGGCCGTTCAGAAGGACCAGACGTGGATGAGCTAGGTGGTCCGTACCAGTACGCGTTGCGCAGAGCATACCTTTCGCCCATGCACAGGACGACCCTGACCGCCGCGATGATTGCGGCCCTTGTCGGTTGCGGAACAACACCGTCGCACGCTACTCGACACAACGATTCGCTCAGCGACGCCTATCTGCACACAACCTTCGAGTTCAACCCCGGCGCCGGCTGCGCCGCCGGGTTGCACCAGTACGACGGCATCGCGCCCGACCTGAGTGCGCCCGCTATTGCCGCACACGTGGAGGCTCTGAGAGCGCTCAAGGTGCGTGTCGATGACGAAGCGCGCACGGACGACCGCGAACGCAGGCTGCAGGCGAGGGCTCTCGGGGCGACCATCGATGATGAGCTGCTCAAGATCACCACCTTCCGCCAGTTCTCCACGAACCCGATGCGCTACGCGGACCTCATCGACGCGAGCATCTACGCCAAACGTGACTTTGCGCCAAAGCCGCAGCGCATGAAGTCGGCGACGTCCGTCCTCCGCGGCGTGCGGCCCCTCGCGGAAGCCGGGAAGCGTAATCTCGACCCCGCGCTGCCCAAGGTGTTCATCGAGACCGCGATCAAAGTGGCCCAGGGCCAGGCCGACTTTATGGAAGGCGACCTTGTCCAGGGATTCGCCGACGTGCCCGACCCGGTCCTGCAGGCGGACCTGAAGTCGGTGGCCGCCGACGCGGGCAAGGCGATGCGTGAATACGCCGAATGGCTCAAGACAGAGCGGCTGCCGCACGCGACCAACTCCTTCGCGATTGGACGCGATGCGTTCTCACGCCTGCTGCGCGAAGGCGAACTCATCAACCAGCCGCCCGAAGACATCCTTGCTCTGGGAATGAAAGAACTCGCCCGCAAAAAGCAAGCGTTCGAGTCTGCGGCGAGGGAAGTGGACGCCACCAAGACGCCGGCCGCTGTATGGGAGGCGGTGCAGCACGACCACCCGTCCCCTTCCACGCTCATCCCCGACACCACCGCGCATCTCACAGAGATCCGCTCGTTCCTCGTGGACCATGACCTCATCACGTTCCCGACGGACCAGCGGGTCATCGTGGACGAGACTCCCGCCTTCCTCCGCGCCACGTCCTTCGCATCCATGGACACACCGGGTGTGTTTGAAACCAAGGCGACCGAGTCGTTCTACTACGTCACCCCGCCCGATCCTTCGTGGGACGCCGCCAAGACCGAGGAGTGGCTCACCGCGTTCAATTACTACACCACGGATGTCGTCTCGGTGCACGAGGCCTACCCCGGCCACTTTGAGCAGGCCATGCACCTCAAGACCTCGGACCTGCAGGGCGCGCCGCGTTATGTCGGCAGTTACGCATTTATTGAAGGCTGGGCCCACTACGCCGAGCAGATGGCAATCGACGAGGGGTTCCCTCCCAAGTCTCTGGAAACCAGCCCCCACGCCCGCGCCAAGTACCGCATGGCACAGGCCAGCGAGGCCCTGCTCCGCGTGTGCCGTCTGATCTCCTCGATCCGCATGCACTGCCAGGGCCAGTCGATCGACGACGCCACGAAGTTCTTCACTGAGAACTGCTACTACCCCGAGCAGCCCGCCCGGGCCGAGGCCGAGCGCGGCGCGTACGACCCCGGGTACTGCCTCTACACCGTCGGCAAACTCCAGTTCTTCAAACTCCGCGACGACTGGAAAAAGCAGGAAGGCGCCGCGTTCTCGCTCAAACGCTTCCACGACGAGGTCCTCCGTCACGGCCAGCCCCCCATCCGCCTGCTCCGCGAGCGCATGCTCCGTGACAAGAGCGCCTGGGACAAAACGCTTGGAGAGTAATCGATGACTTCTCAGGAAATCATCTCCCTCTGCCTGCAGCATTCGCTCTTCTCATGGTCGGCGACGGGCAAGGTAGACCCGATGCCTATCGCCAGGGCGGAGGGGGTATACCTGTTTTCGCCCGAGGGCACACGCTGGATTGACTTCAACAGCCAGCTCATGAGCGTGAACATCGGGCACGGGCACCCGCGCGTCGTCAAGGCGATCCAGGACCAGGCCGCCACGCTCGCTTACGCC
>CALLYM010000061.1 GCA_937858155.1 uncultured Phycisphaerales bacterium | reverse complement strand
CGTAGTACGAGTACTCGAGCTGCATGGTGCCGTCGTAGCTCTCGATCGGGAAGATCTCCCGGAGAAGCGACTCAAGCCCGAACGTCTTGTCGCGGTCGTGCGGCCCCTTGCCCAGCTGGAGGAACCGCTCATAGGCGGCCCTCTGCACCTGGGTCAGGTCCGGAACTTCGATCGCATCGCCACGCTTCGAAAAATCGCGCACTTTCGCCATGGCCATCGATGTCCTCACGATGGAGTACAAGGCCGCGTTGTCACGCGCCCCTGAAGAGCCAAATGCTCCAGCATCAGCATGTGGTGGAAGTCAATGCCCGCCCCTGTCGCACCGACCACACAGTCAGGAATCGCGCAGTGTATCCATCCTGCGCACACCGGACAAATTGGGTCCGCCACACGAAGATCAAAAAAAGGGGCCCGCCCAATGACGGGCCCCTTCTGTGTTCCAACATTCTCAACACGGAATCACACACGCTGGCCTAGGAATCCCCGGATTGGAGGGGGTGCCTCCGTGGGGCTTTGCCGGGTGGGTGTCCCGTCCGGCGACTGGTCGATTGGCGATTAGGCCAGTTCGATGGTCGCGCCGGCCTCTTCGAGGCTCTTCTTGAGCTTCTCGGCCTCGGCCTTGTCCAGGCCCTGCTTGACCGGCTTGCCCGGGGCATCGACGAACGCCTTGGCCTCGGCCAGACCCAGGCCGGTGACCTCGCGGACGGCCTTGATGACGCCGATCTTCTTGGCCGCGTCGACGGCCTTGAGGATCACGTCGAAGCTGGACTTTTCCTCGGCCTTGGCAGCGCCGCCCGCGGCGGGGGCCGCCATCATGACCGCGCCGCCGGCGGCGGCCTCGATGCCGTACTTGTCCTTCATGTACTTGCCGAGCTCGACCGCGTCCTTGAGGGACAGGCCCGCGAGAGCATCACCCAGCTGTTCAATGGTCATCGTCGACATGCTTCAAACCTTCCACAGGCGAGAAAGTCCCGCCAACCTGCCTCCCCAGAGGTGCCCGGAACACCCGGGCGTTTCATCCGCTTCCAGCGGACCAGTGGGGAATGCACCCAATCCAACCTCGGTCGTCCGGCAGGGATGCCGGTGCACCGTGTGTTCAAGCCTTTGCGGCGATCTTCTCGCCTTTTTCCAACTTGCCTTCGATCGCCTTGATGATGCCCGCGATGTTGCTGCCCGGGCCCTTGACCTGGCCCAGGATCTTGCGACCGGGGCTGATCACCAGCGTGACCACCTTGGCAATTGCCTCGTCCTTGGTGGGGAACTTGGAGAGTTCCACCACGCCGTCCTTGCCCTTGAACAAGGTCCCGTCGAGGACCGCGCCCTTGAGCTCCAGGGCGGGCATCTTGGCCATGGAATCGACCAGCGCCCGGGCGACCTCGACCACGCTCTGCGAGCCGTACGCCAGGGCGCTCGCCCCGCTCAGCAGCTCGTTGAGCGCCGAGAGGCTCGTGCCCTCAAAGGTCTTGCGCGCCAGCGCGTTCCGCACCACGGTGATGCGGATGTTCTTCTTGGCAAGGTTGTTCCGCAGCTTGGTGGTGTCCACCGCCTTCACGCCACGGATGCTGATCAACACCGCGTCCTTCGCGGCTTCCCCACCCACGGTCACGCGGGACTTGTAGTCCCGCATCATGATGCTCTTGATGGCCTTCGACATGGCTGAACTCCCATCGTCCCGCCGGGGCGGGGCGTCAGTGACTGCTTATTCCTTCTCTTCCACCGCGGACACGTAGTGCACCGGCACGCTGGGGGACATGCTCCCCGAGATGTGGATGCTGCGGATGAACGCGCCCTTCACGGTCGACGGACGGCTCTTCTCGATCGCGTGGATGAAGTAGTCCAGATTCGCCGCGAGGTTCTCCGCGGGGAACGACATCTTGCCGATGATCGCGTGCACGTTGCCGAACGTGTCCGCCCGGTACTCCACCTTGCCCGCCGAGTACTCCTTCACGGCCTCGGGGATGTTCGTGGTCACGGTGCCAGCCTTGGGGCTGGGCATCAGGCCCTTGGGACCAAGGACCTTGCCGAGCTTGGACACGACGCGCATCATGTCGGGGCTGGCTACGGCCACATCAAAGTCCATCCAGCCCTTCTCGATCTCGGCCACCAGCTCCTCGCCGCCGGCCTTCACCGCTCCGGCCTCCATCGCCTTCTTCGCGACGTCGCTCGGGCAGAACGCGACGACCTTCTTGGTCTTGCCGATGCCCTTGGGCAGGCTGACCGCGCCGCGCAGCGCCTGGTCGGCCTGCTTGGTGTCCACGTTCAGGTGCATCACCACGTTCACCGTCTGGTCGAACTTGGGGCCCTTGAACTTCTTGAGTGCCGCCACGGCCTGGGCCGAGGGCACGGGCTGCTCCACCGCAAGGCCCTGGTTGGCCTTCTGACGCTTGGTGAGTCGAACTGGCATTGCGTCTTTCCTTCTGTGTCGCGCCGAACTTCATCACGGCGCGGTATGACTTGCTGGTGTTCCGCTGTCTCGCTCTTACGCCCCGACGGTGACGCCCATGGAGCGGGCCGTGCCCTCGATGATCCGCATCGCGGCCTCGACGCTGTTCGCGTTCAGGTCCTGCATCTTCGCCTCGGCGATCTTGCGGACCTGCGCGGGCGTGAGCTTGCCCTTCTTGTCCTTGTTGGGCACGCCCGAGCCCTTCTCGATCTTCGCCTCGTCCTTGATCATCGCCGAGGCAGGGCTGGACTTGACCTCGAGGTCGAAGGTGCGGTCCGAGTACACCGTGACGATGCACCCGACCACCTTGCCCTTGACGTGCTGTGTGGCGGCGTTGAACTTCTGGACGAACTGCCCGGGGTTCACACCCTTGCTGCCCAGCACAGGACCCAGCGGCGGCGCGGGCGTGGCTGCCCCGCCCGTGGCCATGATCTTGAAGATATTGGTGACTTCGCGCTTGCCCATTGTTTCCTACCTCCTACCCCTCCCCGGGAGTGAATCCCCGGTAGCCCGCCGCGGGAGCGCTGCGGCGAGCGAAGGTGGTAGTACCTGCGGTGCGAGTTGTTCCCCCGGCAAGCCAAGGGCCCAGCGGGGGAAGAGATAATAGCCGGCACCCATTACCCGAGACAAGAGGTGGACAGGCGGCCCATCGCCACCGACACACCCTAATTCTTTCCTATCACAAGCACGAGCCGCCGCTGAATACCCGCAGCAGGCTCTCAATGTCGGCAGTGTCCGGGAAGAGCGTGTCGTTGTTGAAGTCGATGTCGCCGCATGCGCCCGTGCTGCAGGTCCCGCCGCTGAACACGGTCAGGAAGTCGTCGATGTCCTGCGTGTCCGGGAAGAGGTCGTCGTGGTTGAAGTCGATGCTGTCGCACACCGCTGGGCACACATCGCCATTAGCGTCCATAAGCACCATTTGCTGGATATTCGTGTTGTAGTTGAAGTAGAGGTAGATGAACGCAATGTTCTGCGCCTTGAGTTCCTGCAGAATGGCGGGGTCAATACCGGGCTCCAGGCGTGGGTCGAAGACGTAAAACTCCTCGTGGTTGTGGTGACCGGGTTTGTAGGTCTGAGAGAAGTAGCCGTGAAGCTCGATAGGCTGGCTCGTCAATCCCGTGATGATCGTCCGATCCCATGCAGCCAGGTCTGCCGTGTAAAAGTCCACGGGGAATACGGGCGGCTCCACCCAGTAGAACCGCGTGTCGACCGTCACGTTGCCGGGCATGTTGTACACCCGCTGCTGCAGCGGACCCACGTGCAGCTCTGAGCACGGGCAGACGAGCGCGGACTCCGTCGTGGTCACGTCGGGGAGGGCGTAGATGTCCACGATGGGCACTGGCCGCTCCCTTGTCGCCGTCAAAATCAGCGAAGCCCGCGGCGGCTCGCCCACGTCGTGCACCGTCAGCAGAGGGTTCTGCGCGGGCGCGACCAGGTTCGGCACGCCCGTCGTCTTCAGGCTGAACGTGCTCGGATTCGCCATGCCGGTGACCGCCCACGAGTCGGTCGCCGTCCCATTCGCGAACGAGTACGACGCGCCCGGGAACGCGGAGGGCGGCCCCGCCAGCGTCTCGATGCCGCACCCGTCGTTGAACGTCATGCTGCCCGCCGCGAAAAGGCTGCTCGATGTGCCCGCGGGCGTCAGGAATGTGTTCCTCGTCGTGAGGGACATCTGCACCTTGAGCCGGTGGTTTGAGAACACGTTGCCGTACTCGCCCTGGAACAGGCAGTACTGCGTGGGCTGCGCTAACAGCACCGGTGTCACGCTCGGCGTGGTGCTCGGCAGCGGCAACTTCCGCACCTGCTTCACGTCCAGCTCGCCGAACGGAGCGACCCGCTTGAACTCAAAGTCCAGAGCAGACGTGCTGTCGCCTGTTTCCATCGCGATGCGGTCGCCCACCTGCGCGAACAACTGCCCGAACGCCACGTGCGCGTCAGGCCACACCGGCATGACCGTCTCACCCAGCGGCACGCGGTTGGACGTCCGCAGCAGGAACGGCACCAGCCCGTCGCCGCCGAAGTAGTAGACAACAGCCTCCTCGGGGATCGACCCGTCGTCCGGGTTGGTGATCGACGTCGCTCCCAGCTGGCTCACGAAGTTCATCACCGCCGGCGACACCGAGCGGTCGTAGGTTGTCACGCCGTTGGCCATCTCCGTCTCATCGGGGAACGAGTGGTGGCACAGGAGCGCCATCCCCACCTCGTGCTCGTTCACGCCCGCCCGCAGACGCTGGATGTACGCGTTGTCGTTGTAGAACGACGCGTACGTCCGCCGGATGGCGCGGAACACACCGCGCTCGCTCGGCTCCGCCGCCTCGCAATACGACGGGCCCGTTGTGTCGCTATCGGTGTCATCGTGCAGGCACCCGCTGAACGACTCGTAGAGCCCCGCGCCGGTAAACCCGCTCAGGTCTTCGACGTTGGTCGAAGAACGGAACCGGATTTTGGTATCCTGATCAAACTGGTAGACAGGGTTCTGCAACGTGGTGATGACCGCCGTTTGCAAAGTGGGGCTGAACGACGTCTGGCTCGTGCTCGTGAAGAGGTTCCGCACGCCAGCGAGCGCTGTCGTAAGCTGCGCAAAGTTTGGAGGCCACGCCTGGAACGGCGCAAGCCGGAATTCAATCTCCTGCCGAAGGGTCCGGCCCGTCGAGACTGTCTGGTCCAGGTACGCGTTCCACATGTCGAACGTGAACGCCACGCCCCGCCGCGCATTCGCTGGGATGGCCCGACGCAGGTACCCGTAGTTGGATGCCTTTCCACCGACGTACCGCAGGTCCGCCGGCGTCAGGCTGTCGACATTCAGGCTGTACGCGCCGCGGACTTCCATCGGAGTCACGCTGATGGACCCGCTCCCGCGCATGGCCAGCACCTGATCCTGGAACGCCTGCGGCACCGAATCCGTGATGTCCGTCAGCCCGATGTCCGGCACTCCCCCGGCGACATAAGCCGACAGCGCGGCCCGCCGCCCCACCATCGCCTGCGCAGCCGCCGCGTCCGCGGGCACCGCGAGGTACACGAACGGCACGCCGTACGTCTGCGCGAGCAGCGCGACGTGAGAGTTGGGCGTCGCCGGCGCAGTCGAGATGATCCCCGCCACCAGCGGCAGTTCCGCGGGGATTCCGTCGGTCAGCAGGATGTCGTCCGGCAGCAGCGTCCCCGCGTTGTACGCCGCCTGCACCTGCGAGCCCGTCACAAACTTCACCGTCCCGATCGCCCAGCCCGTCGCGTACGCGCGGTTCCCCGTCGCCCACCGCGCGGTGCTGCTGACCGTCACGCCGTTGGCCGCGAAGAACGCGGCGTTGGCCTGCGCGGTCGGCGTCTGCTCGAAGGTCGGCATGTAGATTGGGGTTGCGGGCGGGCCCGCCTGCACCTTCGTCTTCACGGTGTTGAACAGGTCCAGGACCTGCTGGGCCGTCAACGCCTCGGTGCGGATGAACTGGATCCCGAACTCCCGCGGCCCGACGCCGCTTGGCGACCCGGGAGGAAACAGCACCGCGCCCAGCTGCACCTGCTGGCCCGACGCATAGAGCGACAGCGCATCGAAGTTGGTCCGGGTGATGCCCAAGTACGGGTCCAGACGCTCGGTCGCAAAGTCGTAGTGGAAGGGGTAGTGGACGCTGTCCTGGAAGTAGACAGCGCCGGGGTCTGACAACAGGATCGAGAACTTGATCCAGCGTGGGTCGTTGGGGTCCGTCGGCGCCACCGCGAACGGGTCCGTCGCCCACGTGACCGTGTTCCGCCAGTATTGCGAGGGCGTGATGACCTGGGACGATGCGGGTGGAGCCGCGAACCACGCCAACAACATGATCGCAACCAACAAACGTTTCATGGCGCGACTCCAGGGGACTGCGCTATTAGACTCCCCACAAGGGTACGACCGCAATCCCGTCCAAACACCTACTTTTAGCTTTTCATCGCCCTTCTCGTCGCAACAATTAGGACATCGACCCTGCACCCTCCTATCCAAGAACAGGTGGGGTAGACCGAGAGTCGCTCGACTTCCCCGGAGCTGCCGCTAATATCTCCACCCCCTCCGGCGCACCCGGCGGGCTTGGAGCTCCACCATGGCCACCACGTACAAGCCCGGTCAGACCCTCGTCTGCACCGTCAGCAAGGCTCCCATCAGCAAGGGCGCCACCACCACCATCGAGCGCCTCATGCGCCTCGACCCCGCCAACATCAAGGCCCTTCGCCGGGCCCAGCGCATGCGCCGCCAGCGCATGGTCGTCTACAACCGCGGTAACCGCGACTGGGTCAGCCGCGAGAAGCCGGCCCGTGTCGTTTACGTCGCCCCCGGCAAGTCCTGGTCCATGCCCTACTCGCTCGCGCTCGAGAATGACCTCAAGCGCGTCGCCGCGTTTGTCTCCATTAAGGCGAAGTAGAGCCGCAACAATCCTCCGCAGAATCACCGACCGCGGCCGACTGGCCGCGGTTTTTTCTTGGCTGCGCGATTCCGCTCCATCTCGGCCGTGCCGCAACAATCCTGCCATGCGATTCGCAACCGCCCTCGCACTCCTCACCCTCTCCACCTGCACACGCACACCTTCCCCCGCCGCTACAAACTACGGCAAAATGGAGGTCGTTACCCCCGTGACCCCCGCGGAACAGACCTACACCGTCCGCGCCGTCGTCACCGGCACGCCCGCGTCGGGACGCGCGTACCTCGAACTGCACCACGAGGAAATCCCCACCTTCATCGGGCGTGACGGCGGCGTGGAACGCATGAGCGAAATGATCATGGACTTCCCGAGCATCCACCCCTCGGCGGACCTCGCGTCCGTGCACGTGGGCGACAAAGTGGAATTCACGTTCGAAGTCCGCTGGAAGTCCGAACCGCGCACCGTCATCACCGCGATCACCCGGCTTCCGAATGACACCACCCTCAACCTGTCTGAACCACAGTCCCCAGGCGGCCACTGACGGGGACGAATCGCAAATGAAAAAGAACCCGGCACCTACAGAACAAAGGCAGGCACCGGGTCTCGTGGGGGTCTTGATTGATGTCAGCGATGCACTCGCCGACGCACAACTTTCCGCAGTGCATCACCGGCGGTTGCAGGCGGGAAAAATAATTTACTGTGGCGACGACGTGCGCCCGTCAACGTCCTGAAAAACAAGCACTTGCGAGGGGTATTTTGCAGATCAGGCACTCGTTGCGCAGTCCCGATTTGGAGGGACCGGCCGCCCTCAGCCAAGCCTTTGCATCACCATTTGAAGGTCCGACCACACCTTCTGCCGGTTCTCCGGCGTGTACGCCCTCAGCAGGTACGCCGGGTGGTACGTCGGCATCACCGGCACCTGCCGACCACCGACCAGCGTGATGCTCGCCCATCGCCCGCGGAGACGCGTCATGGTGTCTTCGGTCTTCAGCAACGTCCGCACGGCGGGCAGGCCCAGCGTCACGATCGCGTCGGGGCTGATGATCGACAGCTGCTCCTGCAGGTAGGGCTCGCAGATCGCGGCCTCCCTCGCAGTGGGCGTGGCGTTGTCGGGCGGGCGTGTCTTGAGCACGTTGCAGATGTACACCACCTGGCGTGAAAGCCCCATCGCCACGATCATCTTGTTCAGCAGCTCGCCCGATCGCCCGCAGAACGGGATGCCCTGCTTGTCTTCTTCTGCGCCCGGCGCCTCACCCACGAATACCAGGCGAGCCGCGGGGTCGCCGTCGCCGAAGACAATCCTCGTGTGCGCAGTGACAAACTGCTTGTGCGGCGCGTCCGCCTCGTAGCGCGCGCGCAGATCGTTGAGCAGCCGTGCCTTGTACGTGCGGTCGTCTTCACCCTTCACGCGGGGCGACCTCGCATACCCCGCCAACGCACCCCCCAGCACCGGCTCCATCGCCGATTCCGAAGCCCCCAGCAGTTCCTCGACGGACTGCGTTGACGCCGGACGCGTGGAAGGCGGTTTGGCCTCCACGTACGACGCGGATGAAGGTAAAGCAGGCGCCGGTCCCGGTACTTCGTTCACTGCCCCTGCCGCACGGAACGCGGGCACAAAGTCCACGCCGATCAGACGCGACGTCCGCGCGTGCTGGCGCACCACGCGGGCGAGCAGGTCGTTGGCAGCGGGATCCTCGGGCACGACGTCTCTCTGTGCGAGCGAACGGGAGCAGGGGGTCAGCCGGGCTTCTTGGTCGGCTCTTCCGTCTTCGGCGGCGGTGCGTCGTTCGCCGGCGTGTCGTCCTTCTTGTCTTCCGGCTTCACTTCCGGCTGAGGAGTCGTGGTGTCGGGAGTGCCGCCCACCGGGCGCTCGTTGTCCCGATCCACGTGGCGAGCCCCGGGCGGCATGTTGGCCGGCTTGCCGGAGTCTTCCGTGATCGCCTTCAGGTTGCCCGATTCCATGACAGGGGCCAGGAATGCGCCCGCCAGACCGCCCACCACCAGGCCTAGAACCAGGCCAGGCACGAACATCGTCAGGAACGCCGAACCGCTTCGTTTCTCAGCCATGGGGACCTCCGCGAGGGATGAGAGTGTGGTGGAGTGAGAGGCCAGTGAAGGAAGAACGCCGACAGTGTACCGCAGGATCGGGCAGCCCGCGACGGCTGGAAAGCGGGACTATCGCCTCATCCGGGCAACCCACTTGCCATACTCCAATACCGCCCGGCGACGCTCGACCGCGGGCAACGCTGCAAGGCCCTCAGGCCCCAGCGCCGTTGTCGTGCGCCACTGCCAGTACGCTCCCTTCATGCGGAACCTGGTGATGACCGCGAGCCGGGCGAGTTCATAGAGAGCACGAAGGGTCAGCATGGGTCATGTCCCGGCGAACGCGTGCCGGAACCACGCGACTGTTTCCTTGATGCCCTCTTCAAATGTGGCAACCGGCTCATACCCGAGCACCTTGCGGGCCTCGGTGATGTCCGCGAGTGAATGCCGAACCTCGCCCGGGCGTGCCGGTTCAAACACCGGGTCCTGCTGCGTCGCGCCCACCTCGCGTGCGACCGCGGCGGCGATCTCCAGCACCGTCACCGCTCGCCCGGTACCAATGTTGAACACCTGCCCCGTCAGCCGCGTCGAGCAGGCGCCGGCGAGCAGCGTCGCCACCACACAGTTGCTCACAAACGTCATGTCACGGCTCTGCTTGCCGTCGCCGAAAATCCTGGCCGGCTGTCCATTCAGCAACCGCTTGGCAAATATCGCCAGCGCCGCCCCGTACTGCGAATCCGCAGACTGGCGCGGGCCGAACACATTGAAGTACCGCAGCGACGCGGTCGAAAGACCGTAATTCTGGGCCCACACGCTCAGCAGGTGCTCGTCGGTCAGTTTGGTCACCCCGTAAGGTGACATCGGACGCGGGAGCATGGTCTCCACGTTGGGCAGCACCGGCTGATCGCCATACACGGAAGAGGACGACGCCGCCACGACACGCTCCACGCGCGCCGCCCGCGCAGCCTCCAGCACACGCAGCGTTCCGGTGGCGTTTACCGTCCACGACCGCACAGGGTCCGCCACCGACTTGGTCACGCTCCCCACCGCCGCGAGGTGAAACACGGTCTGGCAGTTCGCGAACGCCTGCTGCAATGCCGAGGCGTCGAGGATCGATGCGTGGAAGAAGTGGAGCCGGTCCGGCTCAAGCTCAATGAGCCCTGCCAGGTGCTCCAGCGTCGAGTTGGAAAGATCGTCGATGACGCTCACCGACGCCCCCACCGCCATCAGCACATCAATCAGGTGCCCGCCGATGAACCCCGCCCCCCCGGTGACGGCGACCGACCGGCCTTCATAAAAGGCACGCAGGCGAGTCACGGTGTCTGCAGGAAGTCTCATCTGGTCATGATGCTACCACGCCTTGCAAGGGGTCGCGTGCAGAACCCTATCAAAAACAAACCGGCGACCGCCACGAGAAGCGATCGCCGGCCGAACGTGCTGAAAGTCTCTCACAGCGTGCAGGGTCCACCCGCGAAAACGCGGATCAGAGCCGCGATGTCGTCCGTGTCCGGAAACAAGCCATCGTTGTTGAAGTCGATGTCGCCGCAGGTGCCGGTCGGGCACGCACCGCCCCCAAAGACCACGATGAACTGGGCAATGTCGTCCGTATCCGGGAAGAGGCCGTCACCGTTGAAGTCAATGGAATCGCAGCCCGTGGGGGTCCCGCCACCGACCCAGAAGCCGCCGTTCAGTTGAAACGTGCCACCAGACATGACCCCCGCGTCGGGCTGACCGATGGTGCCCGAAACGCTGAACGTCCCGCCCGTCGAGGTGCCCCCGCCACAGTCGATCGTGTACCAAGGCACAGACAGTTGGGCATTCGCCCCCGCGGTGCACACGGCGATGGCGGTGATGGCAAGAAAGGTCTTCATGGCGGTTTCTCCGGTTGTGCTCTCATCTCCATAAGCGAAATCGGTCGCCGGATCGGGCACAGGATTGGAGAAATTTGTGGAAGCAGGACTCAAGTTAGTTATAGGACGCAGTTGCGACTAACGAACGCACGATTCATGAGCACAGGCCACCGCTGAAAACAGACAAGAACGCGTCAATGTCCGCGGTGTCTGGGAACAGGCCGTCCGTGTTGAAGTCAATGTCATTGCAGGTACCGGTGGAGCATGTTCCGCCGGAGAAAACGGTGATGAAGTCGTCGATGTCCTGAGTATCCGGGAAGAGGGTGTCGTTGTTGAAGTCGATGCACTGGCAGGCGCTGAGGTACCCGGTGGACGAAACTGTGGTGCCACAAGGGCTGGTGACGGCGCAGGCGTAGTTGCCGCGATCCGCGCCGGTCGGGCCGGCGATAGCCAGATGCGGTGTGGTTGCGCCGGAGATGGCCGACCCCCAAGGAGTTGGCCCGTCCGAGAGCGGGACGCCGTCGCGGCGCCAGCGGTAGGAGAGAGAGCCATTGCCGCTGGCGACGATGGAAAAGTCCGCGGAGGTTGGCGCGCACTGAGTCTGGTTGCGTGGTGCACTCACGATGACGGGCGGGCCGGAGAACGTGATGCGCACATCCAGGTTCTGCCAATCTTCGAACGGCTGGTTGAACTGGTTGGACGTGACGACTATGCGGTCGCCGGGCGCAAAGACGATGGGAAACAGGCCCGCAGACGCGTTCATTGTGACACTGGATGCCGACTGCGCGACAAACTGCGTCGGGATGAGCGTGGAGGAAGTTCCGTTGGCGCGAACGAGGCGAGCGCCCACATTGATGCCATCGCTGATGCCGCCGAGCAGCTCAGACTGCAGCTGCAGCGCAGAAACCGTGCCGCCACCTTGCGGCGCGAAGACGACCACGTTGTCCTCCGTGGGCACGTACCCCGGGTGTGCAAAGACGCCGTTGAAGGTCGCCGCGCGCCCGGCGATGAACTCGTTGATCTGCGCGTTCGGCGAGCAGAGCGGCCCAACCAGAGGAAGGTGGAACGACGAGGAGGGGTGGCCCCATGACGGCGTGCCGGTTTGAGACACACCGACCAGGAGCGGCCCGGTCTCGCTCGAATACCGGTACAGCCACGCGGAACCTGCCGCCTGAAGCCCGCCCACGGTCGGGCGCGGGCTCGCCTGGTACGCGTCAAAGAGCGTCAGCGTGGTCGTGCCGACGCACTGAGCCTGGGCAGCGCCCACAAGTCCGGCCGTAGTCAACGCAACAAACAAGAGCCTGCTGATCATGCGATACCTCCCACGGAACATGATCCTGCGACAGGGGCTCGATGTCAAGAGAATCCGGCGAACATCGCGGATGAACGGAGGTCAAAAAAGGACGCTCATGAGTAGCAGGCCGTGCGGCTGGCTGGCGGCTCTTCTGCGTTCGCAGACGGAGGCGAGCATCAAGCAGATCGCAGAACCAAGTCCCTTACAAGCACGGCCCACCCGCAAAGACCGACAGCAGCGACTGAATGTCCAGCACGTCCGGGAAGAGCGTGTCGTTGTTGAAGTCGATGTCAATGTTGCAGGGCGGGTCGGTGGGCTGCTGGCCATCGCAGACGCCGCCCGCGAAGACAGTCAGGAAGTCCGTGATGTCCTGCGTGTCGGGGAAGAGGCCGTCAAGGTTGAAGTCGATGCAGTCGCAGGTGGAGACGCCCAGCGTTGCGGACATGCTGAGGGCGCTGCCGCAGGTGTTGCTGACGTTGCACTGGTAGCGTGCAAAGTCCGCGGGGACAAGGTTCGTGAGCGTCAGCGTGGCGGTCGTCGCGCCCGAGATGTGGTTGGGCTCGTCGCTGATGGCCACTCCCTCGCGCCGCCACTGATAGGTCAGTGGGCCCGGGCCCGACGACGCGACAGAGAAGCTCACGGGCGATGAAGGGCAGGCGAGCATGTCCTGCGGCTGAGCGGTCAGGATGGGCGTGGGCGGGCCGTAGCGGGCGATCTGCCCGATGGCCGTCCAGTGGGCGCCATTGTCGGTAGTCATGGATTGCAGGCGTCCGCAGAAGTACATGGCCCCGTCCGGCGCGACCTCGATGTCGGTCATGAACGGGTTGCCGCCGGAGTCGAAGTACGCGCCCATGTTGTCCCACACGGATGTGGCGGCATTCCAGTGGAACGCGGTGCAGCCCGCGCCGGGCCAGATGTTGGTCCAGTTCGTGCCGACGTAGATGTCGTCGCCCGGGAGCACCGCGACGGCGTACGGCGCGGACGCGAGCGAGGCGGAGTACATCTCCGTCCAGGCCGTGCCGTTCCATTCGATCAGCTTGCGGCTCGGATCCCACGGCTTGCCGTTGATGTCGGCGGAAGCGCGGTTGTACAGGATGCGCCGATTGGCCGGCCACGAGAACGCCCATTTGGAGAAGGCGCCGGTGTCGTCCGGATCGGTATTGTCGCGGCGAGCCATCATGTTGCCGGCTTCCGTGAAGCAGCCGGTATAGATCCAGCAGCCGGCCGCAGTCGTGCCGTCGTCGCGCAGCAAGCCGAACGCCGCGACTTGCTTGCCCTTTTCCAGCAGAACCTTGGTCGGGTCGGCCGGATCGAGCACGGTGTCGACGACATAGCCGTTCAGCTCTTTCGCCAGTTCGTCCGGCGTCGGCTCGTTCGGATCCTTGTAGGACCATTTCAGATTGAGCAACGGGTCCGCATAGGCCCCACCCTCTTTCCGATACAGCGCCTTCAGACGCAGATGGATCTGCGCCATGATCCAGGTATCGAGCTTGGCTTCGCCGGGAGGCGTGCCGCCTGCCCAGTGCCATTGCAGCCAACGCGACGAGCTTACCAGCGCGCCTTCGTCTTCGGCGAAGCAGGTGCTCGGAAGCTGGATCACCTCGGTCTGGATCGTCTTTGGATCGACGTCGTTGAACTCGCCGTGGTTTTCCCAGAACCGCGCGGTCTCGGTCTCAAGCGGGTCCATCGTGACCAGGAACTTGAGCTTCGACAGAGCGGCCGTCAGCTTCTTCCTGTTCGGGAATGACAGCAGGGGGTTGAAGCCCTGGCAGAAATACCCGTTCATCTTGCCTTGGTGCATGAGCTCGAAGGCCCGCAGCACGTCGTAAGCCGGCACGTCGAGTTTCGGCAGATAGTCAAAGGCCCAGTTGTTTTCCGGCGTCGCCGCCGTATCCCACATGGCCTTCTGGAAGCTGACGAAGAACTTCTTGTAGTTCTGCCAGAAGC
>CALLYM010000060.1 GCA_937858155.1 uncultured Phycisphaerales bacterium | reverse complement strand
GGGAGCCTCAGCCGCTGCGCCATCGGCAGCTTTGCCTGGTCGTCCGTCGTCGTCGTCGATCCGCGCGCGTTCCGCAAAGGCGCGCCCCAGAGCCTCGCCGATGTCTTCGACAATCAGGTGCCGGAGGTGTGGCGCGACGACCCGGACGTGTCCGCGTTCACCGCTGGCACCCGCCTGAGTGATGTACTTTTCCCTTCTCAGAAGGGGATTCTTTGGGATGCGGATGCTGGGTATCTGCGACGCAACCGCAGCTTCATCGGCGCAGACCTTGCGGTTTCGGTGCCTGTGTGTTTCGTGGATGGATCGGCGCGATGTCTTCGACCCAGCGACGCGACAGCACCGGTTGTCAATGTGTACGCACCGAGCCAGCACCCGCTGCACTTCCGAAGAATCCTCTGTACAAGAGATGGCGTCCGGGGAATCGACTACTGAAACCAAGCTGGTTGCGGCGCGTATCTACACTCGCCCGCCGCGTGCCTGACATTCACACCAATTCTCGTTCGACAACGGCACCTCTGGACGCCGCGTCGCGTGCCGCGCTCGCACGGATGCACGCGTACAACCCCGAAGCGGACCCACTGAAGGCGCTGCCGGACGTGCCGGTGGCGGCGATTCCGCGGCACATCGCGATCATCATGGACGGGAACGGGCGGTGGGCGAAGGGCCAGGGGCTGCCGCGTCTCTTCGGGCACAAGGCGGGGGCGGAGACGGTGCGTCGGGTTCTGACCGAGGCGGCGGAGTTGGGCGTGGAGGTGCTGACGCTGTACTCGTTCTCGCTCGAGAACTGGAAGCGGCCGCGGGAAGAGGTTGAGGCGCTGATGCGCCTGGCGGTGCTGTACTTTGCGGGCGAGCAGGACGGGCTCTTGAAGAAGGGCGTGCGTGTGCGCGTGCTTGGTCGGCGGGAAGGCTTGCCGCCGGACGTGCTGGATGCGATGGACCGGGTCGTTGCCGCGACGGCGCACAACCGGCGGATCACGCTGTGCCTGGCGATCAACTACGGGTCGCGGGCGGAGATCGTGGACGCAGCGCGGGCGGTTGCGCGGGAAGTCGCGGCGGGGCGGCTGAAGGAGAGCGAGATTTCCGAGGAAGAGTTTGCCAAGCGCCTCACGACGGCGGGGCTGCCGGACCCGGACCTCTTGATCCGCACGGCGGGGGAGATGCGGGTGTCGAACTATCTGCTGTGGCAGATTTCGTATGCGGAGATTCATGTCACGCCGACGCTGTGGCCTGACTTTGGGGAGGCGCACCTGCACGCGGCGATCCGGGATTATGCGTCGCGGTCGAGGAGGTTTGGGGGGCTGGACCCGTCGCCGGAAGCGGGCCCGCGCTAACCTCGCTACTGCATGCGTTACCGATTGCTCCTGGGCCCGGTGATGATCGCGCTGCTGGTGCTGGCGCTCTTGGCGGACCAGTGGCTGGACGGGCAAGCGATGCCGGTTGCGCTAAGGGACTTTCTGACGGGCGTGCTTCCTTCCGCCTGGACGCCGCGTGAGACATGGCCGCCCGGGGTGCTGCTTTTCATCATCGCCGTGACGGTGGCGGTGCTGGGGGCGCGTGAGTTGTCGGCGCTGCTGATATCAGAGGGGATCGAGGCGAGCAAGCGGATGATGACGACCGCGGCGCTGGTGGGGCTCGTGGTGTCGTGCCTGGTGCCCGATGCGTTACCGGCAACGGTGGTGGTGCCTGTGATGAGCACCGCGGCGATGGGCGTGCTGGTGATGGCGATGGTGTTCTATTCGCGGAAGAAGTCTGTGGAGGGAGTGATCACGGGGACGGGGGGCGTGCTCCTGACGTTCGTGTACTTGGGGCTCATGTTCGGGTTCCAGCTCGCGATCCGGCGGGAGTATCACGCGTTGATCCTGCTGTGGGTGCTGCTGACGACCAAGTCGTGCGACATCGGTGCGTTGTTCGCGGGGAAGGCGTTGGGGAAGCACAAGCTGATCCCGTGGCTCAGCCCCGGGAAGACGTGGGAGGGCTTGGCGGGGGGGGTGCTGACGTCGGCGGCCATCTGCGCGGCGGGGATGGTGCTGGTGGGCAGGTGGGCGGGGGTGCCGGTGCCGGCGTGGTGGCATGGGGCGGTGCTGGGCGTGCTGCTCGGACTGACCGGTCAGGCAGGCGACCTCCTTGAGAGCATCCTGAAGCGGGACGCGGGGAGCAAGGACTCGGGAAAGAGCATTCCGGGCTTTGGCGGTGTGCTGGATGTGATCGATTCGCCGCTTTTGACGGGTCCGGTAGCGTTCTGGTGGCTGGAAGTGGCGTCGCGCAGTGGGTACTTCACCCGGTGATCGAGTGGCGTTTTTTGAGAGCGGAAACTGACCACTCCGGGGGATGACTCCGGACCCATCAATCCGCTACAATGCGGTGGCTCGGGGAGGGCCACCTGCGGAGTACTTGAATGGACGTGACGGCGAAGTTGGTTGAGGTCTTCCACGTCGACAAGCAACTCAGGGGGCTCAAGAGCCGCCTGAAGGGCGCGGAGAAGTTCCTGTCCGACCAGGACAAGGACTTGTCCAGCCTCGAGGGTCGGCGTGCGTCGCTGGAGGCGGACCTCAAGAAACTGACCGCACAGGCGCACGACGCGGAGGGCGAGATGAAACGCCTGGACGCGAAGATGGCGACCATCCGCACGCAGATGGACAGCGCCCAGAACAACAAAGAGTACAAGGCGTTCCTGACCGAGATGAACACTTTCAAGGCGGACCGCGACAAGCACGAGGCGGCGGCGCTCGAGCAGATGGGCAGGGCGGAGGAGATCAAGAAGCAGATCGCGGATATCGCGGGGCGGAAGGACGAGCGGGAGAAGGTGCGGAAGGTGGCGGTGAACGACCGCGACGCACGATCCAACGAGATCGCGGACCAGGTGCGGGAGCTTGAGGTGCAGCGCACGGCGCTGATCGCCCACGTGCCGCAGGACGTGATGCGGGACTTCCAGAAGCTGATCGACCGTCGCGGGGATGAGGCGATGGGGATGGTCGAGGTGGTGGACGTGAAGCGCCACGAGTTCAACTGCGGCGTGTGCATGATGAGCCTGCCGGTGGACGCGGTGGCGATGCTGGCGAGCAGCGGTCGGCTGACGCGGTGCGCGTCGTGCCAGTGCGTGCTGTACATCGATCAGGAAGGTCGGGAGCTGATCCAGAACGGCGGCAAGCCGGTGAAGAAGCCCAAGGCGGCGAAGGCTCCCAAGAAGGGCAAGAAGGAAGAGGAAGTGGCGGGCTAAGAGGTCTTGTCACCGTTCGGGCACGGCGGCGACGGGTTTGCCGCCCGGCGCGGGCGTGAACCAGCGCAGCTTCCAGTTGCCCTGTTCCATCGTCATATCCATGGCGACGATCTTGAGGTTTGTGCGGGGCAGGCCCACCGCCTCGATGCGGAAGGTGCGCGCGCCCTGGGGCTGCCAGAACACCCCGGGCGTGTTCTCCGCGTAGGGCACGGCGTTGAAGAAGTCGATGATGTCGTCCTCGCGGGCGAGGAGGGCGTCGAAGGCGACGGAGGGGTCCAGGCCCTGCGCGCGGTACTCTGCGCGGGTCGATTCCGACAGGACTTCCTTGGTGAAGAGGTCTCGCTCGTTCTCGGCGAGCGTGGTGTAGATATGGATCATGAGCTGGCGGCCGGTCTTCGCGATGAGCGAGACGGACTTGTCTTCGTGCTGGACGCGGAGGCTGTCCTCGGGCATGCCCGCGCCGGGGTCTGAGCGGAGGTTGGATGGGATCGCGACCTGGCGGTTGATCTGCGCGCCCTCGAGCCCCGCAAACCAGGGCTTGTAGCGGACGAGCTTCTCTTCACGGGCGCACGACGCGGCTGCGCAGCACACGGCGAGGAGCAGGGATGGGAATCTTGGTAGCCGCATGGTGCCGCGCGGTGGATGGACGGCGTTGGCGATTCTATTCGCGGGGGGGCGGCGCAGGAGGCGGGCTCTCCAGCGACCGCAGCGCGGAGCTGACGGTGATCAGTGTCATCGATGTGGCGTCGAGGGACTGCCGCTGGTCGGTCACACTGGTGCGCACGCCCCAGTGGGCCTGCTGCTGGTTGGGCAGGCACCAGTCCCAGTTGGTGTCGAGTGAGAGTTGGCGGAGGAAACGCAGGGCGCGGAGCATGCGGGACGTTTGCGCCGGGAGTTCGGACTTGTCCGTCAGGCGTTGGTCCCCCAGGGCCTGGGCGAAGAACGCGAACGGGCGGGCGGACTGGGCGGTGGGGGTTGTGTCGCCACCGGCGCCGGCGAGCATGAGCCCGCCCTCGAGGTCGTTCCCGGCGAGTCGTGCCTCGGCGTCGCCCACCTGCATGGACCATGCGGTGTCTCGCATCTGGCGGAGGGCGGCGGCGGACTTGATCGGGTCGTCGTTGGCCAGCAGGAATTCGGCGCGTGCGAGCCACGGCATGTGCATGACGAGCGCGCCGGGCGCGGTATCCCGGAAGAGGGCGCGGATCGCAGCGTCGGCGCGGGTGAGCGAGGACTGGGCCGCGGGGCTGGCGCGGTTGCCCGTGCCCATGACCGGGTCGGTGGCGAGCTGCACGAGCGCGAGGGCGATGATGGAGCGCTCCGGCACGCGGGTTGTGTCGTTCCACGCGCCGGACTCGTCGACGCTGGACTGGACGGCCTGCGCGAGGCGCGCGTGAGTCTTGTCGAACCAGTCGCCCTTTGGCTTCCCGGTCCAAGTGCACAGTTCGCTCATCGACACGACCAGCATCGCTGCGGTCGCGGGCGGCAGGTCGTCGGCGGGGAGGCGTCCATCGATGCTGAGGAGCGGGATGAGCAGTTCCTGGGCCGCGGCGACGGGCGGCGGGAGTGTGGCGTCCGCGCCGGGCGTGTGGGTGAGGCGGGCGCTCTCGCAGAGCGCGAGACAGGCGAGCGCTTTCTCGCGTGGGCCGGCGACTTCCGCGGCACGGTCCTGGAGGGGCCAGTAGGCGGAGAAGAGCTCGTCTCGTCCGTCGGCCGTGGTGCGTTGAGCCAGGATGTTGTCGGAAAGGTGCTGCGCGAATTCGCGCATGGAGGCCATCGTGATGTCGCGGGACATGACGATGCGGCCGCCGCGCGTGAGGGGCAGGGCGGCGGCGCCCGGCGCGGCCTGGGCGGCGTGGACAACGCGGAACTTGTAGAACCTGAGGGAGTGGGACTTCGCCAGATCGCCGGCGTCGTGCGCGGGGACGCCCGGCATGGCGAGGGTGGGGTCGCCCGTGATTCGGGAAACCAGGGATAGGAACGCCGTGGGCGGTGTGTCGTTCGCGACGAGCATCTGGGCGGGGAAGGTCGCCTCCACGCGGTCGCCCATGCGCACTGCGACGCCCTCGATGCCGGTCATGACACGGCCACCGGCATCTGCGAAGGTAGCGAGGTCGACCTCGACGAGGGGTCCTGCGAGCTCGATGCTTGCCGTGGCGGACTTCCACTGTTCGGCGCGGGCCGCGCGCTGGAGCATGTCGCGCGGCTCGGGCATCGCGGCGCGGGCGGAGACGATGGCCTGGTCCGCGGCGGATCGCAGGCTGGCGGCTGCGTCCATGGAGATTGCGCGCGTCAGTTCATGGCCGTGGAGGCGGAGGGTGACGCACGCGCCGGCACCGGGTGCGTCTGGCGCGGGGGCTTGGGAAATCACTGGATCGTCGGGCGAAGGCCTCGATCTGCCCGAGTCGGCGTCAGCCTCCTGGCGCACGCGATCGGTGACGTACTTGGATGCGGCGAGGAGTTGCTGGGCCGTGGGCACGCTCTGCGCCGGGGGTTGGGCGGATACCCGGTACGCGAAGCACGCGGCCACACAGGCGCAGAGCCACCCGAACCGGCTGAACACACTCAGGCTCCTCGTTGCTTCCACGCCGCATCGTTGCACGGCAGAACGCCCGGCGTGGTGAAAGTCCGCAACATGCGTGCGGATGGGTGCGGTGCATGGTCCCAGAATGACGCGGGATGGTTGTTTTTGGAGTGGGTGGGGCGGATATCCGGCGCAGGCGGAGCAAACATCGTGTATGCTCTTTGGGTCCCAGTTGGGCCTGGGATCTGGCACAGGGATTGAACTATGAACGCCGGCAGCACCACATTCGTTGCCCCGACTACCGCACCGGTGGCCGGCACATTGAAAGAAGAGGCGTTTATGACCCTGGTGATGGCAATGACGGACACCCGCAAACGCATCGCGATTCTCGCCCTCCTCTCCTTCCTGGCCATGTGCTGATCGATCGTGTGTCGTGCGTATTGGAGCGATGGGCGGCCCCGAAGAAGTGAATGAAACGCGGCGGGCACTCGCGAGAGTGCGTATCGCCACCTAGTTCAACTCCCCCGCGGCACGCGCTCCTGAGAGAGGCGCGTGCCGCGGGGGTTGTGTTTGGCTGGGCCTGCCCTACTTCGTCGGCAGCGTGGCGGCAGGGGCCTGCTGGGGCGTGGGCGTCCGCAGCGGTCCGGCGTCGTGTTCGTACACCCTCGTGCGCCCCGGCAGCGTCGGGTGGTATCCATCGATCGCGCGGTGGACATAGTCCGGCGCTCGGACCACGAATGTCTTTGATGTTGTGTGGAGCAGGATGGACGCGGCATCGCCGCCATTGTCGATCCACGCGCTGGGCTCACAGGTCTGCATGATGATCTGCCTGAGTTCCTCCGCGCGGACCGGGTACGGCCTCTCGTCGTGCATGCCCGCGTTGTAGCGGCGGTGCATGAGCGAGGTCGACGTGTTCACGGATTGTGGCGTTTGAATCCCGTGCTGGAGCAGGGCGTCATCGGGGTCGAACATATCGTGCGATGCCATGAACAGGTCCGCCATGTCGTAGGCGTAGGTGCGGGTCCACTTATTCAGGCGTTCTCGCGGGCCGACTTGCAGCGTGCCGGTATCGCTGATCTGCCAGGTGCTGCCGCCCCCTTTGGCGCGCGTGTCCGCACGCTCGAGGATTTTTTCGAGCACGTCGATGAGGCCTTGGTGCTGGGCGATCAGAGAAATGGTGCGGTCGCGGCGCAGCCCGATCGACGGGTTATCCTCGTCGATCCACATCACCATCATGTCTACCCCGGCCTGCACGCGGAAGAGTTCAAAGGCTTCGACAAGCGGGACGTCCTTCCACTCAACACTGACAGAGCGGTCGAGCTTGGAGAGCGTCGTCCAACGCGCGTCCGCCGACTGCGGCACAGTGAGACTGGGGCGGTCGGGCGGTTGGGCGCTGCGGGGCGCGGCGCTCTCCTGAGTCTCGGCTTTCTCTGTGTCCGAAGCGGGGCGGATCGCGGGTTGCTTCTCCAGGGGTTGGGACGTGACTAATTCCCACGCGGTGCCGGCCCCGAGAGCACTGCACGAGCACGTGTCACAGGCAATGAAGAGCGCCGCCCCCCAGGCGATGGTCGAGGCGACAGACGCCAGAGCAGTGCATCCGCGTGCGCATGCTGCGTGGGTTGGCATAATGGTCCTCCCTTTCCCGGGGGTGCCGCATTCGCAGGTCGGAGTCCGCTGGGCAGGGCAGCGCGCGGCGTGATTGCAGTACCATACCACCGCTCGGGCCGAGGGGTTGCAGCCGCCTTGCCACGGACGCGGCTCGCTCCTAATATCCCTCCCCTCTCGGGCTGCTCAGGCTGCTTGTGGAGGATGGCGGCATGTGGTTGCCGCCGACAAGTTCAATTGGTCCGCCTGCCCTCTCAGGCTGGAGTTTGGAGTCTGTATGGTTACTATTCGTCTGCAGCGTCACGGCCGCAAGAACCGCCCTTTTTACCGTATCGTCGCGATGGATCATCTCTCGCGGCGTGAAGGGCCGGTGCTCGAGAATCTGGGTACCTATGACCCGGTGAACACTAAGGCCGACCAGCAGGTGCGTTTGAACGAAGAGCGTGCGAAGCACTGGATGAGCCGGGGGGCACAGCCCAGCGACACGGTGCGCGATATTTTCGCGAAGCGCGGTCTGGTGGATGTGAAGCTGTGGGAGAAGGACCGCGAGCACGATCGCAAGCGTCTTGAGGCTCGCCTGGCGAAGGCCGCGGCCGAGGGCGAGAAGAAGGAAGAGAAGAAGGCCTGAGCAGACACCGGCGTTGCCCGGGCCAGGTCGACGCTGGATGCATGGGTGCGCGGCGCATTCCTGCCTACGCTGGATCACTTCGGGGCGCATAGCTCAGTTGGCTAGAGCGCGGCTGTCACATAGCCGAGGTCACAGGTTCGAGTCCTGTTGCGCCCACTTGACCCCTTGTCTAATTGGCCTTCACGGCTGGTTACGCAGGGGGTGTTGTGTTTCTGGGGCTGGTGGCCCCTTTTGTCGGTTCGATAGGATTCACGATGGACGGCTCGACAGGCGTGGTTGTTGTCGGGCTTGGCGCTGTAGGGTCGGCGGCGTTGTTGTCGCTGGCGCGGCGCGGCGTGCGGTGCGTGGGGGTCGATAGGTTCGTGCCTCCGCACGACCGGGGGTCTTCGCACGGCTTGTCTCGGATCATCCGCTTGTGCTACTTCGAGCACCCGGACTATGTGCCGTTGCTGAGGGAGTCGTACCGGCTGTGGGAAGCGCTGCAGGCGGGGTCTTCGGTGCCGGTGCTTCGAATCACGGGCGGGCTGTACGTCGGTTCGACAGAAGACCCGTTTGTGCGGGGGTCTCTCGCGAGCGCGCGGGCGCACGGGCTGGAGCATGAACTGCTTGACAGTGCGGCGATGGGTGCGAGGTTTCCGCAGTTTACATTGCGTGCAGGGGAAGTCGGTTTCTTTGAGCCTACCGGGGGCGTGCTCTTCCCTGAGCAGGCGGTTGCGGAGAACCTTCGGCAGGCTGCGGCGATGGGGGCAGAGGTGGTGACGGGCGACGCGGTGGAGGGGTGGCGCGCGGGGCACAACTCCGTGGAGGTCTGGACAGCGCACCGCACGCTGCGCGGGGGGGCGATGATCCTGAGCGCCGGGGCCTGGATGGCATCGATGATGCCTGAACTGACTGGGACCCTTCGGGTGACGCGGCAGGTGCTCGCGTGGTTCCGCACGACGGGCGATGCACGGCTCTTTGCTCCGTCCATGCCCGTGTGGGTGGTGGGGCAGCCGGACGGCTCTGGGTACTACGGGTTCCCGATGTTCCACGCGGACGACCCTTGGACGGGTCAGCCGATGGGCGGCCGCGGGTTCAAGCTTGCGCACCACAAGGAAGGGGATGCGGCGGACCCGGATCACGTGAATCGCGTCGTACGTCCCGCGGAGGTTGCGGCGCTGGCGGAGTTTCTGAGCGATCGCATTCCAACGGCGACGCGGCCAGACGCGGAGGTGCTTGACACCCGGGTTTGCTTGTACACCAACACGCCTGACCATCACTTCCTGGTGGACCTGCACCGGCAGCACCGCAATGTCGTCGTTGTCTCGGCGTGCTCAGGTCACGGGTTCAAGCTGTCGCCGGCGATTGGTCGTGCGGTGGCGGATCTGGCCACGGAGGGGACAACAGACCTGCCGATCGCGTTCCTGGGATGGCGCTAGGGTCCGCCGCTACGCTCCGCCATGTTTCAGAAGGCTCTGGTCTTCGCGGCCCTGGCGGTGGTGCTGGGGATTCCGCTGGCTCTAAGGCTCATGAGCCCGGCGCAGGCCGCGCCCTCGCACGCGCGGAGCGTGGTGGTCATCACGCCGCATGTGCCGCAGATCAGGCTGGAATTCGGGGAGGCGTTCGCCCGGTGGCACCGAGAGAAGTACGGTGAGGAAGCGTTTGTCGATTGGCGGAGCCCTGGGGCGGGCACAAGCGAACTCGTGAAGATCCTGGAATCGCAGTACATGTCCGCGGCGAAGGCGGGGAAGTTTGACTTTTCCGATCCTTCGAACCCCACGGCGCCGGCGGGCACGGTTTCGTTTGACCTGATGTTCGGCGGGGGGTCTTTCGACCACGGGAGGTTGAAGGCGGGGGTGCGCGTGACGCCGCCCGGCGCGGACAAGGAAGCGGTGCTGCCGATGAGTGTGCCGGCGGGCTTCGGCGAAGCGGAGATGGCGGCGTGGTTCGGGCGTGACGGGCAAGGAAAGGTGGAGAATCGGATCGGTGCTGGGCAGTTGTACGATCCGCAGCAGTTCTGGATCGGCACGGCGTTATCGTCGTTTGGCATCGTGTACAACCGCGAGGTGCTGGCGCGGATGGGCGTGCCGGAGCCGCGTGGGTTCGCGGACCTGACGGATCCGAGGCTTGCGGGGTTGGTGATCCTGGCCGATCCGCGGCAGAGCGGGTCGATCACCACGGCGATGGACGAAGTGCTCAACGCGGCGCTGTGGAACCGCGCGGCCCGCGAGGGGTGGTTGCCCGAGCTGTCCCTCGCGTTTGACAGGGAGCGGGCGGACAGGACGCCGTGGGAGAAGTCGCTTTCGGCAGGGACGATGGAGCGGGTCGAGGCGGCTTTTCAGGAAGGGTGGAAGACTCTCCGGGAGGTCACGGCGAACGCGAGGTCCTTTGCCCCCAGCGCGACGCGGCCACCGATTGATATCTCTGCGGGTGAGGGCGCCGAGGGGCTCGCGATTGATTTTTACGGGCGTGGTCAGGCTCAGGCGGTGAGCGGCGCGGACGTGAAGAATGCGCGGCTTGGCTATGTCGACCCGGAGGGCGCGACGTACATCGATGCTGACCCGGCGTCCATCCTTCGGGCCGGGCCCAACCCCGAACTCGCAAAGCGGTTTGTGGAGTTTTGTCTGTCGGAGGAGGGCCAGCTGCTGTGGCAGTTGCCGAGCAAACGCGACGGGCGGAGCGCGGACAATCCCAAGGACGGGATGGGGCGCGCGATGGGACCCAGGATGTATGAACTGCGGCGGATGCCGGTGCGGAGGAGCGTCATCGCGGCGCACGGGAGCAAGTTCGTCGACAGGGTGGACCCGTTCGCGATCGCGGCGGAGCACAGGCCGGCGAACTGGCGCGGCGCGATCGGGCCGATGATGGGGGCGTTCAGCATCGACAACGCGGACCTGCAGCGCGGCGCGTGGCGGGCGCTGAATGCGGCGCGGGGTGACAGTGCATTCCCGAAGGACCGCCTCGCCGAGATGGAACGCCTGTTTTATGCCTGGCCACAGACGCGGACCGCCGACGGGAAGCAACTGCCGTTCACCGCCGGGACCTTCCGCGCGATGCGGGAGCAGTGGCGTGACCCGGCGGCCATGGCGCGTCTGGAGGTCGGGTACTTCACGTTCTTCCGCGAGAACTACGCGCGGGTGATCGAACTATCCGACAAAGACTGAGCCAAAGGCAGGCACTTCGATCGGCTTTTCGTGCGGTCAACTCATCCCGGACTACCCCGATGCACACGCCCTCCACGGATACTGACGCTCCAAACTTTCTCGCCACGATCGTCGCGACGATCGGTCCGGCGTCAGAATCACCAGAGATGGTGCGGCGACTGATCAGCGCGGGGGTGGGCGTCTTTCGGTTCAACTTCTCGCACGGCGAGTTCGCCATGCATCAGAAGCGGCTGGACACGGTGCGCGCCGTTGCGCATGAGATGGGCGTGGAGGTTGCGTGCCTGGGGGACCTGCAGGGCCCCAAGATCCGCGTGGGGAAGGTGCCAGCGGGGGTCGGCAAGCCGAGCCCGTCGGGCGGTGGTCTGGTGGAGGTGCGGGCGGGCGAGGACGTGGTGTTCAAGGCCGGGATCAGCGAGGCGATGTACAGGTCGGACGGGGCGGCGGGCGGCGTGCCGCAGCTGGTGCTGCCCGTGACCTATCAAGCGCTCGTCCGCGAGGTGCAGGCGGGTCACAAGCTGCTGGTGAACGACGGGGCAATCCGGATGCTGGCGGTGGAGCAGGACCGGGAACGCGGCGAGCTGCGGTGCAGGGTGGTGGTGGGGGGCGTCATCAGCTCGAACAAGGGCATTAACGTGCCGCAGAGCGAGCTCTCGGCGTCAGCGATTACGGAGCGCGACTGGGAGTGTGTGGCCTGGGCGGTCAAGAACGACATGGACTACCTGGCGTTGTCATTTGTACGCAGCGCGGACGAGATCATCGAGCTGAAGGAGCGGCTCGCGCAGATGTGCCCGTCGGTAAAGCCCGACCGGGAGGCGGTGTACGGCGTGTGGATCCCGGTGGTCGCGAAGATTGAGATGCCGCAGGCGGTGAAGAACCTGGACGCGATCGTGAGCGCGGCGGACGCTGTGATGGTGGCGCGGGGCGACCTGGGTGTGGAGATGGATATCGCGAAGGTTCCGGTAGTGCAGAAGCAGATCGTGGCGGCGTGCCGCGTGCGGGGGAAGCCGTGCATCGTGGCGACGCAGATGCTGGAAACGATGATCGACAACTCCACGCCTACGCGGGCCGAGGCGAGTGACGTGGCGAACGCGATCTTTGACGGCGCGGACGCGGTGATGCTCAGCGCGGAAACGGCGGTGGGGAAGCACCCGGTGCTGGTGGTGGAGACCATGGCGCGGATCGTCGCCACGGCCGAGGATCGGCTGCGCGACATGGGTGCGGAACTCTCACCCCCGCTCTTCTTTGAAGATTCGCACCGGACGACGGCGGCCCTCGCGGAGGCGGCGGCGACGATCACTCAAGAGCTTCAGGCCCGGGCGGTGGTGTGCTGGAGCGAACGGGGGGGCACGGCACGGTACCTGTCGCAGAATCGGTTCCATGTGCCCATCGTGGCGTACTCGAGCGACCCTCAGCAGACGCGCAGGATGGCGCTGCTGCGCGGGGTGCTTGCGGTGTGTGCCAAGCCGCCAGGGCGCGGGACGCTGAACGACTGGAATGTGGCGGTGGACGAGTATGTCCGTGGCAGGCACATCGCCAAGCGCGGTGACTACGTGGTGCTGGTCGCGGGCCGGCCTCTTGCGCAGGCGAAGGCGAGCAACACGCTTGCGATCTATAAGGTCGGGGAGCCCACCGGCGGGTACCTGCAGACGTGATGCATCAGGACAGCGCTTTGAGGATCTCGTCGCGGACGGTCTTCGCGTCCGCGGCTCCGCCGGCGAGCTTCATGGCCTCGCCGACCAGTCGCCCGGCGGCCTGGAGTTTGCCCGCGCGGACATCCGCCGCCGCCTGGGGGTGGGCCGCGATGGCAGCGCTGACCCACGATGCGAGCGCGGCCTCGTCTCGGTGGATGAGCAGGTTCCGAAGACGCGCGAGAGATTCGGCCTCCGCGAGGGCGAGGGCGGGGCTTGTCGGCGGGGCGTGGGGCGCGCAGAGTTCGCCGAAGAGATCGTCCAGGCCTTGGTTGCCGAGCTTGCCCTGCTCACGCAGCGCTGCGAGCGCGGCCGCCTCCGACGGGCTGATCCCCAGGTCACAGATCAGTACGGGCTCCGTGCTGTCGTGCGCGGCGGACAGCTCGTTTGCGCGCTTCTGCCCGGATTGCAGCAGCAGGTTCGCGGCGGCTTTGCCGGCGCGTGCACGGGGAACGCCCATGGCAACCATCGCGTCCGTTGCGGCCTCGAAGAAGTCGCTCACGGGGCGGTCGTCAGCCAGGGTGCTCGCCTCCGTTGCGCCGAGGCCGAAGTCGTTCACGTACGAACGGAATCGCTCGAGGGGCAGCACCGGGATGCGTGCGGCCACGCGTTCCTGCCAGACGGCGTCCACGCGAACCGGCACAAGATCGGGGTCCGGGAAGTAGCGGTAATCGTGGGCGTCTTCCTTGTGTCGCTGGACGATGGTGCGGAGGGCGTGGTCATCCCAGCCCCTGGTGACTTTGGAGCCGGGGCCGAGCAGCCGCCCGTCTTCCAAGAACCTGCGCGGCTGGTCCATGTGCTCGAACTCGACTGCGCCCTTGAGCGATCGGAAGGAGTTGAGGTTCTTGACCTCCACGATGGGCGTGCGAACGACCGAGCCGTCCTTCATGGTGAGCACACAATTGATGTTGGGCTCGAAGCGCATGTGCCCCTTCTGCATGACTCCCTGGGTGACGCCCAGCGCGCGGCACGTCTGGCGGAGGAGTTTGGCGAAGAGCACCACCTCGTCGGCGGTGCGGAAGTCGGGCTGTGTGACGACCTCCAACAGGGGCGTGCCGGCGCGGTTGTAGTCGACAATGGAGAAGTCGATGGCGTGGCCCCCCGGCCCCTCGTGCAGGAGCTTGCCGGCGTCTTCTTCCAGGTGAGCACGGAGGATGCCGATGCGTCGGGAGGGCTTGGCAAGGTCGGGGAGTCCTCGTGCGTCGGTTGCTGGCAGGTCGAACGCGCCGTCGGCGCACAGCGGCAGGTCGTACTGGCTGATCTGGTAGGCTTTGGGCATGTCCGGGTAGAAGTAGGACTTGCGGTCCCACTTTGCAAACTCGGCGATGCGGCAGCGGAGCGCGAGGCCCACGAGCATGGCCATTTCGACCGCTTCCCTGTTCATGACCGGCAGGCTGCCGGGGAGCGCGAGGGTGACGGCGTCGATGAGAGAGTTAGGCGCAGGCTCGCGCGCTGCGGGGTGCGCAGGGCTGGCCACGCGGGAGAACATCTTGCTCTTGGTTGCGAGTTCGATGTGAACCTCCAGCCCAACAATGAGCTGGGACTGGACGATGTCGGCGGCGGTGAAGGTCGGTGCGTGCGCGGTCACAAGGGATTGTTGCGCAGGCAATGGGCCAGGGCGCGTTGGAGGGCGCGCGCGATCGCGATGTCGGTCATTCCGCGGGCGGCCCGGAGTTCGCGGAGCGTTCTGGGCGGGTTTCCTCCCAGGCCGTAACGATCGGCGAGGAGCGCGAGGTGCTCATTGGTCGGCCGGCCTCTGGCACTTTGGACTGCGCGCACAATGCGTGGATCGGGCAGCAGCGAACGATCCCACGGGGAGAGCGGTGGCAGCCTGATCGGGGCGTCGGGCTGCAGAACCATCGCCCGGGTGCTGGCTTTCGCCGGCAGGGCCTCGCGCAGGGTGCGGACGGCAGCTTTGTCGACCGCGAGGCCCACCGGGCCCGCGAGGCGGCCGCCTTTGCTCGGGTCAAAGTTGTTGAGCGCTGTCGAAGCGGTGGCGACGGCGTCCTGGATGAGGCGCGCGGCGACGGAGGGAAGGAGCCGGTCGAGGGGGAGTGCTGCGCGGGCCTCGAGCGTTTCGACGATGAGCCGGTGCTGGGAATGAATGAGCGCGGCGCGGAGATAGCTCGCGTGGCGCAGGGCAGTCTCGGCCTCGTCCAACTCATGGGCGCTTGGATGAAGTGTGACAAGCCCGAGGGTGATGGCCTGTGCACGTGCGCGGAGCGCGTGGTAGGCTGTGGTGAGCGCGTGTTCGGTCGCCCTGGGAAGAGGCTGGCGGGTGCGCCAGTGGGCGAGTGTGGCCGTGAGGAGCAAGGGGGTGCCTTGGGCCGCGGGCGCCAAGGAAGCGTCGATGCCTGGATGGACAGTGCGGGCAGGCGTTGGCGCATCGTCCGGCGGCGGCGTCGCGAACGCGCCGGACTCGAGCCACTCTTGGAGCGACTTGGCGCGTGCCATGTTGATGTCACGTCTGGTGAGGGGGACACCCTTGCGCGTCAGGCGGGCGAGGTCCGCGGGGTCGGCACCGGCGCGCCACAAGCGCAGCAGCGCACCGCGGCGCGTGCCTGGATCGCGGGCCGAGGGGCGGCTTTTCTTCGCGAACAGTGCGCGAGTACGCGGGTCGGTTTGGAGTGCATGGCGCAGCCCCTCGGTGCTGCGAGAGTACTCCCGCGCGATCGTCACGGCCGCGGCGTGGAGCGAGCATCCCTGGGCTTGCAGGTCGCGGGCGCGTGCGACGACTTCATCGCGCTGCGCGCGAGTCAACCGATCGGCCTTCCGTACACGGGCCAGCGCAGGGGCGTGAGAGGCACGGAAGTGTGCAACGCTCGCATGGGAAATCCAAAGTTCCTCGCGCCCGGAGGCGTTCCGCACGCGCCGCGAAATGAGCCCCGCCCGGCGCCAGCGTTTGAGCGTGGCGGGGCTCGCGCTCCATTCTGCCGCGAGCACGGACGCCCGCACAAAGGCCTTCGGGTCGAGCTCGTCGGCGCGCAGTTCCGCGCGGGCGCAGAGCACCTCGGCGAGGGCAGAGAGGGACGCGAGAAGCTGGGTCCCGGGCACCGTGCCCGCCGGGGCGTTGTCCGGACGGAAGCCCGTCACACGGAAGACGATCCAGTCGTGCGGGTATTGCAGCCCGGGTTCGATGTCGCGTGCGAGCTGTTCGATCCGATCGACGTCGCGCAGAAGCGTTTCACGGGGGGCGTGGCGGAGCTGCGCTTCCAGCGAGCGCAGCACGGCGAGGGGCATGGCGGGGAGGCGCGGCAAGGAGGTGCACTCTGCTGCTGGTCTTACCCGACGGGGGCCGCTGATGGGGCCCAATTCGAGTCGCTGGTCTTTGTGAAGCCGGCTTCGTGCGCGAGCGTCAGGAACCTGGCGGCCGCTTCACGCTCGCGATCACCAACCTGGTACCGCAGCAGCGAACCCAGGTACCGGCGGGCCAGGTCCATAGGCCACCGGGAGTTCGGCGCGCGTGTCTGGACAATCCAGTCCAGGCGCGTGGAGTTGTGCATGCGCTGGCGCTCAAGCAGCGATGCGGCGGTCTGGATGCGCTCGCGGCTCGCCGATTCTTGCAGGTCAGCGGTGCGGCACATCCACGTCGCGTAGACGAAGGGAAGCCCGGTCCATTCCTTCCATGCCTCGCCCAGGTCCAGCTGGTGCGGGTACCGCACGGCGGGCGGGGAGTCGGTCACCACCTTGTCCCCAATCAGGAGGAGCGTCTGGGGCCAGGCCTCGTCGAGCCTCGTCGTGGGTGCTGGGGAGGAAATGGCGACGCGCTCGCGGGCGTCAAATGCGCGCACGCGGGGGGAAACGCCAAAGCGGTGCCGCAGGATGAGCTGCGCGAGTACAACGGACGTGTGGCTGTCAGTATCCGCGCAGAGTTCAGCGACCATCGTCCAGGGCACCGTCGAGAAGAGTCGGACAGTGAGGGTGGGGCCGTCGCAGCCGATCATGCCGGCGGGCAGGAGTGTGAGGTCGGGGTTCGCGCCGTCAATGATGGAGGCAAGCCCGATGTCGGCCTCGCCGGACACGACCATCGGTGCAATCCGGCTTGGCACGGTCGGGACGAGCGTCAGACCATGCACATGCTCAAGCCCTTCGACGAGCGGCGCGGTATTGAGGTATCGCACGGCGGCAATGCGCACGGGTTGCATGGCGCAGCGTACGGGCTCTGGCGTGGGGGAGGGTGCTCTCATATGCTGCGCGTATGAGCGGCCTTGGCAGCACTCGCACGGGAATCCGGCTGATCGGGGGCGGCGGCCACGGGCTGGTGGTAGCCCACACTGCGGGGCTTGCGGGACTGCAGGTCGAGGGGTTTTATGACGACAATCCGCGCGCGGCGTGCGGGGTAAAGCTGGGCCTCCCATGGCTGGGGGTCGTGGGTGACGGGGCGGGATCGGCGTCGCCGGTGATTCTTGCGATCGGTGACCTTGCGGCCAGGCGGCGTGTGCTGGACCAGGGGCTTGCCAAACACGTTTTCGCGGGTGTTTGGTGGTGCGACCACGCACTCGTGGCCCATGCCCGGGCCCGGATCGGCGCAGGCGTGCTTTTAGGGGTGCAGAGCGTGGTGCAGGCGTGCGCTGCGGTGGGCGACCACGCGATCATCAACTCGGGCGCGATCGTGGAGCATGAGTGCAAGGTGGGCGAGAACAGCCACATTGCGCCCGGCGCCGTGCTTGGCGGCAATGTTTGCGTGGGCAGGGACACGCTAGTCGGGCTTGGCGCGCGCGTGCTCCCGGGCGTCAAGATTGGGTCCGGCTGCGTTGTTGGCGCGGGGGCGGTGGTCACGCGCGACGTGCCGGACCTCGCGGTGGTGGTGGGGGTGCCCGGGCGTGTGCTCATAGCGAGGACGGTCTGATAGTGCTCCATGAAAAAGCGGGGCCGTCTGGCCCCGCTCATCAAGCACTTGTTTGTGGGCACTTCAGTGCGGGTGTCCGAGCTTTTCCTGCTTCAGCTTCTCGATATCCACCGGCTTCATGTCGAGCGGCTTGGGGGCGTTGGGGTCTTCCGGCTTGATCTCCACCGGAGGCAGGACTTCCTTCTTGGGCTGGGGCTGGATATCGAGCACTTCCAGCTGGAAGTAGAGCGTCGCGTTGGGCCCAATGCCCTTGCGTGCGTGACCCTGCTCTTTCCACGCGAGCGGGCCAGGGATGATGAGCTTGCGCTTCATGCCGACCCGGGCGTCGCCCATGGCACGCTTCCATCCCTCCAGCATCGGCCCATCGTTGGCATAGCGGAACGGACTTCCGCGCTCGTAGGAAGCATCGAAAATCGTGCCGTCGCCCAGGGAACCAATGTAGTGCGTGACGATGACATCGTCGTTGACGGGCACCTTGTCTTGCTTTACGGTGGAGGGGTAGTTGATGACAATGAGCCCGTCGCCCAGGCGGACGGCGGATACTCCGGTGCTCGCACGCTCGAAGGTGGTCCACTCGCCGGGCGCAGGGCCCCAGACGACCGCGCCGTCGGCGCCCAGGCCACGGTCTGCGATTTTCAGAGATGCGGCGGACACCTCAAGCTCGGTGGTCACGCTCTTCGCGCCGTTCTTGTCCACGTCCGCGGCCTTTTCCGAGGTCGCACGGAACTGGCCCGGGCTGGCGGTCACGACCGCGTCGGTGGTCGCGGTCAGCTTTTCGATCGTGACTTCCGCGGGGAAAGCGTCGGGGGCCGCCCAGATCGTGCGGAGGCTGTGCACCTCCCCGTTGGGCGTGTTGAACTCGAAGGTGCGGAGGTGGGTCTTGCCACCCGCGGTGGTGAACTGGAGGATCGTCTGGCGGTATGGTGCTTCGATGGCGTCGGCGCGGGCGACCTCGCAGTAGAGCGCATCGGGCACGCCCTTCATGCTCACGGGGGCGATGCTGAGCACGATGTCGGCGGAGGCGTCGCCGGCCTTGACGCCCGTGGCCTTCCATGAGCCAGTCAGAAGCTTGGCCATGTTGCCGAATTCGGCGTTCGAGAACGTCACGTCACCCGCCGCCTGCGGGGCAGCGAGGGCGGAAGAAGCGACCACGCCGGCAATACCGAGGGAGGCCAGGATCCAGAGTTTCGTCTTCATTGTGTGGTTCCAATTTGGGCCGGTCCAAAGCCCGGGCCGGTGCAAACGCGGACAGCGGGAAGGTCAGGCGACCTCCGGCAGGAGTTTCTTGGTGATGCCAACGAGGTCGCGCACGTGGCTGATCGACTCGTCCATGAACTTTTTCTCGGTGTCGTTCATCTTGAAAGTGATGATCTTCTCGACGCCGTTGCCGCCCAGCACGCAGGGGACGCCCACGAACATGCCCTTGCCCTTCTGACCGGGCGCGACACCGAACTCTTCTTCGCAGTACGCGGCACACGGAATCACGCGCTTCTTGTCGCGCACGATGGCCGTCAGGTGGATGGTTTCGCCGGGCTTATAGACGCCGCGCTCGGGGAAGATGAAGGCTTCGAGCGCGCCCGATTGTTCGCGGCCGGAGACGCCGCGATCGCTCAGGTCGAAGGCGGCCGTTGTCAGGTCGAGGAACGCGTAGTCGGGGTCGTTGCCGACGATCGCCTGCTCGAAGATCGCGGGGTTCGCGGTGACGCCGATCTGCGCGAAGCTCGAGCTCGAGCTGCTCGGCATGGAGCCCGCCGAGCGCGACGCGTTCATGGGCGACTACGGCCTGAAGAAGCTCGCGACGCCGGGAGAGACCGTCACCATCGAGTGACGCCCGGCGCGAGACCCCCGCCGCGAGGAGACGCGCAGCGGGGACACCGACGGCGCCCCGGGCCGCCCCCTTGACGGCGGCCCGGGGCGAAGTCACATTCGATGCTCGGCCGCGCGTCGCGGCGAGGAAGGAGGTGCGTCGTGAGCCCCGCTGTTCGAACCGTTTCGTCGATCGACTCCCCCGCCCTCCCGATCCTCTCGCTCCCGTCGACGCGCTGACGCGCGCAGGAGCCGCGATCGGAGAGCAGGTGGGGATCCCCCCTTTCTCCGATCCTGGAGCGTTCCTGCATGCGACGAGACGAAGACGAGGCAGCGGGCCATCGCCACGCGCGCCTCCAAGAGCTGATTTTCGAAGAGCTTCGCGCCTTGTTGCGCGACGACGTGTCCGACCCGGCGCTCGCCGAGGTCGTCCTCACTGGCGTGGTGCTGTCG
>CALLYM010000059.1 GCA_937858155.1 uncultured Phycisphaerales bacterium | reverse complement strand
CGATCGTGCACGGCGACACCGACAAGGTGCAGTTCGGCATGGGCACCTACGGCTCCCGCTCCGGCGCGGTCGGCATGTCGGCCATCTTCCGCGCGATCGACAAGGTGATCGTGCCTCGAACCACCGATCTCGGCGATTTCGAAGTCCGTCGCGCGCTGCCTTCGGCACAGCGCCGGATGGTCGGGCCATTCGTGTTTCTCGACCATATGGGCCCGGCCGAATTCCGTGCCGGAACCCCGACCACCGCATTGATAGGCAGGCTGCCCTTCTCCGTACCGGCCATCGAAGTGGTGAATCCCGGCACCCTGACCACGGTGCAGGACTGGCCCGAATTGCCCGAGAGCGAGGAACTGCAGCTCCCCCCCGCGCTGAGTCGCCGCAAGGTGAACCGGGCGGCGCTTGATCGGCTCGAAGGGTTCCTCGGCGCGCTGCCGCCTTCAGATCCTAAGCCCCAGGTGCATATTGGCCACGGCGACCCTTGGAAAGTGATTGGCGCCACGGCCAAGAAGCTGGGGGCCGACCTGTTGGCCATGGGCACGGTGGGTCGCAGCGGATTGCCGGGGCGCTCTCGCACACGAAGGAAGAGGCTGAGCGTCTCCGGGAGGCGTGGCGCGGTCATGAAGCGCGTGTGCAGACGCTGGAGGTGGAGAAGGTTCGGATGTGGGAGGAGCAGCAGGCGTCGATTGCCGCGATGGAGGCCGAGCAGCGCAGGCGGGTGCAGGACGTTGCCGATGAACGTGACCGGCTCTTCAGCGAAGCGCAGCGCATCGCGGCGCTCTGGGAGCAACTGCGGGCGCACAACCAAGAGCTCCAGCGAGGGCTGGACTCGGAGCGGTCGCTTCGTGAGCAGGCCGAGCGGGCGAGGGACGCCAACTGGGACGAGCAGGTGCGGATCACACGGCAGTGGGAAAAACTGCGGGACGACAACGAGCGGCTCCTTGCCGAGGTGCGTGCGCTGCAGTCGAGCGTGAACGAAGCGGCCGTTGCGACCGATCGGTTGCGCGGCGAACTGGTCGGGTCAGAGTCGGACCGGGGGCGGTTGTCGCGGGAATTGGCGGACCTTCGCGGTCAGCTGATCAAGTATCGTGCCGGGCTGCGGTACCGAGTCCTGCGCGGGCTGCGCATTGTGTATGGGGTCCCCGAGTAGGCTACCCCTTGGACACTTTGCGCATCACTTTCTTGACGCCGCGCTGGAGGCCCAGGCTCTTGAGCATGTTGTTGACCTGGTCCGCAAGCCGGTAGCGGATGTTCTCCTCGATAAGGGCCTTGGCACGGAGGTCGGCCATGGCGTCGAGCGAGTTGGGCGCGTGGGGTGGGTGGGGGAGCGTGCCGAGGGGGTGGCCCTCCAGGTGGGCAACGCGGGTCGCCAGGCGCTTCTGCTCCTCCTGGTACCACGCGAGTTGCAGACGCTGCTCCAGCGACTCGCCAAACAGCAGACGAGTGGCGAAGGCGGGGTCTTTCGCGAGACTCGGGTGCTTGTTCACGAGGTAAGACCGGAGCTGGTCGTGCTTGGGGATGCCGTCGACCCTGAGCATGCTCTGTGGCCTTACGCGGTAATAAAAAAGGAACTCGGGGACGACGACCGAGAGTTTGCCGCGTTCCGCGTGGGAGCAGTACATGTCCCAGTCTTCGTAGGCGGTAAGCCACTCGTCGTAGCGGACCTGGGCAAGGAAGTCCCGGTCCATGAGGCACAGGGGCGTGCCGCCGCAGTTGCGGGTGGCGAGCACATCGGCGTCGAGGCCGAAGGGGATCCAGCCGCCGCCCGTTTCGTCCGTCTTGTGGAAGAAGTATCTGACGAGGCAGGTGCTGTACGACGCTTGGGGGACTCTGGCGCGGGCCTCGACAAGCTTCTCGAGGGCGGTGTCGTGGAGGATGTCGTCGGCGTCGAGGGGGAGGACCCACCTGCCGCGGGCGGCGTCCACGCCGGTGTTCCGTGCGTTGCTCAGTCCTCCGTTGGGCTGGTCGATGACGTGCACGCCCTGGGCACGGAGTTCCTCCAGAAGCGTGAGGCTTGCGGGCTCGGTGCTCCCGTCGTTGACGATGAGAAGCTCAAAGTCTCGGAAGGTCTGGCGCTGGACGCTGGCAAGGGTTTCGGGGAGGAACTCGCCGAGGTTGTAGAACGGGACGATGACGGATACGAGCGGCGGGCCCAATGACGTCGGGCGGCGCGCGATCCCGTTCCAGGCGGCCTCTGTTCGCGCGGTGCGGGCGCGTGCTGCGGACCGTGCGGATTCCCAGGCGGTGGCCGCCGTCGTCGCGCGTGCATCGGCGTGACGCCTGGCCTGTTCGATGAGGTCCAGCGATTGATCGATGACGCGGCGGGGGTCGCACAAGTGGAGGATGGACGCGCGGGCGGCGTTGCCCATTTCGGTCCTGGCTTCGATGGTCAGCGCGAGAGCGGTTTCGAGCGTCGCGGTAAGGGCGCCGGAGTCGCCCCCGGGGACGAGGAAGCCGGTTTTGGCGTGCTCGATCATCTGGGACATGCCGCCGTCCCGGCTGCCCACGACGACCGCACGCTGGGCCATTGCCTCCATGCAGACATTGGGGAAGTTCTCCCAGATGCTGGGGAAGCAGCAGACGGACGCCTCTGCGATGGCGGCTGCGAGCTGCTCACGCGGGCGGCTGTGCTCGAAGACGATGCGGCCTTCGGGTATGCCCTTGCACAGGCGCTCGAGGTGCTCACGCATGGAGCGGCCGAAGGGGCCTGAGTTTGTGTCGCCCCCGATGAAGCGGAAGCGGGCGGGGTTGCCCGCCTGTATCAGCGACTTGGCGGCCTGAACGAGCTGGATGACGCCCTTGCGGAGTTCAAGGCGGCCAAAGTAGAGGACTTCTGGAGTGTGGGATGGTGCAGAGTGAGGTGGTGAAGCCGTGAGGGCGGCTTTCGAGGCGACTTCATCGAGGGGTGTTGGGTCGAGCGGGTAGGGAAGGACCGCTTCGAACCGGTGGCCAAAAGGTGAAGGGCCGAGTTGCTGCTGGGTGAACTTGAGGAGGGAGATGGAGGGGCTCAGGAGTGCGTCCGCGTGCTGCATGGCGGTCATCTCCATGTGGTGGAGGTGCTGCAGCTCGTTCGCGGCGTGGAACATCCTGTTGAGTTCCCACGTCATGCGGCTTGGGCTATGGAGGCGCACGGCGAGGACGGTGTGCGGGTAGGAGCCCCGGGTGCGTTTGGCGAGGAGCGGGAAGTAACCCTCACCCCAGTAATCCGGGAACTCGATGTACTCGAATGGGTGCTTGGCATGGAGGGCGGCGAGGATCTCGCTGCTGGCCATGTTGTAGCGCATGTGCCAGGTGGGGTACGCGTCAAACCGCATAGAGGGCGCAACGTCCGGGTCCAACTGCACGCGGTGGAAGTGGACGCTGGGGCACGCCCTCGCGCCCTTTTCTGAGAGGTGCGCGTCGCCCTCGGTGAGGACGTGGACCTCATGCCCGAAGCGAGCCCACGCGCGGGCGGCCTCGGCGACGTAGGTGCCGATGCCGCCTGAGATGAAGCCGGGGAACTCGCGGGAGACGAGGCAGAGGCGCATAGCGGTGAACAGGGAAAACGACGAGGCGGTGGGTGGGAGGGACTTGGGGCAAGGGTAGTGGTGCGTTTCGAGGATGTCGCGTATGGCGGGGTTTGTGCGGTGTATGGAAGGGGGCGTCCGGTCACGGTTGCGTCGCTCTCCCGGCGTTACAGTGGCGCACATGAACATGTCCACGGCGATCAGGCTGGCCCCGACGATTTCTCCAGCTTCACCCATGGTCAAGGTTGACGTTCACCCTTGTCAGGACATGACCGCGGATGCGGTACGGGTGATTGCGCGCCGGCCGTGGGCGAGGATGGATGCGTCCAGGTTGGCGTTCCCGATCACGCAGACGACATGGGAAGAACGGGCGTTCCTGTACTGGGCGGCGAGCGCGTGTTACCGGGGCGAGGGGGCGGTCATCGATGCGGGCTGCCTTGCAGGCAGCTCGACGCACGCGCTGGGGTTGGGCCTCATGGAGAACCCGCGTGTTTCGGCCGGGAGGCACCTGCACGCGTACGACCTTTTCCGGTTCGAGGACTACATGCGGGGAGCCTTCAGCACGATCGGTGAGGGCAACCGCACGGTGGGGGAGAGTTTCCTGGATCTGTTCGAGCGGCTGACGGGCGAGGTATCGGGCGTGACACACGTGCACGCCGGGGACTTCCTGAAGGAGCGGTGGGGGGGTGGGGCTGTCGAAATTCTGTTTGTGGACCTGGCCAAGAACTGGGAACTCGAGCAGCATTGCAGCGCGACGTTCATGCCGGCGATGATTCCGGGGCGGTCGCTGCTCATCCAGCAGGACTACTTCCATGTGTGGTGCCCGTGGATCCACCTGCGGATGGATGTGGTGCGGGATTATGTGGAATTCGCGGGATACGTGCCCAGCGGGACGGCGGTGTTTGTGGTCAAGCGGGCGATCCCCGAGCACCTGGCGGCGCTCGACATTCGGGCGCATGTGTCGGTGCCGGACCAGGTCGGCAAGCTGGAGCGTGCGGCGGCGGCGCACACGGGAGATGCGTGGGGCTTTGTGACGCTGGCGCGGGCGGTGCTGCTGGTGCATCACGGGATGCTCGATGAAGCCGAGCGTGTGGTCGCGGGCGTCGAGAAGTCCGGTGGTCTCGGCAGGGACGTGCTGTCGGAGGCGGGCGGCATCCGGGCGTGGGTCGCGGGGAAGCGGGGAACGTGAGCGCGTGGGGGGCAGAACGCCGCTATCCTTCGCGCGCATGAAACTGCCGGACTTTGTCACGCCCCAGCTCATCGTGTCGGTCGTCGTGATCGCGGTCATGGTGCACGTCATCCTGGTGATGGTGGCCTACCTGGTGATGGCGGAGCGGAAGGTTTCCGCGTACATCCAGGATCGGATAGGTCCCAACCGCGTGGGGTTTGACTTCGGGCTCGCGCTGCTCGCGCCGCTGAAAGGGTGCCTGGGCCTCGGGCAGCCGCTGGCGGACGGGATCAAGTTCATCCTGAAAGAGGATTACACGCCAGACCGCGTGGACAAGGTGCTGTTCACGCTGGCGCCGATCATCGTGGTGGTGCCGGCGCTCATGGGGTTCATTGTCATCCCGTGGGGCGGCGTGTGGGACGGGACGATTTTCGGTCGGCACCTCTTCGAGGGCACGGTGCACGTGGCGGGGGCGCACGTCAACATCGGGTTCGTGTACCTGCTGGCGGTGGCGTCGCTGGGCGTGTACGGCGTGACGCTGGGCGGGTGGGCGAGCAACAACAAGTACTCGTTCCTGGGTTCGCTTCGTGCGTCGGCCCAGATGATCTCGTACGAGATCCCGATGGGGCTTTCGCTCATGGCGGCGCTGCTGGCGATGGGCACTGTCCTGCCGGACGCCATCGTGCGGCACCAGGTGCACCAGGGGTGGCTTGTGTTCAGCCAGCCGCTGGCTGCGCTGATCTTCTTCATCGCGATCCTGGCGGAGGCGAATCGCGCGCCCTTTGACAACGCAGAGTGCGAGCAGGAACTGGTGGGGGGTTACCACACCGAGTATTCGTCGATGAGGTTCGCGCTCTACTTCCTGGCGGAGTACTCGCACCTGGTCACGAGCAGCGCGTTCTTCGTGCTGCTGTTCATGGGCGGGTACCAGCTGCTGCCCTTTGTGAACGACCCTCTCACAAGCCCGGCGGCGACGAGTTTCCTCGCGGTGCTCGCGAAGATCGGCGTCTATCTTGGCAAGGTGGTCACGGTGGCGGTATTCACCATGGTGGTCCGCTGGACGATCCCTCGGCTGAGGTATGACCAGATCATGATGACGGGGTGGAACCTGGTCATTCCCGTTGCGCTCGTGCAGGTGGTGGTGGTTTCGTTCATGATCTACATGGGATGGACGGGCCTGCTGCCCATGCTGGCCGCGAACATCGGCCTGATGGCATTGACACTGATCGTCGTTCCGTTCATGCCCAAGAGCCAGGCGAACAGGAAACTGCCGCTGTACGGGTCGCGGTTCAACCCGATGCCGGGCGAGGTTGTTCGGACGTCGCCGACCGACCCGGTGGCGTTGGCGGATGCGCCGGCGTGATTCCCTGACTATCCCCCCTCCCCATGATCCACCGCGAAAGAGTCATCGTGATGGACCTTGACGGCACGCTCTGTGAAAAGAAGCGGGAGGGGGAGTCGTACACGGACGTGGAGCCCAGGCGGGACGTGGTGGAGCAACTGCGGCGGTACCGTGCGCAGGGGTTCTACGTCGTCATCGCGACGGCACGGAACATGCGGACGTTCGACGGGAACGTCGGGAAGATCAACGCGAACACGCTGCCGGTCATCGTCGAGTGGCTGAAGAAGCACGACGTGCCCTATGACGAGATTCACGTGGGCAAGCCGTGGCAGGGGCGGGGCGGGTTTTATGTGGATGACAAGGCTGTGCGCCCCGACGAGTTTGTGAAGATGACGTACGCGGAGATCGTGCGCGTGGTGGAGAACACGAGCCAGGCCGTGGTCCGCGTGCCGACGATGGACCGACGCGCGCGCCAGCAGCTGCGGCTGCAGCAGACGGTGGAAGGCCTGTCGGTGGCCGCGATCGCCTACTACGCGGTGGGCCTGGTGGGCTACGTCGCCAAGGCGCTCAAGGCCGGCGGTCTGCCGATCGACAGCGACATCGCCGGCGGGCTGGCGGTGCCGGTGCTGG
>CALLYM010000058.1 GCA_937858155.1 uncultured Phycisphaerales bacterium | reverse complement strand
CCCCGACACCGCGGACATCGACGACTTCCTGAGCGTCTTCTCCGGCGGCCCCTGCTCGACCGACCCCGCCCCAGGCTGCAACGACGTCGACTTCAACAACGACACCCTCTTCCCCGACACCCTGGACATCGACGCACTCCTGAGCGTCTTCTCCGGCGGCCCCTGCCTGGTCTAACAAACCTTCAACCGTTCGAACCCCTCCGCCCCCGGACGACGCCGTCCGGGGGCTTTTTTTATTGTGTGAAACGCACGACCACCGACTTTTCCCGCTTGGCGGATCCTGCGACTTCTGGTAGCATGAAGGTCTCGTGACTCCCCACGCCATGCGGCGGGAGGCTGTCATGCTTTGTTCCATGCGCTGGAGACCTGATATGCGGACCACCCTCGCGTCTGTCCTTTCCACGGCGGCCGGACTTTGCATTACCTGCGCTGCGCTCGCCGATGCCCCGGGCGACGCCGCACTGAACCAGCTCAAGGCGCAATACCCGGGCGTCCTCGTTCTGGAATCCCCGGGCGGACAGCGCTCCCTCTACGGGCGCACGCTGAACGACGCGAAGTCCGCCGCCCAGGCCGCCAACGACTTCGTGAACGCCCACCGCGCCGTGTTCGGCGCGGGCACCGACGACCTCGCCATCCGCGAGCACAACCAGGCCAACTTCGGCGCGCTGGACAACTTCGTCTTTTCCCAGCGCCTCGCCGGCCTGCCCGTCGAGAACGCCTTCATCTCCGTGGTTGTCCGTACCCTGCCCGCGGCCCAGGGACTGCCCGACCCGCTCGTGCACGCCGTCGTCCTCGCCCAGGGCCTTACCGCCCCGGCCACCACATTCGCGCCGATCCAGTACGACGCAAAGCAAGCCCAGGACGGCGTCCGCGGCATGAAGGGCTACGACGATCTCACCGACTGGTTCGACAACGCCGAGATGGTGGTCTACTTCGACCCCGCACAACCGCAGGTCGCGCCCGTCCGCGCGTGGAAGTTCTCCGCCGCGCACATCACACCCGACAACCCCCGCGCCTTCACCTTCTTTGTCGACGCTGCCTCCGGCGCGCTCGTCCACGCCCGCAACGACATCCACCACTTCGACGTCACCGGTAGCGTCGTCGGCCTCGTCACTCCCCCCAACCTCCCCGACATCGCTACCAACCCGCCCGTGCAGCAGCCCATCGGCGAGGTCAAGGTCGAGGTCGTGGGCAACCCCACCGCCTTCGCCTACACCGACCGCGCCGGCAACTTCACCATCACCGGCCTCGCCACCGGCGACCCCGTCACCCTCCGCGTCAGCGCGGGCGGCGGCAAGTGGAACGCCGTCACCAACAACGGCGCCCCGGCCTTCAACGTCACGCAGTCCGCGACCCCGGGCACCCCCGTCACCATCAACCTGCTCAGCGCCCCCACCGGCCTCACCCAGGCCCAGGTCAACGGCCTCGTGTACGCCAACCAGACACACAACTTCATCACCGACCGCGCCAACATCCCGACGCTGAACTCCAACCCGCCCATCGCCACCAACGTCAACGAGGCCTCCACCTGCAACGCCTTCTACCAGGCGGGCCCGCCCGACTCCATCCACTTCTTCGCCCCCGGCGGCGGCTGCGTCAACACCGCCTACGCCAGCGTCGTCAACCACGAGTACGGCCACTACATCGTCAACGAACGCAACCTGGGCCAGGGCGCGTTCGGCGAAGGCTTCGCCGACGTCATGTCCGTCCTCATCAACGACGACCCCATCATCGGACGCGAATTCGGCACCGCGGCCAACTTCCCGCCCGACGGCGCCATCCGCCACCTCGATGGCTCCGCCGAAGTCCTCCCCAACTACCCCTGCGCGGGCGAAGTCCACTTCTGCGGCGAGGTCCTGGGCAACATTTCCTGGGTCATCCGCACCAACATGAACGCCCGCTACGGCGCCCCCATGGGCCTGGACATGACCCGCGACCTCTTCGGCGACTGGGCCGTCTTCATGACCGGCGCCGACGCCGCCGGCAACGCCGCACACCCCGCCACGGCGCTCGAAGTCCTGACCGCCGACGACAACGACGGCAACATCAGCAACGGCACGCCCAACTACCCGCAGATCCGCCCCGCCTTCGAGGCACGCAGCATCGCAGTCCCCTGCGTCGACGCCCGCGTCATCATCCAGCCTCAGGCCGTCATCCCCGCCGTCATCACCACCGGCAGCCAGCCCATCACCGTCCCGGTCACAGTCTCCGCCGGATCCGCGCAGGTTGTCGGCACCCCCGTCGTCAAGTGGCGCCTCGGAGCTTCCGGCTCGTTCCAGTCCATCCCCATGACGCCCGCCGGCCCCCCCGGCTCCTACACCGCAAACTTCCCCACCCTCACCTGCGGCCAGGCCATCCAGTACTACTACTCCGTCAACACCTCTGAAACCAACAGCACTGTCAACCCGCCCACCACCGAGCTCACCTTCCCTTCCCACACCTGCGGCGACGCCAACGGAACCTTCTCCACCCAGGCCACCGACACCTCCACCTCCGTCACCGAGACCTTCGAGTCCGCCACATCCTCCTGGGTCCGCACCCTCGCCGGCGGCGGCTCCTGGATCCGCAGTGACTTCACCTCGGGCGCCGTCAGCACCGGCTCCAACCCCACCTCCGACACGACCCCCGCCCCGGGCATCAACGCCTGGATCACAGGCAAGGACTTCCAGACCAACCCGAATGCCGGCGACCTCGACGGCACCTCCATCCTCACCAGCCCGCCCATCAACCTCGCCGGCGCAGCGGGCGCAATCGTCTCGTACCAGCGCTGGTTCTCCCTCACGTCCCCAGGCACGGGCGACGAACTCCGCGTCGAGGTCGCCAACGACGAAGACGGCACCAACTGGGTCGTGGGAGAACGCCTCACCGCAACCGAGGGCAACCTCTGGAAGACCGGCGGCTTCAGCCTCGGCGCGCTCGGCGTCACCCCCACTGCCACCACCCGCGTCCGCTTCGTCGGCGTCGACCTTACCGGCACCACCGACACCACCTTCGAGGCCGGCATCGACGACCTCGTCATCTCCACCCTCCAGTGCAACACCGGCTCTTCCTGCGACCCCATCGACTTCAACGGCGACACACTCTTCCCCGACACCGCAGACATCGCCGACTTCCTCACCGTCTTCGGCGGCGGCGCCTGCCCCACCGGCACCTGCGGCGATATCGACTTCAACAACGACGGCCTCTTCCCTGATACCGACGACATCACCGCCCTCCTCCGCGTCTTCGCCGGCGGCAACTGCTGATCCAAAGTGTCCTGAGGCGCAAGCCCACGCACGCAAGCCTCTCAAACCCCGCCCTCCGCGGGGTTTTTTCTTGGGCCAGCTAGCGTCCCTCGCGCCCAACCCTGTTTCCCGCCTACCTTCCCCGCTCCGCGTGACACACCGTCCCCGCACAACTCCCGCGCTCATTACCGCCCTCCTTGTGGCGCTCCCGGCATACGCCCAAACCACCCCAGGCCCCGCGACGCCTCCGCCGCCGGCACCTTCCCCAACCCCCAACCCCAATCCACCTCGAGCCCAACCTCAGGGCCAAGCCCCAACTCCGAACCCAGCACCCGCCCCAACCCTCACCCCCCCGGGCCTCCCCCCCTCTGGGAGGGGGGAGTTCGTATCGTGAATCTTGTCTGATCGCGCCAAGTGCGCCCATGGCATGGCAACTATGACTGCTCTAGCCTGCCTCTCCTTCGACGTGGAGGAGTTCGACGCGCCGCTGGCGCGGGCGACGACCTCATCGCTCGAGGCGTTGCACGCCT
>CALLYM010000057.1 GCA_937858155.1 uncultured Phycisphaerales bacterium | reverse complement strand
CCCCACCCCTGCCCCCACCCCCGCAGCTCCTGGTTGGAGCACCGCTCTACTACGCGCGGCCTCGTCCATCTGCTCCCTGTCCAGGATGAACACCTCGCCCCGCGCTGCCGCGAACGCCACCAGTGACGAGTCGGTCGAGAACCATGCATTCTCGACCGGCTCACCCGCGGGCCCCGAGATACGCCCCAAGAGCGCTGCCTTCTCGCCCGAGGTATCAAAGACCGCGATCCGAGAAGAGTGGTCGATACGCCCGCCCGCGGAATCACCGGGATACAGGCGCCGGAACTGCAGCACGCGGGCGCCGTCGGGGGACATGAGTGCATTTGACCCGACCTCGCCCGCGTCGTCGGACTTGGGGCCGGACCCGTCCATGTCCGGCGCGGGGAACGTCCCCGGCGCGCGGGCCGGGGCGGGCTCGCCGGGCAGCAGAACGCCCGAGTTGGGCAGGTGAACGCCCGTGGCCTCGCCGCTTTCCACATCCACGATTGTCAGGCTCCCACCGCAGGAAAGGACGATTGATTGTCCGTCGCCGCGCCACGACAGCGTACCGCGCGAGCCCGGGGTTGGACCCTCGCACTCGCCGCTGCCGGCGTCGATCACCCTTGGATCACCGCCCGCGGGCAGATCCCAGATGTTGAGCGACCCATCGTCGAGCAGCGCGGCGATGCGAGCGCCGTCGGGGGCGAACTTGCACGCGACCACCTTCGGTTGGTTCTCCCTATTGATGTTGTCCGGGCGCGCGGCGGCGCACTGCAAGGCCAAGAGGTCCTTTCCCGTTTTCGCATCGCCGATCAGCACGTGCGCGGCCTTGGAACGCTGCGGCGGCGCGAAGGGCGCGGGGTCCGCCGGGGGCTTGACTACCGGAGGTGGGTTCTTCTTCTTTTCCTTGCGCTCCTGCGCCTGCTTGCGGAGGTCGTCCTGGAACTGCTTGTACCCCTCGGGGTCCTTCCGCGGGTCGGGCGCCTTCGGCTTGGGCGCGGGCTTGGCCTTCTGAGGGGACGGCACCTTGGCCGCGGGGTCGATGGGGGGCACAAACCTCCCTGGCGGGAGCGGCATCGCCGTGAGGGAGCCGTCGGGGGAAACTTCGCCAATCGGCAACTGCACGTCGCGCGCTGTCACGCCGCCGGTCACGGGGTTCCGGCGGGAGTACTTGCCAGACTCCACCGTGGTCAGCACCGATCCGTCCTCGCTCAGCCAACCACCGATCTTGCCGCCGGTATGGTCGTCGAGTTCCAGCACGCGGTCGCCCGTCGCCATGTCGAATATGCCAACGTACCCGGAGGCCATGACGACCACCGTCTTGTTGCCCTGGGAGAAGCCCACGAAGCTGGCGGGCCGGTGGAACGGGTCCCCGTTGTCCAGCTTGCCGGGAGGGACCTGGATGACAAGGGGTGCGTCCGCGGCACGAACAGGTGCGGCCAATGCGAGCAGCACGGTGGGCACAAGGGCGGCAAAGAACGGTACCTTCACTGCAAGCCTCCTCCATGAACGCGATCGAATCGCCGTCCGCCGGCCACGGTATGCGAATATGGATCGTGATGCAGCTGGGGCTTCCCACGCTTCAAGAACGCCCGCATAGTTACGTCCGCCACATCCCAACGGTCGACCGATCGGCTTCCACCGTGCCGACAGCGCTCGCAACGATCCTTTCAGACTCTCAACAAGCGGGCCTACTCGACCATCTGCGGTGTTTGTAGATTGTGCGGGATTGACATTGCACAAAAATGCCAGCAATGTGCTTTCAGCGCAGTCCAATCCACCGCAAGGTATATTACAAAGATGTCACACACGATCCGATTGCACGCGCTTGGCTTTCCGGTCGCAGTCCTCCTCGCCGGCTGCTGCTGTTGTCCTCCGGTCGATACCGGGGTGTGCGCACCGCCCGCGTCGGACGCCGGAAGGTTGAACATTGTGTACCGGCTGCCCGTCGCGGCGAGTGTGTCTATTAACATCTACGACGCACAGGGGCGCGTGGTCCGCGAACTCACCCACGGTGCGTCGCGACCTGGGGGCTGTAACTCGGAGGTCTGGGACGGGCGCGACGCAGCCGACAATGCCGTACCGCCTGGGACATACACCTGGAAGCTGCTCGCGACGCAGGGCCTCCACGCCGAGTACCTCATGAGCCTGGGAAACAACTACCCGGATGACTCCACGCGCTGGAACGCCCACGCCCCGGGGAACCACGGCGGCCCGGAGGCGGTCGCGGTGGATCGGTCCGGTGTTTACATCGGCGCAAGCTCGGTCGAGCAGGTGTACAACACGAGTGTTGTCAAGGTAAGCCCTTCGGGTCTGGTGCGGTACTGGGACGCGCCCGCCGAGAATGAAAGTGGCGACGGCGTCATCGCATGGGGCATGGCGCGCAACGGGCTGTACGCGCTCCGGGACGCTCCAAATGAGCGCGGCGATTCGATTGTGGCGTACGACCCGGCGAGCGGAAACGGCCTTTTCCCCGCCGCATTCCCCACTCGGCGGGGCGCGGAGTTACCCACCGATCTGGCCGCCCGAGGGGACCATCTCGTCGTGTGCTATCCCGATGGCGGGGCGGTGCAATGGCTCAACCTAATGGACGGGTCCCTGCTCCACGAGGCCACCGGAATGCCGGGGGTGCATTCTGTCACAGTCGCTTCCGACGGGACGGTCTTCGCCACCGCGGACGGTGTGGTGTTCAAGGTTGCCCCGGGCGGTTCGCCTCAGCGCCTGATCGAGGCCGGCCTTGAGAACCCGCATCGCATCGACCTCGACGAGTCTACCAACGAACTCCTCGTGGCCCAAGGCGCGCCTTCCCATCAGGTACTGCGTTTCACACTCGGTGGCCAGCCGGTCGGCGCCCCGTACGGGCACCACGGCGGCCGCCCGTACGGGCCCTACCAGCCAGCGGACTTCAGGGAAATCGCCGACGTGACCGCCGACGGAGCGGGAGGGTTCTACGTCGCCGAGAAGTCGGCGCCTAGGCGGGTTGCGCACTTCAACCGCGCGGGCGCGCTCCAGCGCGAGTGGTACGGCGGGCAGGCCTGGGGATCCTTCGCTGCGCCCGAGCCCAAGCACCCGGAGTACGTCTGGGTCAACTCCTCGAATGAGGAGTTCATGCGCTTGAAACTCAACTACGCGGCGAGATCGTGGGCGGTGGACGCGGTCTATAGGTATAAGGGGCTTGTCTCCGGGCTGGTGCCGGACAACGAGAACGGCAGTGTGTGGGAGCCGCGTGAGCATGGCAACTTTCTGTACCTGTGCCGGACCCCAGACCCGTGCATCCTCAAGGTCAACACCGCCACAGGAACACTGACAGCGTCCACGATCCTCTGGCAATGGATGAGCCACTACGCGGGCCGCTTCCCGGAGTATCCCGAATTGGCGGAAGTTTCACCGCCACCCCGCAGTTTTCAATGGAACGATGCCAACGGAGACGGGGAGCGACAGCCACCCGAACTGATTATCACCAACGAGGATGGCATCCTCGATCACAGCCCATACTCGGTCGACGACAGCATGAACTTCCTCTACGCGACAACAGACACCAACGGCCTTCGCGTGTGGCAGCATTCGGTAGAACAGTGGACGACCGCGCAGGCGCCCAAGTACTCCGGAATGGACTTTCCAGGGTCCCCCGCCTCAACCCAGCCTATTGCAACATCGCCGCCAATGAGGGAGGGCATGGACCCCCGGTACGGCGCATTCTTCTGTCGGGACGCGGCAACCGGCGACGTTTACGGCGCCGTCAACGACGTGCTTGTGCCGGGGAAGGACAACTACCCGTTCACCGTGCGCTACCCGTCACTCATCAAGTGGGACGCGCAGGGCCACGAACTCTGGCGGGTGGGGAAGAACGACTACGGGCAAGGAAACATCGACCTCGCGTTCCGACGGTTTGCGGGGATTACGCACGGCTGCGCCGTGGTGGGCGGCTACTCGAGGGAATGGCTGGGTGACGGGCCTACCCGCACCTACGTGTGGGACAGCGACGGGTTGTGGGTGGGCGGGCTGTTCGACCGCCCAGACCTGACAGCCGCCAACGAGAACATGTACTCGCTGGGCTCGGAGGCTCTGTCCCTTTCCCTGCATACCGACGACCAAGGCCAAGTACTGGCATTTGGCGGAGGAATCAACGACGCCCGCGTGTACAGGATCACGGGCTGGGACGGCTGGCACCGCGACGGCGGCACTATTGCAGTTGGTGCCGACCAGGGCCCTTGGGAGTCAAAGGAGCCCGATCCCGAGCTCCTGCCGCCGGACAACGGCACGGGCCTTTCGGGCGTGTACTACCGCAACACCAGCAGCGGGTGGACGGGGACGCCACGCCACGACCCGATTCTTGAGTTTTACTGGGGCACGATCGACAAGACGACGGAGCCGTCACTCGATCCGCTCTTCAATACCCACTGGGAATACAGCGTTCATTGGAGCGGCTATGTCGTACCCCGTTCGAGCGGGCTGTACGCATTCCGTTCCGGCACCGACGCGACGGGTGACAACAAGCGTGGGTTTATCACTGTGCGCCACCGGCCATTCCGGTCCCCGAAAGATGAGCGGGAGTCGAACACCAGCTGGCGGGTGTGGCTGTGGGCGGGCAAGGCGTACAAGATCAGCATTGACTACCTCCCAGTAGGCGCGGAGCAGCAGATGCACCTGCA
>CALLYM010000056.1 GCA_937858155.1 uncultured Phycisphaerales bacterium | reverse complement strand
GTCACCGCGATGCGGGGGTAGAAAGAGTTGCGGAACTCGTTGAGCAGGTCCTCGGGCTTTCTCCCGGTGGTCTTGCTTGTGATCTTCTGGCAGAAGTCGTTGCCCTTGCCAAAGACTTCGCGGGCGATCTTGGTGATGTCGTCGGCGTGGAGGTCCGTCTTGGCGAAGACAAGCGTTTTGGGGACTTCTGTGCGGCCCGGGAAGATCTCCGGGAGTTTGTCGCGGAAGGTCTGGAGGACGAGGCGGATCTGGCTGTCATTGACCACATCACGGTCGAGTTGACTGGCCGCGTAGGGCATGTCGGCGTCGAGGGCGGCGTACCGCTTGCGCCGGGTGGCGCGGTCGCGGCGGGGAACCAAGTAGCCGGGCTTGCCAGCGAGCATTGCGCCGTCCTTACTCACCTTGGTTTCGATGCGGTACACGTCGTACCCCACATTGACACCGTCCACGACCGCCTGCTCGTGGCTGTACTCCATGACAAGGTTGCCGTTGAAGAAGCCGATGGTCTGGGCGCTGGGCGTGGCCGTGAGGCCGATGGTGAAAGCGTCAAAGTACTCCAGCACCTGCCGCCAGACGTTGTAGATGGAGCGGTGGCACTCGTCCACAATGATAAAGTCGAAGTACTCGGGCGGGATCTTCTCGTTGTAGACGACCGGGAGGGGCTCCTTGATGAGCCGCTCGGTCGCGGCCTCGAACATCGAGGACTCTTCGCCGGACTCGTCGAACTCGGCCTCGCCCTTGAGGATGGAGTAGAGCCGCTGGATGGTGGTGATGCAGACCTTGGCGGCGGGGTCGATGGAGTTCTTCTTGAGGTGCTGGACTGTGTATTCCTCGGTGAACTTGTAGGCGTTGTAGGGGGAGGCGAACTGCTGGAACTCGTTGATGGTCTGCTTGCCCAGGTTGTTGCGGTCCACCAGGAAGAGGACGCGCTTCGCGCCGGCGAACTTGATGAGGCGGTAGGCGATGTTGCAGGCGGTGAAGGTCTTGCCCGAGCCCATGACCATCTGGATGAGGGCGCGGGGGTGGGCCTTTGCGAGGGAGCCTTCGAGGCTCTGGATAGCCGTGACCTGTTTTTCCCAGAGGCGGCTGGTGTCGAGTGCGGGCATATGGCGCAAGGCAGCACGGAGTTGATGGTCGAGTGTGGCGAGGCGGACTAGTTCTTCGGGCCGGTGGAAATGGAAGATCTCGCGGCTGCGGGCGTCGGGGTCGAGCCCGTTGGTGAACTGCGTGACCGCGCCGGTGGCCTCGTAGGCAAATGGGATGGGCTTGCCGGGCGCGGCCCAGGTGGGGAGGCCGTCGGGCAGGCCGGTGGTGTACTTGGCGGACTGGGTCTCCACGCCCGTCAGCGTGTGGCCCTCGGGCTTGGCCTCGATGACACCGATGACCCTGGCGTCGGCATAGAGGAGGTAATCTGCGGGGCCGTTGGCAGTGGGGAACTCGCGCACGGCGATGCCGGGGCCGGCGGCGAGGTTCATGGACTTGTAGTTCTGGACGAGCCACCCAGCCGTAGCAAGCTGGGAGTCGATGGTGGTGCGTGCTCGTTCTTCAGGACGGTCCATACTTGGGTTAGATCATAACCCGTTTGGATGGACGCCCATTCACGCGGTTGCCCGCTACTTGCGCGCGGTCAGTTCGCGAGACCGCATCCACTCAAGTTCTGCAGCGATGCGGACACCCTGGGGCGAAACTTCGAACTCATCCTCGCCGTCTTCAACAAGAAGTTTGTTTTGAATCAGAAGTTCGATCCCGTCCAAGAGTTCGTCGTCATCGAGTTGAAGGCCGTATTCGCGATCAAGCACCACAGAGGAAAGCACTCCACCTCCCTGCTTCCATATGGCCGCAATAGCTAGAAGCAGGCGGACGACAGGCGCATGAAGTGCCACCGAGTTCTTCCGCAGAAAGTCATCCGCTCCGATACGCTCTTCGCGTATGTACGGTGCGACGGTTTCAGCAACATTGATCTGCGTCATGGTCTGGCTTCCCCGCGCTACTCTAGTCGGTTCGCACGCAACGGGTTCGGTTCTGTTAGATCGGTCAAATCGGATCAAACGCTTCAACTACCCCCGACCGGGGTACGCACCCACGTAAGTTATGCCTATGAGGACTTGGGCGGCGGCACAGCTGGCGTGTCTGAATGCGACGTGATCTTGGGTTCACTGTCCTGCGCTGCCGGTGGAAAAACTGACGGCGGGCCGCCGGCAGGCTTCGGGGAGGGGCCTGACGTTGTTGGCGGGGTTGGTGGAGATCCGGGATCTCCTCCGGCGGCTGGACCGGGGCGAGATCGAGGTGGTCTTTCAGCCG
>CALLYM010000055.1 GCA_937858155.1 uncultured Phycisphaerales bacterium | reverse complement strand
AGAAGCTGGAAGCGACCTCCGCGCACCAGGCGCTCGTCATGGCGGGCCTCACGCCGGCGACGCTCGCCGCGGTGGGCCTGGACGGGCCGGAAGTGACTTCGCTCCTGGGCGCCGCGGAAGCCTACCTCGTAGCCGCTGGCGTGCCGATGGCCCTCGCCATCGACAACCAGGCGAGCGCCGCCAGCGAAGTAGCGACACTGGAGGACAAGGTCGTATCCGGCAGGGCGACCGAGCAGCAGAAACAGGAGCTGGCCTCCGCGCGCGTCGAACTCGCCGCCGCGCAGGCAGCCCGGCAGGGTGCCGTGGACGCGTTCGTCGAGTCCGTCACGATTGGTTGGACACAGGACCAGCGCGATGCCCTGGCCAGCATCCGATCCCAGGCCGGCACCACAGTTTCCCCTGAATATCTCGTCGTACCGCGCAGCGAGCCCGACCTTGTTGAGCTCCGCAACGCCATCGCGGCCCGGCGCATCGCCGAGCGTAACGGCACCGACGTGCCGGGCCAGGCGGCGGGCGTCTTGGCCAATGCCGAATCCGATACCGCCGTCGGCAACGCCCGCGACAACACCGAGGCCAACCTCGCCGCCATCAGGGCGGTGTGGGACCAGGCGTTTGGCAGACGCTGAAGTACACCCATCCCTGCACCGCGACATATTAAGTTCTGTGAAAAGAGTGGTCATCACCGACACCGACAATCGGCGTACCGGAGCGCTCGTGGCCCGCAGAGTGATCGTCCCGACCCTTGATCCAGCTTCATACCCCAAAGAGGAGCATCCACCATGGCCGTTCAGCAAGTCGCCGCCGCGTACCAAAACGATGGGAACTTCTGCCAGCTCGACCTGCAAGACACAGCTGCGAAGGGCCCGATCATGCGGATTGAGACCTTCCGCGCAAGTCAGCCGTCCGGTGAGTTTGGAAAGACCAAGTCCGGTACTCCCGTCGAACTGTTAGCGGGCGCCGACCACCTCCAGTCTCATAGCAACCGAGTGTTCCGTCACCTTTACTCGTGGACAAAGCAGGGGCGGCAGGTGGCAGTGTTTGAAATGCGGGAACAGTTCACGCCATCCGGAGGGTTTGAGGTCCGCATCCGAGACATCGACAGCGAGAGCGAATCCTTTGGCACAACTCTAGTATGCGTGTCCTCTCCCAAGCCCGGGAATGCGTACTCCATCCGGTATGAGCTCCGTGCCCCCGCCAAGGTCAAGCGAGTTCGAGTGCACTCTCCGCTGGAACGAAGCGTCTCATCTATCACAGGCCTGGGCGATATTGGCGGTCCAATCGACTCCTGCGGGGAGATCGACGCTTCGCTCAAGGGCAATCCGATGTCCGCCAACATCCAGTGGAACGGACCCAAGTCCAGCATCAACGCTTCGTTCGCCGACTTTGACCGGATACTCCAAGACACGCCAAAGTTTGCGACATTCAAGGACAACGCGCTCAACTACCTCCGGATGGGAGACTTCCGCGATAAGTGCATCCACGACGGCACGAATCTCACTGGGCCTAACCCGCGTCTAGCGTCTGAGTACCTGCTCATTCGGGCCTACCGAAAGTCGCTAATCATGCTGGGAAGGGTGATCGACGCCGACATGTATAAACACACCCTGGGGATGATGTCACCAGTATTCGGTGGCAACGCAATCCGGACAGACCCGAAGCCGGGCGTCTACACCCCGTTCCTCACGGCGTATATGGCGAATGTGGAACACTACCAGCTTGGACTAGACAAGGTACACAGTGACTACGGCGGTGTCCCTATGAAGCAGTCCCCCGGCAGTCGTCTTGAGAATGGAGCGACGCCAGAAGTGGACGCGACGCGCCTGAACAGGAGTCTGGCAGAGATCGCGTTCGCGTTCTATGTAAACCCGCACCCAGTCTCAGCACGCGCAATTGCATCGTTGTTCGCGTGACACTCGCGCAGCGCCAGAAACCCTTCGTTGGAGCAAAACTGCGCCCGTAACCCGTGCTGCGTCAATTGGCAGAGTCTGCGATCAAGGCAACGGAAACATTGAGACCAATACGTGGCATTGAAGTGGTTTGACGCCGAGCCTCACATCGTGAAAGGAATACCAATGTTCTCAACACTTTGGCGCCTCGCACTCCCCGTCAGCATCGCACTCTGCACTCCGGGGAGCGCGTTCGCCAGCGATCAGATCTTCGAGAACACCACGATCCCAGGCAGCGTCACGTGGAGCGACGGGGACGTCATCATCCGCGGTTGGTGCTCCCTCTCCGCGGGCTCGACAACCATTACCGTCACCGACGGCAACATCCGTATCGAGGGCGTACTTGTCGGCAGCGGCGCGAACGGCGCCACCTATAGCGAACATGGCCATAGCTGCAAGCCCGTCGTGCTCCCAAGGTCCGGCGGCGATGGTGATGATGGCAAGTCTCTCTCCCTCGTCACGACGCGGAGCGAGAACAGCTCCCGGGGCGGGGACATCATCAACGAAGGAGTCATTTACCTCAACGGCGGGAATGGCGGGGACGGTGACGATGGCGATAGCGCATGCGAGAACTCGTCAACCCACTGCGTGCTCAACAACGTCCAGACCGGCGCCAGCGCCGGGCACGGCGGCACTGGTGGGTGGTTGTACGTCAACGCGGCGCACGACTACAACGGGGTCTTCGGTGCGGTGAATGCCAATGGGGGCCACGGCGGCATAAGTGGAAACCAGGGCAGTATGGCGCGTCTGTCGACCAACGCGGGGGCCGAACCGCCCGGGGGCTATGGCGGGTTTGGCGGAACGGTGGTTCTCAGCGGTCAGGGCACGGCCTACGCGGGCCAGATCGTGGCCAACGGCGGGAACGGCGGCAGGGGTGGGGACGCCTCGTTCGACAAGGCAAACCTCGTGCGCCACGGCGGGAACGCCGGCGTCGCGGGCCCCGGCGGGACGGTGCTGGTTTCATTCCCGAGCATCTCCGCCGGAATGTACATCATCGCGAACGGCGGCGACGGGGACAAGGGGGGCACCGGAAGCTGGTCCTTTGGCGCCCAGGAAGCCTGCGGGGTCTGCGCGAGCGGTGCTGACGGCGGGCAGGGAGGAATTGGTGGACACGGCGGGCAGGGCGGGTCTGTCCAGCTTGTGGGAGACTTGGACGCGGCGCCGGCGGTGGGCACGATTCTGGCCTACGGCGGCCATGGCGGCCCTGGCGGTGACCCGGGAAGGGCGGGCACGAAGGACTGCGTGAACCCCTGCGAGTCTTTCCTGACTTCAGCGGAGGGCGCCACCGCCGGTGACGGCGGGTGTGGAGGATGGGTCGGGATCTACTCCTTCGCAGCGACGGCGGGAATCCTGTATGTCGACTGCTACGGGGGTAACGCCGGCGACGGTGGCAACGGCGGCGAAACCGTCAACTGCCCTCCCAATACGAACATCTCGGGCCGGGGCGGCGACGGGGTCATCGGCGGTACTGGTGGCTGCGGTGGAACGGTGGATGCGCTCGACGCGTCGGGACTTTTCACCTTCAACGTCAACGTTTGCGGTGGGAATGGCGGGCACGGCGGTAACGGCGGCAGCGGCTGCCCCTTCGGCCAAGGGGCGACCGGCGGCCCGGTCGGCGCCACGGGCCTGTACTACCTGAATAGCTCGCTACAGCCGCTGTCGTGCGCACCCCTGGTCGGGGAGAATGGGAATAACGGCAATTCGAACTGCGGCGGGTAGGCGCTGGGCGGGATCGTTCCGCAGCGATCCGTCGTCGTTCGCTGCCGCGTTGCTGGCTCCCCAACGGGCGACTCAGCGCCGGGTGCAATTGCACTGCGTTCTGACCGCGTAAATCGCCGTCCCCCACTTGGACTTGTTTTTCCTCATGTGTGGCTGGTGCAGAAAGAGAGGTTTGTCATGCGTTTGTGGCATCTCGTTTCCCTTGTCGGAATTGCAACCTGCGTCCCGCAGCGCGCTGTGGCCCAGCCCGCGTCGGTGGAAGGAGAGGTGCTGTGCGATAACCGCCTTGTGTTGCGGACCATGGATTCCACGCCCCGGTACATTGTGGCTCCGACCGCTCGCTACCAACTGTTCGATGTCGAGAACTGCCCATCATGCGTCGGCTGTGAAGACGGGAACGAAGATCCCGTCACTGTGCCGACCCAACTGACGCCAGCAGTCCGCAGCCGATTCCGTTCGGACGGCGTTGACCTCTACTACACCTACACGGCCCCAAGTACATCCTCCGGTGTGCTGTACCCGCTCGCGAGCATTCAGATACCAGGTATCCGAATGGGGTCCACGCCTCAGGACATTACCGGGGCGTGGTGGACGACGGGCTGCGATGGGCTCGCCAAAAAGGACCTGTCCGGCCCTTCAAGTGTGTGGTGGCGGGACTTCTCTCGTGCGGGCAAACTCCGCGCATATGAGCATGGGACCAGCCCTGTCGGTCAGGACTACCCCGGCCAGATCTACGCGCCGGTGGCGGTCCTCTCGACGGACGGCGGGACAAGTACGGACACATCCGACGACTTCACGCTAATAGCGTCGCTGCAGTACCCGGTCGAGGAGTGGCGGCACGCCGTCCACATTCAGTTGCATTCGGCCCAAGAGGGGGGCCAGGGCTGCACCGCTCAAATCAACGATTGCTGGTGGTATTCGCTTCTCGCCAAGGGCAAGTACTACTCCCTGACCTTTGACCTCACGCCCAGGGCGCTGTGCGAAGACCTTGTTGGCGATCTGGACACGGGCCAGCCGCCCGAAGCGGAGAACAACCACGGCGCGTGGTTGCCGGCTGGTCAGACGCGCACCTACGTCGTTTCGTTGCGAGTACTCCACGGGAAGAACACGGACGAAGGGGCGGTCGAGCAAGACTGGTTGAGCGGCCTGCGGGCGTACAAGTCGTACGTGCAGCAGCGGTACGGCAACGCCCTTCCAAACTACTACGCGAACGCGGAACCTGTGCTGAAGTGGCAATTCGCACAGGTTGAAAATATTGTCTGCGACGACGACAACCCGCGCGGCTACCACGCGGCGCGCCCCGACCAGGTCGGCTGGGGCGTTGCGATACCCGAAGTTGCCAGCGTCCTCAGCACGCGCAACTTCACGCGCGGAATGCTGTGGGCGGCGTCCGGCCTCTACGCGCACGCGCACAACTACCCATTCCACTTCGCGTCGCCCCTCGACCCCAACTCCCCCAATACCTACGGCGCGATCGGCACGGAATATCTTTCGGAATGGGCGTCCCTCACTAACTACGACATCGGCTTGTGGTGGGGCCAGTCGGGCACGAAAATGTCCGAGAGCTGGTACGACTGCGACTACGAGGGCCCGTACATCCCGACGGACTGGACGTCGCTCAACTGGGGGGACAGCGGCGACCGCGCCATCGCCAATGCTGAGATGGACTCGTTGCTTGGCAACTGTGAACTCGAATTTGGGGTCAACATGATTGGGCTGGACGCGATCAACTCTTCACCGCTGTGGTACTACGCGCAACGGCTGCGAGAGTACAACGACATTACAGACCCCGCGTACGTCAACGAGCTGAACGAGCCCATCACGTTTATCGGTGAACTGTCGCTCCCGGACGTCATGCACACGCTCGCGCCCAGCTATGAAGTGCTTTTTCCAGGCGGCGACGATGAGTATGAGGACCCCCTCACCGGCCCGCACTACCTGGCACTGATGCTGGGGAACTCGTACGAAACGTGGGTGGACCTTTTCAGTGAACCGCAATCGAACGCGTTCGCGGTCTCGCAGGGCTGCAGCGGCGGCTGCAGCGGCAGCAACGCGTTCGACTTTGCTCTCCGCAAGGTCGCTTCATGGGGCTATGTGCCTCTGCTCCCCGAGTTCCCCGATCAAGAAGTGACCATCCCCACGGACGGCACCCGCGTGGACTACGTCGCGGACTGGGGCGTGCGGGACACCGTCGTGCCCTCCGATGTCCGTGGGAACCAGCAGGCCGGAGAGTTTTCACCAGCAGCGCCCGAGCTGCTCGCGGAGGAGGAGGCCATCCTCTGCAACACCAACAACACGAGCTACCGCCAGCGCACCCTCCGGATCGGGGCGTTTGGCATGCCGCGGGACGACTTCATGGGCAACGCGGCCGCCGCTGTCAGCGACGCGTTCTCCTACCAGTGGTGGGACAACGGCAACATGATCTCCGACTGGACGGTCGGCCACGACGAACTTGCCTACTGCTTCGCCCCGGGGACGCACGTCGTCCAGGTCTATGCGAAGGGTCAGGGCGGCGTCGCGTTTGACTCCGACCAGACCTCGTTCTCGGTCCCGTAGAACCAGGGTCCGCGCTCAACCAGCCCCGCCCCTGACAACTTGTTTGTCGGGGGCGGTGCCTTTGCGCGGTGGCGTCACGCGTGCGCTGGACGGATGGCCCCCAGTGTGGCGTGAGCAAAGCGTCGCCTGGTTGACGCCGGACTGGAGCGAATACTGCGGTCATCACGCGGCGGCGTGCTCAAACCCATTCCTCCGCCGCCCGTAACGCGTGCCGCAGTGCCGCCGCGGGTTGGGCTGTGTCTGGATGGGTGCTCCCTTGGTCGCACTCACCGACAAGCTCACCCAGTGCGCGGGCCGCGTGTTCCGCCGCCTCCGCGCAGCCGGTAGGCGAGCCCAGTTCGGCGTCCCACACCCAGCGTTGGAGCGCAGCGGCAAAGGCCGCCACGCGTCGGCGGACTTCAGGGTCGTTCAGGTTGGGCTTTATCAACTCATCACCATCCCGCGTCACGGGGGGACTACTTGACGCGACGCCAGTATCGGCGGGCACCGAACGACTTTCCACACAATTGAGTGCAAGGGTGGGCCAATGCACCAAAGACACCCCAATCTTGTACTTTGGATACTCACGCGCGGCAGCACCCTTTCAATCGCGCGCATTCTTTGAATTGCCTCGTCTTTGCTGGCTATTCCATCGGCCCCGGCGGCGGGTGGTAGCGTTTGTCGCTGTCCTTGATGCCCAGCCTCTTCTTGGCGGCCTCGACCGCCCGCTTCTCGCGTTCGCACCGCTCCGGTATGCCCGCCATTGATGCGCTGAAGTAGTCGCGGAAGTCCTCGGGCGTCGTGCCGGCGTACTTGGGGGGTGGGACCGGCTCATACACCCGCCGCCACCGCTTGGCGTCCTTTGTCCGGCGTTCGGACTTCGCGATGACTTCCTGGATGCGCGCGTAGGTCCCTTCGTCCGTGTCGCAGGGCTCCACCAGCCGCAGGCCCGGCGCATCCACCAGCAGCGCGTGGATGGACAGTAGCAGCTGATCCTGTTCGTTGACGAAATTCGGGTACAGCCACGGGATGGCTCGCAACGCCTCGGGAGTCGCCTCAGCCAGAAATGGGCTACCCGGATTGTAAGGGATAGGAATCTGCAGCTCGACCACCCGGGTGATCTTCACCGCTCCAACCTGCCAGCTCAGCATCGCGTCCTCCCTCCGATCACGGTCGCGTCCATGCCCCTTCGCGTTTCCGCCAAGCTCATGGTTCGGCCCAGCTGGCGAGTTCGGTAGCGCCTTTGGCGGCCTCTGCCTGAGGTAGTTCCGGATCCCAATGGCTTGCGACCAGCCGGCGGCCGGTCACGCCGTCCGACGCTATCGACGCGAGCCAAAGCAGGGGCTCGATCATGATGTCCGGCTCCAGCAGGCCGGCGCGCGCGGCATGCGGCACTCCTTCGGGGATCATACCGGCAGGCTTGCGCCTTCCGGTAGGAGCGCGTTCACGGTGACGCCGGTGTCGGCAAAATCCGGAACCCAGATTATCGTCTCGGGTTCAAGCGCGGCCTTTGAGGGGCCGTAGGGCGAAAAGACCTGTCGGCGCATGGTCTGGTGATTCATCGATATGTTGACGATACGTCCCCGCCGGCGGCCAGCATCACCGGGACGGCACGCCTCGCGCTCAGGAAAGGGCCGTTCACATTGGTGTCAATCACCATGCGCCATGTCTCGGGTTCAACCTCCCAAAACCGCGACGGCTGGGTCAGGAAGTCGTCGCTGACATATTTCATTCCGCGGCCGGCGTTGTTGACCAGGATGTCCACTGGCCCAAAAGCGTCGTGCGTCGCCTCGACCACGCGTGCGCAGTCGTCGTCGCGGGCGACGTCGGCGACAATCGGCAGAACGCGGGCCTCGCCGCATTCGCTCAGGGCCTGCGCCGCGACGGCGTCCACCTCGCCCCGCTCGCGTGCGGCCGTGACCATCACCCT
>CALLYM010000054.1 GCA_937858155.1 uncultured Phycisphaerales bacterium | reverse complement strand
GTGATTCCATCGACTTCAACAACGACAGCCTCTTCCCGGACACCGCCGACATCGACGACTTCCTGAGCGTCTTCTCCGGCGGGTCGTGCTCCACCGGCAACTGCAACGACGTGGACTTCAACAACGATTGCCTATTCCCCGACACCGCTGATATCGACACACTCCTCTTCGTCTTTTCCGGCGGGGCATGCAGCTAACGCACACTGACCATTCAGCCACTGTTCACGCACAGCCCCCGGATCTACTTCGGGGGCCGTGCCACGCGGATAGCGCATCAGCCCAGAATTGCTCATGAGTACTTCCAACGCGTGTCCCCCACCACCTCGGAATGACGCGTCATTGCATAGCCCCCTCCCCAGGACAATCCAACCGGAGACTTACATGCCCCGCCCACCTTTCGCCCTGATTCTCCTCGCCGGTGCCGCTCTGGCGAACCCGGCCTACGCCCAACTGTCCTCCTGGCTCAACCCCGCCGGAGGCAACAGCGATGTGTCCGCAAACTGGACCGCTCTCCCGGTTGCGGGCAACGCCATTCTCTTTGGCCCCGCGGGCAACTACGCCGTGAACTGGGTTGCCGCTTCTCCGGTAACATCCTCCCGCCTCGACGTCTCCGCGAACGCCAATGTCACGCTCTCATACGCTTCGCCCCACACAATCTCCAACAACATCCGGCTCGGCACCTCCGGCACGGGCACAGCGGCGTGCACGCTGACCACCGGGTCCGTCACCACGGGCAACATTGTGGTAGGGCAGACTGCCAATGCCGCCGGCACGCTCAACATCAACGATGCCGACGCTTCGCTTGTCGTCACCAACGCGTCCGCGCTCGCCAACATCGGCTTCGCATCCGCCGGCACCGTCAACATCACCAACGGCGGTTCGATGTCGTATGGCGCGGACCTGCGAGTTGGACCAGAACAGGGATCCCTGACTGTCTCGGGCGTCCACGCCGCGACGCTCTCGCGCTCGCGTCTTACGCCTCAGGGCTTCGCCGGCTTGATCGTCAGCTCGAGCAACTCCGCCGCGATGACCGTTGCCGATGGCGCCCTGGTCTCCGCGTCCACCAGCATCGTGGTGGGCAGGGGGAACAACACCGGCACGAACACCATCACCGTCGGTGGTTCTGCCGGCGGGCTTGACGCCACACTCACTTCAAGTCAAGACTTCACAATCGCCGACTTTGCGACGTTTCCCGGTTCCGGTGTCGTCAACCTGAACGCAGGCGGGATCATTACTGTCGGCAACTCCACGCAGGTGGGCGACTTCAGCGGCTCGCTTGGCACCCTCAATGTGAACGGTGGGTCGTTCACCACCCGCTTCCTCAGCACGTTTGCCGGCACAGGGACCATCAACCATACCGGCGGAACAATCACAGTCAATGCAGGTTCATACGACCCAAGCCCCGTTGGCGGGGTGTTCCGAGTGGGCGGTACCGGGGCCGGTGGAAGCACGTTCACGCTCTCCAACGGCGCGCAATGGAATGCGCCGTCTTCGGGCGGGGGTGACATTGTCTGTGGAACCACCGGGTCCGGCGCGTCACTCATCCTTGCGACCAGCGCGGACATCAGCCAACTTGGTGGTGGGATCACCATCGGCGGTGCATCGGGTGTCCGAGGCGCTTTGAGCCTTTCTGACGGCTCAACCATCACCGCCAACGGAGCCTTCACCCTCAGCGGAACAAACAGCTCGGCGATCATGGACTCCGGGGCCGACATGACTGTCGCCGCGACCAACGTGGGCACGGTTACCGGAGACACCACCTCCCTCACCGTCACGGGCGCGGGCTCCACTCTTTCCATCGCTGGTCGCATGCTTGCGGGTATCAACGCTGCAGGTTCAAGTGGCGGCAGCGCCTCCGTGGTGCTCAATGCAGGCGCGGTGCTCTCGTCCACGTTCAACAACCCAAGCGGTTCATCGGTCAAGTTTGGATTGGTCGGGGGTTCGGGCGGATCCCTTTCTATGAGCAGTTCCACACTGAACGCGGTGGACGATGTGGAGTACTTCAACGGGTCCACGCCACTCACGATGACCAACGGCACGATCAACGCAACGAAGCTCGATCTCACCAACGCCAGCATGAACGCCAGCGGCCTCGTCAACGCCGATGTGGTTTCGCTTTCCGGCATTACCACGATCACCGCAACCGGAAACCTTACCCTCGGCAGACTCAGCTCGACGAGCGGCGTATCGCTGGGCGGGCAAATGATTGTGGGACCGCACACCGTCACGCTGCGGGATTCAAACCAGGCTGTCCCGGGCAGCATCACGTTGAGCGGCGGTACAGTCATCGCGGCCAACGGCATTTCGCTCGGCGCTCGAAACCTTGGCGGCTTTGGCACCGTGGACGCCGGCATTTCCGCCGCGGCCGGCTTCAGCCCCACCGGCACCGGGCTGGTGATGCTCGGCAGCGTTGCCACGACCAACACCATCACGACGGGGACGCGGATGACCTTCGCCGCGGGCTCGTCGTGCGCCGGCAATTGGAACTTCAACTGCGATGTCTCGACGCTCAACGGCTCGACGATTAACCCGAGTGCGCCCATTTCCATGGGCCGGGCATCCTCGGCCACCGGCGTAGAGTTGGACGGTGTCCTCAACGCGGGCCCGCACACCATCACCTTTCTCGACGCCGATGGTCCCCGCGTGGGCGGCGTGATCAACCTCAGCGGAGGCCAGATCTCCAGCGCTACGCCCCTTCGCTTTCAGGGCGGCCTGCTGCCCCGCTTGGCGGGGAACGGCACCATCAATCCCGACTGCACCATGAACGGGCGCATCGAGCCAGGGATCGCGTCCGGTGATCAGACCGGGCACATCGACTTTACCACCCTTACATTCGGACCAGCAGGATCCCTTGTCATCGATATCGAAGGAGAAGGTGCTGGCCAGTTTGACTCCATCACTACGGTGGACGACCTTGACCTGAACGCCGCGACCCTCATCGTCAATCGCGTGGGGAACTACTACCCACCGCGGGGCTCCACCTATCGCGTCGCGACCGGCGGGTCACTGTTCGGATCGACCTTCGGCACGCTGATCGCTCCCGGCTTCCACGCGGTGTACGGCACCGGCACCGTTGACCTGGTCTTCGACGGTCTGTGCGACTCTCTTGACTACAATAACGATGAACTTTTCCCCGACACAGCAGACTTCGATGACCTGCTGAGTGTCTTTTCCGGGGGCCCTTGCTCCAACGACCCGGCGTGCCACGACATCGACTTCAACAACGACGGGCTCTTCCCGGACACGGGCGACATTGACGACTTCCTCCGGGTGTTCTCGGGCGGCGCGTGCGTGGTATGACGGACTTCGGACCCGGAAGGCGAAGCCCACGCACGCCAGCACACACTTCTCCCTAAAAGCTCAGACCGTCCGAGTCCTTGACACCAAGCGCCCTGTACATCTCCTGGGTCGCGGTGGACCTGTTCAGGGTGTACAGGTGCAGGCCCGCGACGTCGTGGTCCAGCAGATCGCGGCACTGCTCGGTCGCCCAGTGCACGCCCACGCGCCGCACCGCCTCTGGGTCGCTCCCGGCACGGGCGATGGCCCGCAGCAGCGGAGCGGGCACACGTGAACCCAAGGCCAGTTCGCACATGCGACGCATGCCGGCGGCGCTCGTGATGGGCATGACACCCGCGATGATGGGGATTCGGATGCCCGCCAACTCGCACCGCGCCCGGAAGTCGTAGAAGTCACGGTTGTCGAAGAACAACTGTGTGATAATGAAGTCAGCGCCCTCGTCCACCTTGGCCTTGAGGTGGTCCAGTTCCTGCATCCGGTTCGGAGTTTCAGCATGCCCTTCCGGGTAGCCCGCGATGCCCACACTGAACCCTTTGGGGTGCTTGTGCCCATGCGCACGCGGATACTCGCGGATGGCCTTCACAAGCTCGGCCGCGTAGCGAAAGTCTTTCCACGGCGATTCTCCCGCGGGCAGGTTCCGAGGCACATCTCCCCGCAGCGCGAGAATCGTGCCGATCCCCGCCTTTGCGTAACGCGACAGAATTGATTCGATGTCCGCCCTGCCATGGCACACGCAAGTAAGGTGCGGGATGGGCCGCAGCGTGGTGGTCGTGCTGATCTTGACGACCAAATCGTTGGTCAGATCACGTGTGCTGCCGCCCGCGCCGTAGGTCACTGAAACAAACGACGGGCGAAGCGCTTCGAGTTCGCGGATATTGTCGAACAACTCGACCGCGCCCGCCTCGTTCTTGGGCGGAAAGAACTCGAAGGACACTGTCCTCCGACCGGTGTTGAGCAGTTCGCCCAGGTGCATGCGACAAAAAACCCCCCCCGCGCGCCGACGCGGGTTCCCAATCCGGGGATTCCACCCTTCAGCCCAGCGTTATCGGCTGGATCTCCGCCCGACCAAAGCGGGTGAACATCATAGGGGCGGAGCCAGCAATCCGCCGCGCATAAACAGCGCGAACATCCGTCAAACCAATGCGGGAGGCTTGAACTCGACGACCTCGCTCCCAACGTGTACCGGCACGCGCCGCGCCGTGCCTTCAGTCCGAGTGAATTCGAGTGCGCGAGCCAAGTCCCGACCCAGCCGGTCAATCTGCTGCGCCGTGTGCTGGGCGTTGACAACCACGCGGAAGTAGCGGTCTGCAGGGCCGCCGGGGTACTCGATGAGAGGGGCAAAGAGCCCCTGATCCATAAGCAATCGGTGCACGGTTTCCATGCGATCCGTTGGCGAAACGGCGAAGGTGAAGATCGGCACCCCGTCAGGCGGGAGTGGCAGTCCCTGGAAAAATAGGCTCTGGCGCATCAGCAGGATGTTGTTCCGCAACGCGTCGACGAGAGAGGAATCCTCCTTGAGCAGCCGCACGGCCGCACGGCACGCCTCGGCCATCGCGGGCGGCACTGGCGTCGAAGAACGGTACACCCACGCACGCTCCTGGACAGTGGAAATGAAGCTCCTGCGCCCCATCACCGCGCCGCCGTAGCAGCCAAGGCCTTTGGCGAGCGTTGTCGTGATGACAATCCGGGGGTCAGACAGCCCAAAGTGCGACACCGCGCCGCGACCGCCCTGCCCTAGGACACCCAAGCCATGACAGTCGTCCACGAGCAGTGTGCTGCGGCGCGCGGGCAGAGCGCGGAGCAACTCGGGGAGCGGAGCCACCGCCCCGTCAGCGGCAAACACGCTGTCCGTCGCGATCACCACGCCCTGATCCGCATACTGCTGGCACAGCCAACGGGCGCTGTCGGGGCTGACATGCTCAAATTCAAAGACCTGCATCCCAGCCGCGATCGCGGCGTGCCGGATCGAGCGGTGCGCGTGGGCGTCCACCGCGCACACCCGGTGGTCGCGTGAAAGGGACTGCATCGCCATGAAGTTGGCGGTGTACCCCTCGGCGGACAGGATCGCGGAGTCCTGCCCGACAAACTCGGCGAGTTCGGCTTCCAGAGCCTCGTGGGCAAGCGTGTTGCCTGTTGTTTCGCGTGAGGCTGTCGTCGACAGGCCCCAGCGGTCCAGGGCGTCCTTGGTCGCTTCGATCACGCGTGGATGGTTGCCCAGCCCCAGGTAATTACAGCCCGCGAAGGCCACCAACTCACGCCCATGGAGGCGGACCATCGTGGGAGAACAACGCTCGATAGGGAGACGGGGCATAAGTGCCTCAATGTCGGCCATCCTGCCAACGAGGGGTGAGAATCTCACCGCCCGCGCATCCAACGCGGGCACACGGGAGCGTATCCCCAAAAACGACGCGACCCCGGCGTGCACGCCGGGGTCGTCGTCAAGTGGGCGGGGAGGGATTCGAACCCCCGTAGGCTTTCGCCAACAGATTTACAGTCTGCCCCGTTTGGCCACTCCGGCACCCGCCCAAGAGTCAGAAAACAGGGGCGGAACATTACGGCGCGAGTCGCCAGCAGGCAAACACACCCTAAGGGCACACCGGCGGTAGTGGGTGTTACCCCGCCGTGACGCAACTCCCGCCCGTTTCCCGATACATATCAAAGCGGGAACGTACGATTTTCCGGAAGGAACGCCAATGCCACTGGGACGCATCCTGGTCGTGGAAGATGACGCCGCCATCCGACGCGGGCTGTGTGACTGCCTGCGATTCGCTGGTTATCAACCCACGGAAGCCCCAGACGGTCGTGCCGGCCTTGACGCGGCTTTGGCGGTGCAGCCGGACCTGGTGCTGCTTGACATCCTGATGCCCCGCATGGATGGGTTCTCCGTGCTCCGAGAAGTCCGCAAGGCAAGCCCCACGCTCCCGGTGATCATGCTGACCGCCAAGGGCGAAGAGGCCGACCGGGTGCGGGGCTTGAAGGAGGGTGCCGACGACTACGTCGTCAAGCCATTCTCGGCGAGCGAACTACTGGCGCGGGTGGAAGCTGTGCTGCGCCGCAGCGCTGAACGCCCGCGCCCCGTGTCCCGAGTAAGCATCGCCGGGCGATCGATCGACCTGGAACGCAGGGAAGTCACGAGAGTGGACACGACCCGGGAGTTGCTCAGCGACAAGGAATGCGGCGTGCTGCAGTACCTCGCTCACCACCGCGGCCGCGCCATCGCCCGTGACGAACTCCTCCGAAACGTCTGGGGGCTGGACCCGCGTGGCATGCACACACGCACCGTCGACATGGCTGTCGCCCGACTGCGGGAGGTGCTGCAAGACGACGCCGAGGACCCCAAGGTGATTGTCACCGTCCGCGGGAAGGGATACATGCTCGTCGCCGACGCCCCGGAGGACAGCCCGGCCTAAGCCATGCCCGATGCACTGACAAACATCAACCCTCGTCGGATCATGCACATGGCCGCAGTGGGCGCATGCGTTGTGCTGGGTGCCATGGGCCTGCTCACATGGCAGGCATTACGCCTGGAACAACGCGAGCAGGCGGCCCAGGCACAAGCGGAATTCCAGGAATCTCTCCGCAAGGCCCTGTGGCGGATTGACTCGGCGATGACCCCGATCATCGCACGCGAGGCCGCAAGGCCTTACTTCGAGTACCAGGCGTTTTACCCCACCAAGCCGCCAGAAGAATCGCCGCAAACAGGGGGTGCCACAGCAGAGACAACGGCAGGAACCATTCGGCCTGAGGCAAAGGACAACACGGACGAACCACCCGGGCCCCGCGGTGAACAACCGGCCCGTGAAGTCCTCGTTCCCTCGCCACTGCTCGCGAGCACGGACGAGTTTGTCAACCTTCACTTCCAGGTCGACGCGGGTGGTTCGTTCAGTTCGCCGCAAGTTCCGCAGGGCAAAATGCGCGATCTGGCCGAGGCGGGTTACGTCACGCCGTACGCCATTGCCCGTACGGAAGATCGCTTGACAGAACTGCGGAAGCTGACCAACTTTGCGGTTCCAATCGGGGCGAGCTCCCTCGTGCTGAGCCAGCCGCAACCTGAGGACGCCGTGCCGGCACTCGTTGAAGCGAAGGAGAAGCAGGAAGGCACACCGCTCGCGGCAGGTGCCCCGCCGACGCCCAAACCTGGAGATGCACAAACCGGCAAGCCTGCCCCCCCCACAACACCTCAGCGTCAGGTGCCGGCGGATGGTGATAACGAATACGCCGCAAGACGCGATGCGCTCAACAAAGCGACGTCACAGTACAACCAGCAGGCAGAGGACGTCGCGCGCGGACAGCAACGCGGCGGTGGCTCGAGGGAACGTGCATACCGCGGTGTAAAGGAAGACGACACGAAGCGCAACTCTGCGCCTCCAACCGATAACAAGTCAGACCCGGGCGGCTCTGTCGCTCCGCCCCCGGCGGCGAACACCGAGAGTGAGCAACAGACCAAGTCGCAGCCGCAGACGAGTGCCGACGAAAACACGGCTCGCCCCGGCGACACGCCGACTCTGAAGAGTGGTGCCAAGTCCCCGAATGCTGGAGCCCAGCAGCCCCCAACCCCTGCCGGCGACCTCGGCGATGCGGAAGAATCCGCATGGCCCGCCGGCGAACTGATTGTGCAAGGACAGTTCACGCCTCGCTGGCTTGCGCCGAGGACGAAAGGCGGTGAACCCGAATTGATATTTGTCCGCAGCGTGCGAGTGGGCGACAGGGCCTTGGAACAGGGGTTCTGGCTGGACTGGACCCGACTCCGAGATGCGCTCCTGGAGCCCGTCAAGCCACTGTTCCCGACCTGCACGATCAAACCGGTCGAGTTTGTGTCCCCCACCGCTCCCACGCTCGGTCGCATGCTGGCAACCATCCCGGCGGAGTTAGTGGTCGACGAGCCCGCCATGTCCGCACGCGCACGCTGGACACCACTTCGCGGTGTGCTCGTGGTGGTCTGGGTGCTGGTGATCGGGAGCGTGGTGGCAATGTTCGGGATTGTGCGGGCGAGCATCGAACTTGCAGAGCGTCGCGGACGCTTCGTATCCGCCGTCACGCACGAACTGCGCACTCCCCTCACCACATTCTGCTTGTATTCGCAGATGCTCAGCGACGGCATGGTGCCGACAGAGGACGCCAAGCGCCAGTATGCGCGGACACTGCACCACGAATCGATCCGGCTCACGCGCATCGTTGAGAGCGTGCTCGACTTCGCCAGGTTGGGGCGTGGCTCCCGGGCCGCGTTTGAGACCATGACGCTCCGCGAACTGCGCGCAAGGATCGAGCCAGGCCTGCTCGCCGCGTGCGGGCGTGCCGAGATGCGGCTGGACGTCACGCTTACCTGCGACGCGGATCAGCCGGTGCGGACCGACCCAGCCATCCTGGAGCGTGTGCTCGGCAACCTGGTCGACAACGCCTGCAAGTACGCCAGGAACGACGCGGACCCGGATCAGAACCGCATTGTGCTGACGTGGAGCATCGAGAACGGCCGAATGCGTGCGAGTGTCCGCGACTTTGGCCCGGGCGTGCCCTTCGAGGAGCAGGCCCGGGTGTTTGACGCCTTTGTGCGGGGGCGGGCCCACGCCCACGGCTCCACGCCGGGGCTTGGCCTGGGGCTCGCGCTCTCCAAGGGGCTCGCCGAACAATTGGGGGGCGAACTGCGGATCACAGAACAGTCCCCGGGGGTCGAGTTTGTGCTCGATATTTCCGCGAAGTGACGCCCCCCACCGCACAGGGAACTGCCCCTGAAATCCGGCGCTGCTGCCCCCTAACAATGCGTCATGACCACGATGGAACGCGAGTCCTTGGCGGCGATCTCCCTGATGGCAGCATTAGTGGACGGTGTTCAGTCCGACGCCGAGCGTGAAAAGCTGCGGCAGTCCATCGAACGCATCGGCAGCGTGGGCGACAACGTCTATATGCGGGTCGTCATGCACCGCACAAGCCTTGAAGATGAGGCCCGGAATATCAACGACCCCGAGTCACGCCGCCTTGCGTACGAGCTGGCGGTAGGCGTCTGCGCATCAGACGGCGTGACGTCCAAGCCCGAGCAGGAATTCCTGGACCGCCTGGCCGAACTCCTGGCAATCAAGCCCGACACCGCGCAGGCCGCGGTGAAGGAAGGCAATGAATTCGCGGATATCAGGCTAGACACCGCGGCGGCAGCAACCGCCGGCGCGGCTGCCGTGTCCTCGTCCCTTGCAGCCCCTCAGTCCAAGCCGCAGGGCCAACAGGCCGACGACACCATCATGACCTACGCGGCGATTAATGCAGGCTTGGAACTCCTGCCGCAGCGCCTCGCGGGCGTGGCGATCATCCCGCTGCAGACGAAAATGGTCCACAAGATCGGCACGATCTATGGATACAAGCTCGATTCGGGCCACATCAAGGAGTTCATCGCCGCGGCGGGCCTGGGTATGACGAGCCAGGTCGTGGAGAGTTTCGCCCGGCGCTTCCTGGGCAACCTGGCTGGGAAGTACCTGGGCAAGACCGGACGCACCATAACAGAAAAGGCGACCGGGCCCGTCATGACGTTCGCGACGACGTACGCGCTCGGCCACGTGGCAAAGAGCTACTACAGCGGCGGACGCAAGCTGACCATGAGCGATCTCCAGCAGCTCTTCACACGCAAGGTGGAGGAGGCCAAGGGTGTGTACACCAGCAACGAGGCGTCCATGCTCGAGAATGCAAAGAAGCTGAACCCTTCGCGGATCTTCTCGATCCTCCAAGGGGCATAGGACGCCGACCTTGCCCGACCCTGACAAAAATGGAGGAAGGGCAGGTGGAGTAAGCCTGCCCTTCCCGGAATTCATGGAGTTGTCCCGCTCGACGTGTCAGTCGGCGCCGTGGCAACCGTCGTCGGTGTGGCTCTCGCCCGCATCGCCCCCGCCCTCCTCCCGCGAGTGCTGAGCAATCAGTTTCCGGAGGTAGTCGTTCTCGCGGCGGGTGGCCTCAAGGTCGAACACGAGGTACTTGATGGAGAGACGGAGATAGTCCAGGGATTCCTGCAAATCCGCGACTGTCTTCTTCATGCGCTCATGGCGGTCCCGGGTCTCGGTCGCGATTTGAGCAAGCGGTGCACGCTGCTGCTCGGGCAGGTCGTTGATCTGCTGGATGAGGTCACCGAGTTTCTGCTGGAAGTCCTGCTCGTTCATCTCTTTCCCTTTCTGTGGATGTGCCGGCGGGTCGCCGGTCTGAAGGGAAAGAGGTTCAACCCGCGGGCCACATGCGAGCACCGTCGTGTGCCAATCGCCTGGTCCGCAAATACACCAATTCCAATGACACTAACCCTGATTCAGGGTTCTTCCGCATGCCAGGCGGTCCAACGCCGCTGTGGCCCGTGACGGATGTTGCAAATCCTCAACGCCCGATGTCCACACGCCGCACCGCCTGACGCGCCCCGTGAGAGGCTGTGCCCAGCAATGCCTCCACTTCGCGGGGCGAGTCCTTCCTCGCGAGCGGCAGCAGCTTCCTGAGGTGGTTATCTACCGAGATCCGGAATCTCTCAAACGCGACCTCCAGGTCGTGCCGGCTGAACGTGGCCAACGGGTCGCGGAGCGCCGTCTGAGTCACCGCCCAATCAATCAGCCCGCCGGGAGACTCCGCGTACTTGTAGACTGCGAGCGTCGCTTTGAGCCGGGCGATCAACGGAAGAAAGGGGTCCGTTGCCTGTTCCGGCAGCTTCTGTAGCGCCTCTGCGGACGTGTCGACTGCGAAGTCGGGGTCAGGTTCGATCGCGCCGCTCGCGATGGCGGGCGCGGGCCGTTCAATACCGACAGGTGCAGGCGAAGGTGATGGAGGTTGGCTCCGGACTGCGGGTACCGCCACCCGACCTGTCTTCGCTGGAGCAGGCCGCAACTCCGCAAATGCGGTGGAAAGGGTCTTGAGGCCAGCCCGCGCAAACCGGACGGTCACCCGCTGGACCGGCTTGCCTTCGTGCGACGCCCCCTCAACCGCCAGCACGTCACCGGGGCCCCACTCGGGCTTGCCAGCGTGCACAACGGTGTCCCCCTTTACAATCGCCATGGGTCAAGCCCCCACTGGGCCAACAATCATGGACTACGCCTGGTCCAGCGCGATCCCGCGCGGGGGCCCAAAGTCCAAAGGTGCACAAATCTCGCCGGACCCCGCCTACTGTTACCCTTTGCGGTCGGACCCTGGAAGGGGTCCACGCAGGTCAGGCGGCGTGCCCGTAGGTGGATAGTAGCCACCAGGGTTGGTTCTCGCCCTTTCAATCTCGGATGCCCCTGGCCCCGATCCTCCCCGACTGGTACCCATCATGATCGAAGCACTCAAGAGCGAAGAAATCGTGAACAAGTTTGGCGGCCGGTTCAAGCTGTGCACGCTCATCCAGCAGCGGCTGGGCCAGCTCATGGAGGGTGCACGCCCCCTGGTGGACCGCGACGGTCGGTCCGACCTTGAGGTAGTCATTGAAGAGATCATGCAGGACAAGATCACGCTGGACTGGGACGATGCCAAGCTGCGTCCAGCCGCCAGTGAGGATTGATCTGTGATTCGCCCGCCAGAAATCGACGCCCTCCGCGCCGCGGTCACGGGGAAGCGGATCATCGTGGGCGTGACCGGCGGCATCGCAGCGTACAAGACCTGCACGGTCGTCAGCCGCCTGGCGCAGGCCGGTGCAACCGTCACCGTGGCCATGACCGACGCCGCCACGCACTTCGTGACGCCCCTGACGTTCCAGGCACTCTCCGCAAACCCGGTGTACACCAGCGCCTGGGAGCACATCGAGAGCAAGGACCCCCAGCACGTCTCGCTCGCGAGCGCCGCATCGCTTGCAGTTGTTGCCCCGTGCACCATGGACTGCGTCTCGAAGCTCGCCACGGGCCGGTGTGACGATGTGGTCACGCTCATCCTGTCCGCGGTGGACCGGTCACGCACGCCTGTGCTGCTCGCGCCGTCGATGAACGCGGCGATGTGGGCCCAGCCCAGCACGCAGCGGAACCTCAGGACGCTCGACGGCGACGGTTTCCGCTTCGTGGGCCCTGACGAAGGCTGGCAGGCGTGCAGAACAACCGGTACCGGGCGGATGAGCGAACCCGAAGCGATCCTCGCCGCCATTTCCACCGCACTCAAGCGGTAATGATGGCGAGGCGAGTCGCACTACGATGATCGCACCGTGAGCAGTGAATTCGCCCGCACATCACCCACCGCGCCAGAGGAGGACGCCCTTGAGGTGTTTGAGCCTCTGTGCGCCGTATTCCGGCGTGCCCTCAAGGGCGAGGGCCTCAAGTACACACCCGAGCGGGCCCACATCCTCGACACCGTTATCCGCTTCGACGGCCCATTCCAGGCCGAGAGGGTCGTGGAGGCTGTGAAAGGTGCGCACCCGCCGGGCGCGCAGCGGCTTCGCATCAGCAAGGCCACCGTGTACCGCACAATCCGGCTGCTGCTGGACGCGGGGATCATCCAGCGCCTCCCGCTGGGCGAGGAACAGGGGTACTACCACCTTGTGTATGGACGCCGCCCCAGCGACCTGATCATCCGGACGGACACGCGGGAGATGATCCCGCTGGACCTGCCCGAATTGACCGCGCTGGCAGAGCGTGCATGCAGGGCACGCGGGCTGTCCCCCAAAGGACATCGGCTGTACGTGTTCGCTGAACGCGCACCGTGAACCGCCGCTCCATACAAGTGGCCCCGCTCGGATTCGAACCGAGGACCAAGCGATTATGAGTCGCCTGCTCTAACCGCTGAGCTACGGGGCCGTGGGAACAAGGGTACGCCCGCGCGACCAGCCCGCGCGGCCGCATTAACCTCCGGACTGCCGCCCTTCGATCGCACAAATCAGGCAGCCCATCGCGAGGATCATCATGTCGTCTATGCCGTCATCACGGTCCTTGTCGTCGCGCGTGATCGCGACGCCCAGTCGATAGACAAAGAGGTTGAAGTGCTGACGGAAGGCCGCGGCATGGGAGCCATCCGTCCGGACCAGATCAAACTTCTGAGGGGAGAACAGCGAGACCCACTCGACGTGCCGGCGTAGGAACGCCAACACCGCCCCGCGCTCCTGGAGGATCGCGAGTTGCTGCCCCGCTGGTGAGTAGACAAGCCATTCATCGCGAAGGAACGCGCTCTTGAGGCCCTTCCGCTTCATGACACCCAGAACCGTGCCGTCTCCCAGGGCCACCGTGTACGCCGCGGAAATGTCCAGGATCTGCTGCGTGTTGATCCTGAGCAGTTCCTTGCTCATCGAATCGTCTGTATAGATCCGGATGTCCTCGCGCAGCTTGAACGCCTTCTGATTGCAGAAGCCAACAACACTGCCCTGCGCGTCATAGACGTGAAAAGACGCGCCAAAGAGCTTGAAGACCTTGCGGCGGATGGTGTACTGCTCGCCCGGTTGTGCCTGGAAAGCCATGGGGGCTCCTGTGTGAGGCTTTGCGGACGCAAGCATACCACGCGGTCAGGGCGGTTGCATCCCCTTGCTGTCTGATGGCTTGCATGAATTGCACGCTTTGCAGGCCTGAAACTGGTGGGCCAGACTACCCAATAATCTGGTGCCCCGCTCGCGCGGGTTCCGCGCGCAGTTGGGAGGGCCATCCAGAGGAGTCGTTTCGATGAATCTCACGACCGCCGAAGTCTTTTCGATAGTCCTCGCCGTCATCGGAGGCGTGGCGCTCGCGGCGGCGTGCGGCCTGCGCATCTTCCTGCCCATGCTCATCCTCAGCATCGCCTCCAAGGCGAGCGTCGTGACGTTGGGTGACCAGTTCGGTTGGATTTCTTCCACCCCCGCTCTGGTGTCCTTCAGTGTGGCCAGCGTCCTTGAGGTCGTCGCGTTCTATTGGCCATGGTTGGACCACGTGCTGGATGTTATTGCCTTGCCCTGCTCGATCACCGCTGGCACGCTTGCCGTAGCCTCACAGGTCACCCACGCAGACCCATGGGTCTCGTGGATCGTCGGCATCGTCGCCGGCGGTGGTGTGGCAGGACTTGTGCAGACCGGCACCATCCTTCTGCGAGGCCTGTCCCTTGCAACAACGGGCGGCTTCGCCAACCCCGTAGTCGCGACCATCGAGAATGGGGGCGCGCTGCTGGTCGCGGCGCTCGCGGTCTTGGTTCCCATCCTCGCGCTGCTACTGCTGGGGGTGGTTCTGTTCGTGCTCTTCTACGCCCTCCGGAAGCGCCGGCAAGCCAAGCGGGCTCGGATGATCGCCATGCCCGCCGCCGCCTAGCGATCACGCCGGCAGTTCGCCGCGTGTGACTTTGTACGCGCGAGCCTGATCGAGCATCGCTTGGGCGCGTGCCTGGATGCTCGGCAACCTCGTTGCCGCGGGTTCGGCGAGCTTCCATAGGTCCATCATCGTGGTGTCGAACAGGTCCTTGTACTCGGGCCACACGGGTGTGGGCGGCGCGATGAACGCGCGCGGGCTACTGGCAAGACTGGTATGCAGTTGCACGCCGCGGTTGGGGTGGTTCGCGAGGAACGCGTCGCTGACCTTCACCATGGGCGACCCCTTGCAATGGGCCGTCGCCAACGCCTCCACATTCTCTTGCCGCTGCGTGAACGCGACAAACTCCATCGACGCTTCCGGGTGCTTTGCGCCCCGCGGGATCATCAGGACGTCCGTGTCAATGCACGCGACCGGGGCGGCTGGGTCGTACACGTCTTTCGCCACTGGCATCGGTGCCACGCCATAATCCAGGTCGGGCTTGAAGGCCTTGATGAGGTTGGCCATCCACGGGCCCTGAACGACCATCGCCACCTCGCCCGTCAGGAACGCGCTCTGGGGCGTGCCGTACGGCCCGAATCCGGTTCGGAACTTCTCGGCGTGCTCCACTCCCAGCTTCCTGGTGTACGACTCCACCCATTCATACGCCCGCACGCACTCCGCGCTCGCCGCAAGGGCTCGGTCGCCCGCAGGGTCGTACAGCGAACCGCCAAAGTAATACGGCCAGATCCACGACCACCAGCCCGGCTCCATATGCAGGAACCCGGCCCGTTCGAGCGGTCCAGAACCCAGCGTCCCCCCACCCTTGACGCGGCATATGGCCTCGTGCGCCGCATCGAGCTCTTCGATGGTGCGTGGCGGTTCTTCCGAAGAAAGTCCGCGGGCACGCAGCGCGTCGGCGCACTCCCGGAAAATCGACCTGTTCCAGTACATGGCCAGGGTGCCGCCGGTGTTGATTGTGGCGTACCACCGGCCGCCGAACTGCATGATCGGGCGCATCCCCGGTGCATAGTCGGTGAGTGCGAGGCCCGCTGGTGCCGCGAGGTCCTCCAGCGGCAGCAGCGCATTGGCCTCCGCGTACGACGGCACATTGAATGCGTAAAGCCCCAGCACGTCGGGAGGGTTACCGCCGAGGATGGAGACAAGGGCCTTCTGGTGGATGGTGGTGGTGATGAGGTACCGCACCCACAGCCGGTCTTGCGACGCGTTGAAGGCGTCGACGACACGCTGCATAGCTGCACCCTCGTGCCCGGTCCACTTTTCCCAGTAGTCCAGCACAAGGCGCCCGCGGGGCGGCTGCTGCTGCTTGGTGCGCCCACCGAATGTCAGGAAACCGACCGCGCCCGCGGCGAGCACCCCCACCGCCGCCCTGCGAGAGATTTCGGCGGGACTGGGCATGGGCGTGCGCTACTTCCCGGCGGGGGCGGTCTTCTTCGCGTCGTCTTCGAGCTTCTTGAGTTGCTCGGGCGTGAGGGGTGTTTCCTTGCGCGGCAGCACGCGCGACTTGGCACCGCTCTCGTGTCGGATCTGCGACTTCTCACGATTGATCCGCTCGATCATGCTGGACCATTCATCTTCATCCACCAGGAAGCCCGTCGGTTTGCCCGTCTTTGGGTTGATGATTCCCTTTGTTGGATCGAGATTGTCCCCTGAGCGCCGCAGCATCTGGTCGAGACGTCCACGCGGTATCTTTTCAACCTCGTCTGTATCCGTATAGCGGATCGTGAGCATGTCCTTCATGCGGTCAGGGTCGTATTCGCCCGCGTTACGAGGCCTGAAAATCAGCCAAAGCGTGAGGGCAAACAGAAGCCCCGCAATAGCCCACCCAAGCCACGGGTACTTGGAAAGCAAGTCTCGCACGCAATTCCTCCTCAGAGTTTCTACCGGCGCGTTTAGTTGTAGACATGCCCCCAGTTGAAGAATGGGGCGGGCGCACCGGCTGGATCGGGCCGTTCCTGGTAGTCAGAATACTCGATCATCTTGACCGCCTGATCGCCGAACAGGAAGTTGTTCTTGCCCACATGCCCTGTGTTCGAGCCGCCCGTCGCATCGCGAAAGTTTGTCTTTGCTCCCTGGTGGCGAGGGAATTCGTCCATCGCGTCTGTCGCTACAACCAAATATTGCGGCCAACGTATGAGGCGCCAACGCCGCTTGGAAACTCCACTCGTTGCGGTCGATGGCGGCGGCGGCAGCATGCGCGAGTCATTAAACCAGTATTCAGTATACCGCGGGAATGGACCTTGGCTGAAGTTGGCAATCATCTGGAACGGGCTGAACACAAGGTTGCCATTCGCGTCGTAGTCCGATTCCAAGTGGGAGACAAAGATTCGACCGTTCGCGGCAAGGTACGACAAGTTCGCAGGATCGCGAACGCTGGACAAACCCTTCGCGGCGGGGCAGTCAAACGGTTTGCTACGCGCGTAGCCAAGGTACGGTTGCAAAGCGTCCACCACGGGAACGTGGTAAAAGATGCTGCCAGTGTTGTTCGGATCGAGCCGCTGCAGGTCGAAGAAGACAGGGTCCTTCTGCTCGTCCAAGTACATCTGTGTCGCGAGGCCGATCTGCCGAAGGTTATTCTGGCACAGGACATTCCACGTCGTTCGCCGCGCCGACCCAACGCTGGGCAGAACCAGGCTGATCAACAGTGAGATAATCGCGATGACAATGAGCAGCTCAATCAGCGTAAACGCACGACGCGCAGCCTTCATTCCCTGCATGGCCTGGTCTCCGAGTCCCCACACGCACGACGGTGCTTCATCCATTCACCCGGCCAACCGAGTGAGCCGCACCACGGTCGCGGCTGCCGCCCACCTGTCACTTCCATGATACCACAAACCGCGCTGGGCGCGAAGGGCTACCCGCCTGCGTGAGCAAACTTTCAGTCACCAGCCCGCCGGGGATTTCCCGGCCTTCGAGCACCACCCGCGCAGGATTGTGCGTCCAAGTCTTCGCATCAAACTCGACCCTCACGGCGTGCCCGCGCCATGGGCGCTCAAACACCACCCGGCCCAGCGTGGGAGGGGGCACAGGATCAATCAGCAGAGCCTCGGATTGGCCATCGTCGGACCACACCGGTCGCACCCCCAGCACCCATTCAAGGCTCACCCGGCGCAGCCACGCGGCGGAACCGGTGTACCACGTCCAGCCCGCACGGCCTGGTTTGTCAGAGAGCGGCCCATCCACATTCCCCGGCAGGACGTACGGCTCGGCCCAGTACGCTTCGGCGTTGGAAGCCCGGTTCGGCGGCGCAATGGACCGCCAGATCGACTCCACAGTCTTGGGGTCCCGCATCGCGGCCGCGGCGGCGAGGGCCCATGTGGCCGCGTGCATGTACACCCCGCCGTTCTCCCGGCTGCCGGGCGAATACCGCGTGATATAACCAATGTCGCGGTCTGGGATTGTGTACGCGGGTGCCAGCAGCAACGGTCCATAGGGTGTCAGCAGGTTCTTCTTCGCTGTATCCCATGCGGCGGACTTGCGGTCCACTGGGCCTGTGTCGGCGAGGATGGACCAGGTCTGCGGGTTGAGGTGCACCTTGCCTTCACTTGATTGTGACGCGCCGACCCACTCGCCGGAATCCTTTGTCGCGCAGCGGTAGTGACCCGCCGAGCCTGCCACGGAGCCGGAATCCCACGCATGAGCATTGATCGCGCTGATGATCGCCTCGCGGCGGGAGAGGCACTGCTTGGCGAGAGTTACGCCGCCGGCACGCGAGTAAATGACGTTCCAATCCCGCAGGATGTCGCAGAGGAACATCGCGAGCCACACACTCTCGCCCTTGCCTTCCAACCCAAGCGCTGACAGGCCGTCGTTCCAGTCGCACGAGCCGATCAACGGCAGCCCGCGCGGGCTCATGCGTTGAAAGGACCGCTCTATCGACCGGGTGCAGTGGTCAAGGAGCGTGGTTGCCTCAGCGCTGTCCCTGAACGGGCTGGTGCGTTGAAGGATTCCAAAGTCGCCCGTTTCCTTCAGATAGTTCGCCGTGACGAACGCGAGCCAGAGGTAATCGTCGCTGCACGCGGTGTGGTTGCCAAAGTCGGCGAGGGCGTGCCACCAGTGGTTGACGCTGCCGTCGACGAACTGCCGGGTCGCATGGAGCATGATCTGGTCCGCGCACCGGCTGGGTTCGATCGGAAGCCACACCTGGCTGTCCTGCAGTTGGTCCCGAAAACCAAACGCCCCGGACTGCTGGTAATACCCGGTACGCCCCCACAGCCGCCCGGAAATCGCCTGGTAGGGCAGCCACGTGTTGTTGAGCAGGTCAAAGTCCGCGGCCTCTGTACTCACGCGAGTGGTGGATAGACGCTTGGACCACGCGGCACGTGCACCCTCCACCACCCGGCTCGGAGCGGCCACGTCGGCATACTTGTCAACAAGGGCGAGCACACTCTGCTCGTCCTTGGCTACCGCAATGGTGTAATGCAGTTTCACCGTCTGGCCCGGCGCGAGCGCGATGTCACCCCCCAGCGCGGCGCACGCATCGCCGAAGCGCCCAAAGCCCCCACTGCTTGAGTCCCAGCCCTTGTTGAACTCACGCGTCATCGCTCTTGGGCACGCGGTGGAGCCATACCGCCCCAGGAACGTGGACTTGTCCGCGATCGCGAGCGTCCGCTCGAACGCGCCGCATGTCACGCTGTGTGCCGCCGCGTAGGGCCAGTCGATGTTCCAGTGATCCTTCTCGGTCTTGCTCGGGATGTCCCACATGTTCTTCGTGGCGATGATCGCCCGGCGTGGAGCATCGTGCTTAGTAGTGAAGAACAGCCTGTGGAACTCACGCTTTGCGTCGGGCGCGACGCCGCAGGTCCATTCAAAGTACGACGACACGCGGAGGCGCCGTGCAGCCTTGCCCGTGTTCGTCAGCTCGACGCTCCACACCTCCACGCCATCCGCGGCGTCCACAGCCAAAGCCCACTTTGCGCCGATGGAGTGCGTGTTAGTCTCGAACGTCGTAACACCCGGCTCATGCGTACAGCGGTACGCGTCCATGGGTACTTGGCATGGCGCAGGGGCCGCAGACCAGACCCGCCCGTCGTCACGGTCCATGATGTACAGGAACTTGCCGTAGCAGTCACGGACCAGGTCCATTTCCCACCGCGTGAGGACGTTGTGCTGCGCATCGTCGTACCACGAGAATCCGCCCCCGTTCTGGCTCACAACCAGGCCGTACCGCCCGTTGCAGATGACGTTGCACCACGGCATGGGCGTCGCGGGGTCCGTCACGACGTACGCGCGGCCTTCCTGGGCAAAGTGTCCAAAGGCGTTGGCGATGGGGGTATTTTCAGTCACAAGTGCGTCCTGGTGGGTGCGAGTGGAGCGCACGATAGACGCGGAGCACACCCGCTGCGGCGCGCCGCATGCAAAAACAACACCGGCCCCTGTCGGGGCCGGCGTGTGAATGTGCACATGTATTCAAATCGTCGATCAGCGGCGACGACGGGCGGCAGCGAGCCCACCCAGGCCCAGCACGCCCAGGGCGGCGGGAGCCGGGATGATGCTGAGGTTGTTGTAGATCACGTCCGCGTTGTCCGCGAGGAAGGGGTTGCGCTGGTTCTGATCCTTGAAGCCGACGTACGTGCCGCGCATGCCCTCGACGCCGTCGAACTCGGGGCCCCACTCCTTGTAGCCGCTGTCGTGCACGCCGGTCACGGCGTCAGTGAAGATCAGGCGGTACGAACCGCGGGTGGTGCCGGGGGCGACGCCCGGGGCGTAGTAGCTGAACGACACGTGAGCGGTGGTGCCCAGGGTGTAGCAGCCGGTGCCAAAGCCCGTGAACGGGAGCGACGCACCGAACACGGCGACTTCGCCGTTGTCGCTGGCGATGAGCATCTGCCCTTCGTCGTTGTACGAGGGAGAGGCGTACAGGCCGCGGGGCTGCCAGAACTCAATACCGGCTTCCTTGCGGGGAGAGGCGGACACGGAATTCATGGTCACATCGAAGTCCATCGACCACGACTGGCCGATATTGGTGCGGGCCTTGGTGGCGCCGCCGTAGGTAGAAAGCCACGCGACGTGCTTGTTCGCGAAGTTGCCGGCCTCGCCGAACGCAAACTGCTCGTTGATGTGGACCGGGCCGTACGCGAGCGGGTAAGTGACGTGGGCGGGCTGGTTCACACCGTTCACGGTCAGCGTCGTGCCGCCGAAGTCGTTGAACAGGCGGGCCTCCATGGCGTAACCATTGACCTGCGACATGTCCTGCGCCGGTGCTGCGCCGGCCAGTGCCGCGAGCGCGACGATCGAAAGAACCTTGCGCATCTCAATCTCCTCTCTATGGACGCGCTGCTCGCACGCCCGCGAACCCCAAAGCCAGGTACATCCCCGGCACAGAGGGTCTTGTCTCTCAAGAGCAGAGTACAGCAAGTGGTTGGGGTGTCAAGGCGGGGAAAACCCTAGAACTGTCCGATCTTCGCATTCCCGGTTACCGGAACCAATCTGGTCACCCTTCGCCGATCCGGCGACCGAACTCACCGGGCAAAAACCAGTGGGCCGCTCCTTGGTGAGGAATGACTCCCACAGTCTGGCCAGCGGAAAACGACCCGTTCAAGGGGGTGCGGGCCACGATGCGGCAACCGCCGGCGTCCAAAGTCAGATCCATTAGATCGCCGAGAGGTTCAATGACCTGAATCGTCGCGTTCCAAGTGTCCACGGAGGGAGCTGACACCGAAAGGGACTGCGGACGAAGGCCAAGCACAACAGGCTTTCCAACGTGGGCGGCCAGGTTGGGTGCGTGAACCGCTGGCACTGAGAGCGAGAGCCCCTGGCCCTCAAACTGGATTCCAGCATGGTCTCGAAGGTGGCCTTCGACGAAGTTCATCGGGGGCATGCCCACGAACGCGGCGACGAAGCGGTTCGCCGGGCGCTGGTATACCTCGATGGGTGTACCGACCTGTTGGACAAGGCCATTGCTCATCACGACAATGCGGTCGCCCAGGGTCATCGCCTCTTCCTGGTCGTGCGTGACGTATACCGAGGTGGTTTTCAGCCGCTGGTGAAGAGCCTTGAGCTCCGCACGCGTCGCGACACGGAGCTTCGCATCAAGGTTGGACAGCGGTTCATCGAACAGCGCAATCTGAGGGTCCCGCACGATCGCCCGCCCCAGCGCCACGCGCTGACGCTGACCGCCGGAAAGCTGGCCAGGCTTGCGCTCGAGGAGTTCCTCGATGGCGAGGGCCTTCGCGGCCTTCTGCACGCGGGCATCAATCTCGGCCCGCGGCGTTCCACGCAGCGAAAGTGCGAACGCCATGTTCTTCCGCACGGTCATGTGCGGATACAACGCGTAGTTCTGGAAGACCATCGCGATGTTGCGGTCCTTCGGGGCAAGGTCGTTGACGACCTCCCCCGCGATCGACACTGTCCCGCTCGTGATGTCCTCCAACCCTGCGACCATCCGCAGCACAGTGGACTTCCCGCATCCCGAAGGGCCGACAAGGACGATGAACTCACCATCACCGACATCGAGCGAAAACCCCTTCACGGCGTGGTGCCCGTTGGGGTACTTCTTTTCCACGTTGGAAAGCGTGAGCGTCGCCATAGGCCCTGCAGATTAGCGCGCCGCGGGCGCCGCGTGGTCCAGGTGCAGACGCAGGCGTTCCATGCCCGCCTTCACGCACGGGTGCGCGTGGAAGGTGTTCCAGATGAGACCCGTGCGCGCGTTCTCAATGGAAAGCAGCAGCGGACCCTGGTCGATCGCGAGGCAATCCGGCGCCACCCACTTCGCCCCCACGTTAAACGCGTCCTGAAAGCCATAGCCCCCGGAATCCGGGTCATTCCAGAGCGGTCGGGACGACCCAACCTCCAGCGAGCGGTAGTGGCGGAGCGCGGCGACGGCGCCGGTCGGGTCGAACATGATGCACGATCCCGCGCCGTACGGCGCAACAGTGCCGTCGCCCCAGTCGTCCGTGATCGGCCATTGCACAAAGTCCCTCGGTTCCTGCGCCCCGGGCATGTGCAGGTACTCGGGGAACAGCCCTGGCACGGCGTACCCACCATCGATGTCGGACGCCGTCATCCCCCACGAATCCTTGCCAATCCCCGGCAGCTGGCGGGGGTTCTCCGCGGCCTTGCGCTTGTGCATCGCCGCGATGCGGCGGCTATTTTCCCACCAATCCACGTGCGCCCGTTGCGGCACGCCCCAGAAGGTCGGGTCGTCGGGCCCCATCGCGGCGTAGTTGATCCAACAGTTGGCAAAGAACGAGGTGAACAACGCGCCGGACCAGGGGAACCAGACCATGGGCCCGCTGTCCTTGTAGTGGCCCAGCTGGCGCCTCATGCGGTAGTACACCGCCGGATTCACGCGGTGAGCTTCGCGCGGCGCACAGACACCGAGGAAAGTCACAAGACGGTGCTCATCACCGTTGTCAACCCAGCCATACGGGAGCAACGCCCCGGCACCGGTGGGCGCCGTGGCTTCCGCCGGCTTCCACCCCAGTGTCATGAAGCCGCGGATCTGCGGGTCCTTCGCGTCGGGGGGCGCGATGAAGAACTGCCAATCGGCGTCGGCAAACAGCCGGTCGCCCATGATCCGGACGTCGCCGCCGAAGTACTGCGAGGCCGTGAGGATGCCGGACATGAGGAGCGCCGAGTCAATGGTGCTGACGCAGCGCTCATACGCCTCGGCAGGCTGGCCGGCGTGCTGCGCGTCCAGAAAGTGGTAGAACAAACCCGCCTTGCGGTTGTCGGGCTGATTCATGAGAGAACGCAGAATGAGCTCGCACCGTTCCCGCCCCTGATCCCGCGTGATCCACCCGCGTTCCACCCCCACGCAAATACCCGACAGCTGGAACCCGACGCCAGCAACGCTCACAGTGGTCTTGCTGGTGCGGTCCGGCGCCATGCCCGTCGCGATGCCGCGGTCGGGCGATCCTTGCATCCAGAGGAAGTTGAACGCGCCGCGCTCAACCTTGTCGAGCAGCGCTTCGTCCTCCGAAGAGAAAGAGAAGGGCGGGCGGAGCGTTCCCTCGGGCGAAGCAATCGTGATCAGCGATGCACCGGGTACGGTGACCGAATCCTTGGGCGGCGCGACCGGCAGCGTTTGACACGCGGCTGCGCCCGCGAGCGCGAGTGACGTGAGAGGCCACAAGGCCCAGCGGGAGGTTTGGGGAGTCGCGACGGTTTCCAAGGGATGAGTCTCCGCGGGAATTGCCCCAGTGTACGGCAAACCGCGCGAAGTCCAACACAAATTGAGAAAGCTAACTCGCTGGCGTGCCGGGGAAAGCCTGCCCGAAAGGATCAGTATCGAGGTGCGCGCCGTTGGACTCAATGACCCGCCTGTACCACGCGCACGAGTCCTTGGGGGTTCGCTGCTGCGTCGCATAATCGACGTAGACAAGACCGAAGCGCTCGCGGTACCCCGCGGCCCATTCGAAGTTGTCCATGAGCGACCAGTGCAGATAGCCCGCGATATCCACACCGTCCTCGGACGCGCGCCGCAGGGAAAGGAGGTACCGCCGGGTGAAGTCGATGCGCTGCGGGTCATGCACCCTGCCGTCCATGCTGGGCCAGTCCATGGACGAGAGCCCGTTCTCCGTGATGTAAATCGGCAGGTTGTAGCGTTCATGCATGAAGCACGGACCCCAGTAGAGAGACTCGGGCTCGACGGGCCAACGGAACGCCGTGAGAGGGTGGCCGATGGGACGGGGAGCGTTCTCCCAGCCCTGGGCATTCCCTGACGCGCGGACCGGCTGACCCTCGTAAATGTTGAGCCCAAGAAAGTCCAGCGGCTGACGTATGACACTCATATCCGCGCCATCAAACGCCGGCACATCCGCACCGTAAAGGCTCAGCAGGTGCGCCGGGTATTCGCCAAGAAACACAGGGTCGTTGTACCAAGAGTTGTTCCACAGATCGCGCTGGGAGGAACCGAGAGTGGCGGTGCGTGCGGCTGCAACATCAGCGGCTGAACTTGTCGCGGGGTACTTCACCACGCAGACGGGCGCCCAGCCAACTTTCGCGGCCTGCCTTGCGCGAGCCCGGACGGCCAGCACGCTCTTGCCGTGAGCCAATAGAGCGTGGTGCACGCCAAGGAGTTGCTCCGACAGCGGCAGCTTGAACCCGGGGGCATTGACGCCGTCGCCATACCCGAACTTGATGAACACCTGCGGCTCGTTGAGCGTCATCCAATGCGACACACGGTCGGAGAGACAGTCCATGACCACCGCGGTGTAGTCGGCAAACCAGTCGCAGATGGAGCGGTTCAGCCAACCACCACGCCGGTGAAGGGTGGAAGGAAGGTCCCAGTGAAAGAGCGTGGCGTACGGAGTGATACCCGCCCCGAGAAGCGCATCGACAAGGCGTGAATAGAAGTCAAGGCCCTGGTCATTCACGACGCCGCGGCCCTCGGGCATCACGCGGGGCCACGCGATGCTGAAGCGATACGCGCGCAGCCCCAGCTCCTTCATCAAGCGAACATCGTCCTCCATTCGGTGATAGTGGTCGCAGGCAACATCGCCCGACTGGTCGCTCCAGACATTGCCCGGTATGCGGCACCAGTCGTCCCAGATGGATGGGCCGCGCCCGTCTTCCCGGGCAGCACCCTCGATCTGATACGCGGAGGCGGCGGCGCCCCAAACGAATTTGGCGGGGAATGGCATAATGCTTCCTGAGCGTGCTGGATGAACGCAGATGGTTGGCCGTTGGGTGCACGGAAGCAAAGGCAGACCGCCCGCGCTTCCTGATGAGCTACTCCACCTTCCAGTACACCTCGACGGGCAGCGAACGCACCACGATGTCCTCACCAAGAGCCCGCGGCGGTTTTTTCACGATGAAGCCCGCTTCGGGCACCTTAGCATCTCCTTCCAACCGCGCGGTGATCAGCCCGCTGTTCCGCTGCAACGAGAGCGAGAGGGTGCCATACTGCGTATGCAGGTTGTCGATGGCGACTCGCTCCTCCGAGTCGATCCATACCCGCGGCACACCGCCAAAGAGCACCAGTCCCCCCGCATGGTCGTAGGCGAACATGCTCAGCAAGGAGTTCATGTAATCCGACCCCACCCATGTGTGCGGCATATCGCCAATGAACTTCGGGGTCTTCGGATCGTGCCACACCACCTCGGCCCAGTGGTGCCAGCCCTCGGGCCTCTGGAATTGATGGAACCAAGTGAGGAGTTCGTACGCACGCTCGCGCTGGTCCAGGCGTATGAACGCGCCGACGTGCCGGAGTTCATAGGGCGTAAACGCTTCCCAGGGTTCGCCATTCATCCGCCCCCGTGCGAACTTCCAGTAGCGCTCGAACGTGTTGCGGAGCTGCGCCTGAGGTGCGTGGTCCTGCTCGTTGCAGGGAAAGAGTGCAATGGTCGTCGACGTGGAATCAAAGTCCCCGAGTTCAACACAGCCGGGGATGTAGTCGATTTTTTTCTCCGCGAAGACGCGGCGCATGGAATCGTACAGGCACCCCCGGAATTCCGCAGCGTACTTTGCATACGCCTGCGCCCATTGATCGTCGCCCACCTGCTCTGCGATGTACGCTGCTTCCTTGAGCCCCAGCAGCACGAAGAAGTCGTCCCAGTAGGAGTGCATCGGCTTGGCGGAATAGCCCTCGTGGCTGATGGATTCAGGCACGAGGCCATACATGGCGCGCATCGGCGAAGCCTCATCCAGATACTCAGCGGTGCGGCGCTGGGCGCGCAGGCTCTCGATGTACTCGACCGTCTTCTGCACGCGCTGGTAGTGGGCCTTCAGGAACTCTCCGTCGTGCGTGTAACGGAAATAGTTCGCCACCGCCCAGATGTACTCGCCGTTGCTGTCGTACTCGTTGACCGGGTCGGGGCCCCGGCTGTCAACCACGCACGGAATCCTGCCGTTCTCGAACTGGTGCGACCCGAACCAATCAATCCACGCCCGGGCCTCCTCCGCGTGCCCGCACGCCAGCAGCGCCGCCGACGTGAGCGACCCATCCCGCGCCCACGACCGCTCGTACGACCGCGAGCCGGGCTGAAGCGCCGCACCGTCGCGGTTGATGAGGATGTATGCGAGTTGCGCGTCGAAGGTGTCGGCTATCCAATGGTCGGCGGCGGGGACGGTCAGTCGCGTTGTCACCGGATGATTGTTCTGCGCTAGGCGAGCATCTTGCGCGACCAACGACGCCGCATACACGGCCTTGAGGCTCATGGCGCTCGTGTCGAACATCGGCACTTGCAAAGTACGGTGGAGTGTGTCGCTCGTAGTTTCCCCAAAGTCGATGAATGCACCCAGCAGGCCCTGGGGATCATCGGGTGGGAAGTACCGCAGTCCGATGGAGCCCCGCATCGCGAGTGCGTCGCCCGTGTTGAAAGGAGCGCCAGCGCAGATTGCGGGGTAGTAGGTCACCACAACGTCGCGGACGCCCTTCGCACCCTTCAAACGTACCGCGCGAATACTCGCGTCGGATGGATCTTCCGTCGCTCGGAGCGTCTCCATGGATGTCACGCTCGCAACGCCTCCCTGGCAATTGAGGGCCTGGTAGGTCGGATTGACCTGGAAGGGACGGAGTGCCACAAGCAGTGAAGGCGGTCTTGTGTCACCAAAGCCGGGGGCGAGGTCGGCGAGGTCGTAATCAACGATCAACCAGGGCTTGCCATCGCGTGCAATGGTGCGTGCGGAGATGGTCAGGGCGTGGGTTTCGCTCTCCCGCCTGACCTGTGCCGTGCCTTCGGCAAGCGACTGGGTATTCTCGCTGTCTGCCCACGTCCGTACCACTTCGCCCTGACCCAGCAGCGGCTGCTCCCGCAGAAACGGCTCCAAGGAGAACATGCGCTTGCCGACCTCGACCTGGCCCTCCTCGTTCATTAGCGATTCCTCGGCATCTCCGGGTTCGCCGATGACCGTCCAGTAGGTCGCCTCGCCCAGAAAGTACTTGGGGTACCGCCCGCGCGGCGACTGCTGGGCGATCCAAGCGACCATTGCGTTGGGGGAGGCGGTCTGGGACGCGTCGAGCAGACGCACCTCCTCGATAGCACCCTCAAGTTCCTCGCTGCCATCGCCAGAAATTGGGATATCCCGCCATGGCCGCAGACCCGACATCGTGATCTTCACAAACCGGGCCTCGGCCTCCGGCATCGGCATGAGCGACTGTGCGGCACCGCCCCGGTCCTTGTGTGCCGCCCGCGTCCATGTGCTGCCGTCGTCGGAGAGATCGACTACGAACGCTGGTGAAGGTGCGCCCCACTTCACGAAGAGCCCTCCGAACTCGCGCACGATGCCCTGATCAATCGTGAGCGTGGCGTCCTTCGCATCGTCCGGCGGCATCCACATGGTGTCGGGGTTGCCGTCGAGCACTTGGGATGCGTCGTGCGAAGCGTCTTTGGTCGTGCTGGCGGAAACGGACAATGGTGGAGGGGGCGCATCGGAGGAAGCGGGCACTTCGCGCAGCATCAACTCATCCAGCCACACGCTCCCCTTCCCACCGCTGCTGCTTGCAATTGCAAACTCGACCTTGCTGACCTCCGTCAGCGGCGCGCCCCCCGACGGCCCCCATGCGAACTCCATCTTCCGCTTCTTGTTTGAGAGCCGGGTCCACGCCGTTGGCCACTCGAACGCCCTCCGATTCACCCACCACACGCTGTCACCCTGCTTGTCGATCAGCTTGAACTCCAGGTTGTTGTCCGGGCCTTCGCCGCGCACATGGAACGCGAACTCGTAGTTGGCCGGCAGGACAACGGGGAGGTCCTTCTGGATGATGCAGTACCCCCCGCCGGTGACAAACTCGTAGTCCAGTCGGAGACACTTGCCGACGACGCCCTCTTCCTCGTGAACGCTCAGCCGCACGCCCTCAGGCGTCACCACCTTCCACGAACGTGCATCGTCCATCGGATCGAGAACCCGCTGCGTCGGCCCCACGCCTGCCACCTGCGCCCGCGATGGTGGGCACGCGATCAACATAAGCGTGGCGTACGCGGCGAGTATGAGCGTGAAGGGGCGGATCATCGGTGAATGCTCCAGAAGACCGGGCAGACGCGCAGGAAAGCATACAGCCGCGCATGAAGAGCGAGAATGCGGCGCCCAAAGAAAAACCCCCGGGTGTCCACCCAGGGGTCGCTTCCAAAACTCGAATCGCGCCCATGACGGGACTTCCCCACTCCATGAAACTCAGGTCAGGCACGGACCGCCTGAGAAGACGCTGAGCAGTGAGTCAATGTCCAGCGTGTCCGGGAAGAGCGTGTCGTTGTTGAAGTCGATGTCGTTGCAGCCCGGTGAAGGATCGGTGCTGCACGCCCCGCCGGAGAAGACAGACAGAAAGTCGTCGATGTCGGCCGTATCCGGGAAGAGCGTGTCGTTATTGAAGTCGATGCTGTCGCAGCTGGGGCCGGGGGGGAGCTGCGTGTACGTGATATCGTCCCAGTAAATAGTGCCGCTCGTAGGGTTCCCATCGCCCACGAACCGCAGCGGTTCCACCTTGATGCGGTCCGGGAGGGGAGACGTGGGGACGCAGTTGCACCCGCAGTTGGGGCGGATCCCCGCGTTACACTCGTACTGCTCCTGGATGGCGGCACGTGCCACCGTGCGGGTGTAAAAGACCCACTGCCCGTTAGTATGACCGCTGATGTCCAGCGACTCGAAAGTGGCCACATCCTGGTTCAGCACCTTCGCACGGATCTTCATCCCCGCAAAGTCGCCCACGATAGGGTCGTTCGCAGGGATCATGTAGTAACCGCTCACCACCACATCGCCGCCGTTGTAATCGAAGTTGGGGTCAAAGTAAGGGAACGGCGTCGAGCAGAACGTGCCGCACGTCTGGTCGCACCAGCAATAGTTCGTCGTGTCGGTCGAGACGCCCTCGTAGCCGCCCGACCCGTGCGTGCCAATCGCCTGCATGGCATTCCCCGAGTGGGGCGTGATGGCGTTGGGAGTGCCAACCGGGAAAATGGCCGGCGTCTGCCCGTCGCCCACGAACCGCCGCGGCGCAATCGTGTCTCCGCCCGCGCTGTGCCAGCCCTCAGCGAACGGACCACCGCAGATGAAGCAGATGCGCTCGAATCCCCCGTTCTGGAGCCCATTGGTCTGGGCGAGGGCTCCCGTGCTGATGGCGACGACTCCGAGCGTGCCGCAGGCGAGTGCGAGCGAACGAATCTTCATGAGCAACTCCAGGCCCGGAACGGGCGGTTCAAGGAAAAAGAACTCGGACGCACCGTCGCGCCCAATCTGCCGCGAGACCGGATAGTCCCTCCATAGTGTGGCGGAAAACGTGCCGTGTGTCAACGGGAAAGCCACGGCAACCCGGGCGGGTGAGCCCTGCGGAACCTTCAGCTTGTGG